>NZ_JBEZEB010000018.1:109771-145150 GCF_040648615.1 Catellatospora sp. NPDC049111 | reverse complement strand
GCCGAGGGCTGGTACGAGTCGCAGCGGCCCGACGCGGAGGACATCACCGTGGGCGGCTGGTCGTTCCAGCGGCGCTGCCCGCACCTGAAGGCCGATCTGACCCGCTTCGGCATCGTCGAGGGCGACCAGCTCACCTGCCAGCTGCACGGCTGGAAGTGGAACCTGGCCACCGGCCGCTGCCAGAACGCCACAGCCAGCCACAACGTACGAGCTCAACGCGACAGCCAGCGGGCTGCCAACCGGTAACTCACCCCACACCCGAGCACCACCACGGGTCGACCAACACCGGCACCATGGAGAGTCCTGGCTGAGGCCCGGAACGTGTGGCGAACCCGACGAGGCTGACGTCCACCGGCGCGTGTGCGGCGACTTTGGCCGCTGCGGGGGCTGGTTGCCCAGTGCCCAGGCACCGCCGGCGGCCAGCGCGGCCGCTGCTGCGTCGGCGTTTTGCGACCCGTGCCAGCCCTCGGCACACCCTCGGGTGAAGCACGGGGGGCCACCCGTGGGTGCGTGCCTCCAAGAGCCATAAAAGGGTCTGAAGCGCCCATCAGGGCAGATTCCCTCGCGTTGATGATCCTTCCAACGGCTACGCTGCCAGGAGAAGCCGCAGTACCAGCCGAGGGCGATCCTCAGGGGCCGCGACAGGTCGCCCGATCGGTCAGGCAGCGCGGACTTTCGGCAGCGGCTGCGTCAGGAGCGGAGATGAGCGAACCCCACGGCCGCGTTGCCTGGGCGCGGCACGACCCGTCGCTTATCGGCCGCGACGACGACATCGCCTTCGTACGGTCTTTCGTCGAGGGCACCACCACCAGCGGCGCAGCGTTGGTCATCCTCGGCGACGCCGGGATAGGCAAATCGGTGCTGGTCGCCGACGCCGCAAATCATGCCGCGGCCCTGGGGACGCAGGTCATCTGGGCCGTCGGAGTCGAACACGACGCGAACGTCAGCTTCACCGGCTTGGCCCAGGTGGTGTCACCGCTGCTGGCCGACCTCGACCGCCTCGAACCCGCACACCGGGCCGCGTTGCGCGGCGCGCTCGGCCTCGACGCCTCCATCAACGCCAATCGGCTGGCGATCTCGAACGCCGCCCTGCAGCTGCTCATCCGAGCGGCCACTGCGCGTCCGCTCTTGCTGATCGTCGACGACATGCCATGGCTGGATCCGATCAGCGCACAGATCCTCGCGTTCTGCGCCCGGCGGGTCGCCGGGCACCGCATCGGCGTACTCGCCACTGCCCGGACCGGAGAACCGACGGCGTTCGACACCAGCGGGCTGTCCACCTACGAGCTCGCGCCGCTGTCCGACGAAGCTTCCCAGCGTCTGCTCGACAGCCGCTACCCGGCGCTGGCGGCCCGGCCCCGGCAACGGCTGCTTGCCGAGGCTCAGGGCAATCCGCTGGCGCTGCTGGAGCTGCCCATAGCCTTATCCACGCAAGGTCCAGGCCCGCTGACGGCCGTCCTGCCGATCACCGGTCGGCTGCAACAGGTCTTCGCCGCCCGCATCGGTGACCTTCCGAAAGCGACACGCCAAGCCCTCCTGTTGGCGGTACTCGACGGCACCGGCGACCTCAGTGTCATCGCCGAGCCGCGCAGAGCCGCTGCTGACCTGGCCCCGGCCGTGAACATGCGGCTGGTGTCCGTGGACGTCGCCGCAGCCAAGCTGAGCTTCCGCCACACCCTGATTCGGTCTGTGATCATCGGATGCACCACCGGCGAACAGCTACGAGAAGCCCACCGCAGGCTTGCCGAACATCATCGCCGCGACGTCCACCGGCGGGCATGGCATCTGGCCGAGGCCAGCACCGGCCCGGACGAGGCGACTGCCGCGCTGCTGGAGCACGTTGCCCACATCAACCTGTTTCGCGGTGACTCCGTTGTCGCGATCACCGAACTCCTGCGCGCTGCTGATCTCAGCCCCGACGGCGGTGCCCGAAGCGCCCGGTTGGCCGAAGCCGCCTACTTCGGTGCCGTCGTCACCGGAGACCTACGCGAAGTGCCGGCCCTTCTCGATGCCGCCCGCCGTGCCGACCCCGAACACCACGGGTCGCTAGCCGGCGCGGTCGCCGGCGCCTACCACCTGCTCAACGAGGCTGGTGATGTCGACTCCGCCTACCGGCTACTGGCCGCCGCGATCGACGCACTGCCGCAACCGCGCGACGCCCACGACAAGACCCTGATCGAGGCGCTGTACACGCTGCTGATGGTCTGCTTCTTCGCCGGTCGGGCCGAGTTCTGGGCGACCTTTCATGCCACGGTGGACCGGCTGGAGCCCCGCGCGCCGCAGCTGATTTCCGTCCTGGCCGCCACCTTCGGCGACCCCGCGCACAGGGCGCTGCCGATTCTGGACACCCTCGACACCGCGATCGCGGCGCTGCGCCGGGAGAACAGCCCCGCGCGCATCGTCCGAACCGCGATCGCCGCCAGTTATCTCGACCGGATCGGCGAGTGCCGCGAGCCGCTGTGGCGGGCGGTGCGGCACGGCCGTGAGGGCGGAGCGGTGACCTCTGCGATCGAGGCTCTGTCACTGCTGGCCAACGACGCCTATTTCACCGGCCGCTGGGACGACCTGGCCGCGCTCACGGCCGAGGCGATCGACCTGTGCCAGAGCCACGACTACACGCTGCTGCGCTGGCCGAGCCTGTTCCTGCAAGCGCTGGTCGCCGCGGCGCGCGGCGACGACGACACCGCCCACGAACTCACCCAGCAGCTGACCCGCTGGGCAGGTCCCCGCCGGGCAGGCGCCATCATGTCGTACGCATGGCACATCCGTGCTCTCGCTGCGCTGTCAAAGGCCGACTTCGAAGAGGCGTACCGGTGCGCGAGCACGGTCAGCCCCGTCGGCAGCCTGGCACCGCACGCACCGAACGCACTGTGGCTGATCATGGAGGTGGTCGAGGCGGCCGCCCGCACCGGCCGGGCAGATGACGCCCGCGCCCACGTCGCCGCCGCCGAACGATCACACGTGGCGGAGCTGTCGCCCCGCCTGGCACTCACCGCGGCCGGCGCCCGTGCCATGGCAGCCGATGACGCCTCCTTCGCACCGCTTTTCGACCTGGCGCTGGCGTCGCCCGGTGCCGACCGGTGGCCGTTCGACCTGGCCCGCATCCATTTGGCCTACGGCGAACGGTTACGCCGCACCCGGTCGCCGGCCGCGGCCCGTCCTCAGCTGCAGGCGGCCGCGGATCTGTTCGACCAACTGCAGGCCCGGCCCTGGGCGCACCGGGCCGTCAACGAACTGCGCGCGACCGGACTGCATCGCGACAGTCCTGCCGGTGGTGAGCAGGTGGCGGTGCTGACCGCCCAGCAGTTGCAGATCGCCCGGCTGGCCGCGACGGGGCTGACCAACAAGCAGATCGCCGAACGGCTGTTCCTGTCGGCCCGCACTGTGGGCTACCACCTGCACCAGATCTTCCCGAAGCTCGGCGTGACCTCCCGCGCGGGGCTGCACGAGGCGCTCGGCCGCCTTCCCGGCGAAGACGGCGACCTTACGGACTGACCGGTCATTTGACAGACGCGGCAGGCCACCGCATGTCCATAACGTCGGCTTTAGGTTCCATCAACCGGTGAACACCTGGAGAAGACGATGACCAACATCAACAACGTCGTGCTGGTGCACGGCGGTTTCGTCGACGGCTCCGGCTGGCAGAAGGTCTACCAGCTGCTGCGCCGTGACGGCTTCAACGTCAGCATCGTGCAGAACCCGACCTTGTCGCTGGCCGGTGATGCTGAGGCGACCCGGCGGGTCCTGCAGCGCCAGAACGGCCCGACCGTACTCGTCGGCCACTCCTACGGTGGCGCGGTCATCAGCGAAGCCGGCAATCACCCGGCGGTGGCCGCACTGGCCTACGTCGCGGCGTTCGCACCCGACAAGGGCGAGTCGGTCAACACCCTGATCGCCGACCCGCCGCCTGGCGCGCCGGTGCCGCCGATCCTGCCGCCGCAGGACGGGTTCCTGCTCCTCGACCGGGACAAGTTCCACGCCTCGTTCGCCGCGGACGTGCCGCTGGACGAGGCACAGTTCCTGGCCGACTCGCAGGTGCCATGGGGTGTCGACGCGCTGTCCGGGGCCGTCTCGGATGCGGCGTGGCGGTACAAGCCCAGCTGGTACCTCGTGGCCGCCGATGACCGGATGATCCCGCCACCGGCTCAGCGGGCCATGGCCGAGCGCGCCGGATCGACCGTCGCCGAGACACCCGGCAGCCATGCCGTGTACGTGTCACAACCCCAAGCCGTCGCCGACCTGATCCGCCAGGCTGCGGCCGGTGCCCGGTGAGCAGCACGTTCGCAGCAGAGTTGCGCACCGCCCGCCACGACGCCGGCCTGACGCTGGAGGAGCTGTCCGAGGCCTCCGGCGTCAGCGTGCGGGCACTCAGCGACATGGAACGCGGCCGGGCCCTCGGCCCGCAACGCCGGACGGTGGCGCAGATCGCCGACGCGCTCAAACTCGACGACCAGCCCCGCGAGCGGCTCCTGGCCCTGGCGAAGGCAGGCCGGACCCGCTCGGCCTACCTCAGCGCCGCGCCTGGCTCCTGTGAACTGCCCGGCCCGCTCGGCGACTTCACCGGCCGGGCCGCCGAACTGGCCTGGCTCCTGCACCGCGTCCAGGACCGGGCCCGCGCCGACGACCAGGCAGGCACCGCGGTGATCTCCGGCGGTGCCGGCCTGGGCAAGACGACGTTGGCGGTACGCGCCGCGCACCACGTACGGGACCGCTTCCCCGGCGGCGTGCACTTCATCGAAGCGCACGGCATGACCAGGCGCCCGTCACCCAGCGACGAGATGCTGGCCCGTCTCCTGCGAGCGCTGGGAGTACGCGACCCGCACCTTCCACAAGACCCGGCCGAACGAGCCGCCCGCTACCGGCAACTGCTGCGTGAACGACGCGTCCTGGTGATCGTCGACGACGCGGCGACCGAAGCACAGGTCCGGCCGCTGCAGCCGGGAGCCGGCAGCAGCCGTCTCATCGTCACCAGCCGCCGCGTGCTGGCAGGGCTGGTAGGCGTACAGCGGCTGCAGCTGACGCCGATGCCGACCGCCGATGCACAGGACCTGATGACGCGCATACTCGCCGACGGCGCGTCTGCGCCTCGCCACGAGGACATGGACGGTCTGGTGAAACTGTTGGGCGGGCTGCCGCTGGCGCTGCGCATCGCCGGCAACCGGCTGCTGTCCCGGCCGCAGTGGAGCGTGGCCGACCTGGTGCTGCGGCTGGCGGCCGCCGAGCGGCGCCTCGACCAGCTCAGCGCCGGTGACCTGCAAGTCGCCGCCGCGTTCGGGGTGTCGTACGAGCAGCTACCCGAGCCGACCCGGAGGCTGTTCCGGCAGATCGCGCTGGTGCCCGGCGCGGACTTCAACGCGGCGCTGGCTTCGGAGATCGTGCAGATGTCTGCGACGACCGCCGAGGAGCATCTCGACGATCTAGTGGATCTCGGTCTGCTGGAGACGGCGCCGAATGGACGCTACCGTTTCCACGACCTGGTGCGTCTCTATGCCCACCGGCGCGCCGAACACGAAGACACCGCAGCCGAGGTGACCTCCGCCCGCCGGCGGATGATCACCTGGCTGCTGGATACCCTGACCGCCGCAGGACGGTGGTTCGAACCCGGCGGCGACCGCACCACGTTCGCCACCACCGACGACGCCGACAGCTGGATCCGGGCCGAAGCCGAGCACTGGTTCCCGGCCCTGGGCGCCGCCGCGGTCGACGGCGACCACGCTGCGGTGACGCAGGCAGTCGGCGCGATGCACTGGTTCTCCGACCGGTGGGTGCACTGGCACCGATGGCGCGACGTGTTCGCCCTCGGCTACGACTCGGCCGTCCACCTGGGCGACATCCGGCTGCAGGCCGAGTTCCTCAACTATGTGGCCTGGACCCATACGCTGCCGTGGCGCGACGCGCGGCCTGCGCTCGACCTCACCGCGCGCGCACTCGCCCTCGCCGACGCGGCCGGCGACGTGCTGCAACAGGCGTGGGCGCTGCACTACACCGCCGTCGCCCAACGCAGACTGGGCGATCTGTCAGCGGCCCAGGACGCCGCACGCACGGCGGCTGACCTGTTCCAGCAGGCCGGCGACATCGACGCCACCTGCCAGGCCTGGATCCTGCGTGGCTACATCGCGGTGGCGCTCGGCGACACCGACGAAGCACTCGTCTGCTACCAGCAGTCACTGCGGCTGGCCGAGGACCCGTCTGCCGGCATGACCCCCACGATCGCCGAAGGCACTCTGCCGGTCGTGCTGTCGCGCATCGCCCAGGCGCTGGGCACCGCAGGCCGCGCCGACGAAGGCATACCACTGATGTTGCGCGCGGTCGACCTGCTCAAAGGCACCGACAACCGGCTGCTGCAGGCCACCATGCTCTGGATGTTGGCCGAGCTTTACGACGCCTCCCACGCCGATCAAGCACGACAGGTTCTGCTGAATGCCGCCGAGCTCTTCGAGTCGATCGGCGAACACCAGCAGGCGGCCACCTGCCGCAGCAGAGCCGCGATGGCCGGGCAGACGTAGTTCTGCATGTTGTCCTGCCTGGTCCGGGGCTTGCGGAACCGGTTGCATGGGTTGCGAAGCGGCGGGCGGTCCGCCCGCCGCACAGCGATTCGGGAGCAACCCCATGAGCAAACCCATCCGCAACGTCGTGCTGGTGCACGGCGGTTTCGTCGACGGTTCCGGCTGGCAGGCCGTGCACCGGCTGCTGACCGCCGACGGATACCACGTCAAGATCGTGCAGAACCCGACACTGTCGCTGGAAGGCGACGTCGCCGCCACCCGGTTCATCCTCGACGACCTCGACGGTCCGGCCATCCTCGTCGGGCACTCCTACGGCGGCGCCGTCATCAGCGAAGCCGGCACCCACGAAGCCGTCGCGGGCCTGGTCTACATCGCGGCGTTCGCACCGGACAAGGGAGAGTCGGTCAACACGCTGATCGCCGACCCGCCGCCCGGCGCGCCCGTCCCGCCGATCCTGCCGCCCCGCGACGGGTTCCTGTTCCTTGACCGGGACAGGTTCCACGCCTCGTTCGCCGGCGACCTGTCTGCCCAGGACGCGGCGTTCCTGGCCGACTCGCAGGTCCCCTGGGGCGTCGGCTGCCTGGCCGGCGCCGTCACCGAGCCGGCATGGCGGCACAAGCCCGCCTGGTACCTGGTCGCCACCGACGACCGCATGATCCCGCCGGGCGCGCAGCGGGCCATGGCCGCCCGCGTCGGCGCGATCACCGCCGAGGCGACCGGCAGCCACGCCGTGTACGCCTCCCAGCCGACCGCCGTCGCCGACCTCATCCGCCAGGCCGCAGCCTCCGCGGCCAACTGATACCCACCACGAGTAGGAGCACAACAATGTCCCACCAGATCTCCCGGCGGACCCTCGTCACCGGCGCAGGCGCCGGCCTCGCGCTCACCGCAACGGCGCTCGCCACCGGCCCGGCCGTGTTCGCCGAGACCACCGGCACCACCGGGTCGGCCAAGCCGACCATCGTGCTCGTGCACGGCGGCTACGCCGACTCGTCCTGCTGGAACGCGACCATCCAGCAGTTGCAGGGCAAGGGCTACAGCACCGTCTGCGCGGCGAACCCCCTGCGGGGAATCCCCACCGACGCGCCGTACGTCGCGAGCCTGCTGGACTCGATCAGCGGTCCGGTCGTGCTGGTCGCGCACTCCATGGGCGGAACGGTCATCACCAACGCCGCCGCCGGGAAGTCCAACGTCAAGGCGCTGGTCTACATCGCGGCGTTCGTGCCCGAGGTCGGCGAGACGCAGGGCGAACTCATCACCAAGTTCCCCGGCAGCGAGGTCGCGCCGGTGAGCGTGGGCGTGCCGTACACCAAGGCCGACGGCACCACCGGAATCGACCTGTACCTGAGCAAGGACGGCCAGGCGGCCTTCGCCGCCGACATCTCCACCAGCGCCTTCCGGACCTTGCAGGCCACGCAGCGGCCGTTCGACGCCGACTCCTTCATCTTCCCGACCACCGCCACGGCCTGGAAGACGATCCCGACATGGGCGCTGGTCGCCGGCCAGGACAAGGCGATCCCGCCTGCCACCCAACGCTGGATGTACAGCCGCGCCAACGCCCGCAAGGTCGTCGAAGTGCCGAATTCGTCGCACGTCGTGATGCTCAGCAACCCCAGGGTCGTGGCTGAACTCATCACCGACGCAGCCAGGGCGGTCTGCTGAGGCTCGCCGCGCAGGCCCCGGTCCGCCACCGTGGACCGGGGCCATGTCATTGAAAACACCCTTCTCCGGCGGCGCCAGCCAGGTACGACGCCGCAGCAGCTCCGAAGGCTGGGTTTCGGCTCCGACGCCCAGCATGACCGCGTCGTGGCGTGGCGGCGGACCGTATTCACCAATTGGCAGGGTCACGGCGTATACGGGTTGGGTGAAGGCGTTTATGAGCGCTGTACTTGAGCGCATACTCATGTCAGCTGTCCGGCAAAGTCCATGGCATCGATCAGGCCAAACGTATCCGGCGCGTGCGTGGCCATCGACGTTCGGTTGAGTGTGCCCGACTCGTCCAAGCGCTCAACCTCACCGTCCGGAACGCAGCGCCACCGGCTCGGCGGGACATCTACCCCACTGCCGACTGAGCGGTTACATGGGCCCTGCCCGAGGGCGGAGGATGCGCGGCCGGGGACCCGCGACTCCCGACCTGGGGTCCGGCCGTCAGGCCGCAGGTGGCGTCCGGCCGAGTCGGTGGTGTCGGGCGATGAGCACCGTGGTCGCCAGCGCGGCCAGGCCGGCCACAGCCAGGGTCGCGAATCCGCAGGTGTAGCCGGACTCGGCGGACGGGCCGCCCGCAGGGGTATGCGCGCCGATGACGCCGCTCATGAGTGCGACGCCGATCGACCCGCCGATGGTGCGGACGTTGGCGGTGACGCCGTTGGCCACGCCTGTCTGGTCCGGGCGTACGGCGGCGACGATGATGTTGGACATCGTGGAGAACGCGGTCCCGAGCGCGGCGCCCAGCAGCGCCAGTGCTACCAGCACCTGCCATTGGTGGTCGTGTCGGATGGCGATGATGGTGATCCCGGCGGTGTACAGCGCCGACGCTGCGACCAGCACGAGCCGGGATCCGAACCGTGCGGTCAGCCGCGCGGAGGCGAGCCCGGCGAAGAACATCGCCACGGTCATCGGCAGCAGGATGAGGCCTGCCTGGGTGGCGCTGGCCCCGAAGCCGTAGCCGGTCGCCGGCGCAGTCTGGACGAAGACCGGCAGGTATGTCATGACCGCGAACAGTCCGACGCCGAACAGCAGCGACACCAGGTTGGTCGTCCATACGGCGGTGATCCGCATCATCCGCATGTCGATCAATGGCCGGCCGGAGCGCCTCTCCACCGCGACCCAGGCGGCAGCCAGTATGGCGGCACCCGCCAGGGGCGTGATGACAGCGGCGGACGTCCAACCCCACCGGGACCCCTGCGAAAGCGGCACGAGCAGTGCGACCAGCCACCCCGCGAGCAGTACGGCGGCGAGCCAGCTGATGGGGCTGGGGTTGCGCGAGGGTGACGGCGGGACGATCAGCCGTGCGGCCGCTGCGGCACCGGCGGTAAGCAGCAGCGGGATCCAGAACAGCGACCGGATGCCGAGTGCTGTGGTCAGTGGTCCGGCCAGGACGATGCCGACCCCGCCGCCTACTGCTGCCAGGGCGGCGCCGACACCGATCGCGCCCGGCACGCGCTGGCGCGGTAGCTCGTCGCGGATGATGCCGTAGGCCAGGGGGATCACGCCGCCGCCTATACCCTGTACGGCTCGGCCGAGGATCATGATGGCGATGTTCGGTGCCAGCGCACAGATCGCTGATCCAGTGGCTAGCGCGATCAGCGAAGCGGTGAGCACGCGGTCCTTGCCGTACCGATCGCCCAGCCGCCCGACGACGGGGGTGAAGACCGAGGTCGACAGCAGGAAGGCTGTCATGACCCACGGGATCAGCTGCTGTGTTGTGCCCAGTTCCTGCCGCAGCGCGGGCAGTACCGGATTGAGCAGTGACTGGAGCATGGCGAACGCGAACACGGCGAGCAGCACGACGGGTAAGACGGCGCGCGGTGGCCGGGGTTCTCGGTGAGTAGGCATGAAGCTTGTCCTTCTGTACGGGAGCTACGCGGGCAGCGCGATCGAAGGCCGGGTGCCGCAACGCGCGTCGAACGGGCCGTTCGCGGTTGGGGACCGTGCTGCAGCGAGGGGCTGCCTCATCCGTGCGTCGCAGGCGAGGGGTCGCGGCTCGCGCCTGTCCGGCGCAAGGCGTGAGCCGCGTCGTCGCCTGTGTGCACCGCCGACGCGCCGGTGGTGGCACGACGGCGGTGCTGCGTGGGGCGGAAGGTCAGACGATGTACCAGGGTCCGCCGACGCCGCGGCGCTGGTAGCCGTGGTGGGTGCGCTCGGTGCGGGTCGACTCCATGACGGTGAAGGCGTGGTACTTGGTGAATGGAGTGGCGCCGGCCAGCCGTTCGGGCCAGGTCTGGCCGTTGGAGGTGGTCTTGCTCAGCGTCTTGTCGACGATGTAGTTGACCATCGAGTTCATGAAGTTCTCCGCGCCCACGAGGCGGTGCTCTTTGCCCATGCCGTGGTGGAAGCTTTCCAGGACGTCCTTGGAAGCCATCTCCTTGAGCGCCTCGTCGGCGTGGTCGCGCACGTCGTGCCAGTACTCCCGGACGATCTCGACGTCTTCGCGGGTGCCCCAGCGGGTGATGTGGCCGCCGATGAGGGCTTTGAAGTCGTAGGACAGGATGTCGTCGTGGGCCTGGTAGAACCCGCTGATGTTTTCCGAGAAGTCGCAGTGCATGAACGCCACCGAGCCAGGGCTCACGATGTCGATCTTCGTGAGCACCTTTTGGGTGGGTGCCCAGATGTAGATGTTGCCGGGGCAGTGGTCGGCGCCCTTGTAGGACAGTTCCAGCTTGGTCCCGCCGACCTCGAGCGTGGCCTCGGTGTCGAACGTCTCGGTCGGCAGCGGGCGGTACTTGTCCGGGAAGCGGGCCAGCAGGTCGCGGGTGATGTCGTGGGCGATGATCTTCACCTTCGGGCCGAACATGGACGCCGCGCCGATGTGGTCGGAGTGCCAGTGGCTGTAGACCAGGTGGGTGACCGGTGCGTCGGTGACCGACTCGATCGCGGCGAAGATGTTCTCGCCCAGCGGCGGCGGCGCGTCGATCACGATGACGCCCTCGCCGGTGAGCATGAACGCCGATTCGTATCCTGACGGCGTGGTCACCCAGTAGAAGCCGTCGCCCAGCTCCTCTTTGTGCCAGCCCTTGGCGTAGAACGACGGGTCGTTGATGTGCTCGGGCATGAACTGCTGCGGCGACGGGGCGTGCTCGCCGGGAACGGCCTTGGGGAAGCCGAACTTCTTGGCGGCGTAGAAGTCGCCGTACTTGCCTACCATCTGTTGCTCCTGTTCCTGTCTGCCGGTTACTGCCTGGTTGCAGAACCGGCTTGCGCCGCCAGTGCGCCCACGGAGGGCGGACCGCATCGACGGCGCGAGATCGGCTGAGCCGCCGGATAATCCACGGCGAACGGACCCTCGACACAAGTGGAGGACCCCCTCATGTTCCGAACGTAGCACAACATGAGGACTCCCTCAGATTTTGTGAGATGCTTCATGAGGGTGCCCTCACCTTTGGTAAGGTCGGCCCATGCCGCCCGGATCCGCTTCGCCGAACCGTTCAACACGACCTCTGCGGCGAGACGCCCAACGCAACCGAGACGCGCTGCTCGCAGCCGCCTCCGACGCGTTTGCACGGGAGGGCCTCAACGCGTCGCTGGAGGGCATCGCACGCCAGGCCGGTGTCGCGATCGGCACGCTGTACCGGCATTTCCCGACTCGCCCGGACCTGGTCCAGGAAGCTTTCGAGGGCAAGCTGCAGACCTGGCTGGCCGCGGCCGAGGCGAGCGCCTGCGCGCCGGATCCGTGGGAGGGTTTCTGCGGTTATCTCGAAACGCTGTGCGATCTGCAGGCCGATGACAGCGGAATGAACGACCTGGCGTCGATGCACGTTCCGCTGCCGGACTTCGTCAGCGGCCGGCTGACCCGGATCCGCGAGCTCACCCAGACCATCGTCGACCGCGCCCACCAGCAGGGCACCCTGCGCGCCGACGTGACGCGCCAGGACCTGGCCTTCGTCATCTGGGCACACAGCCGGATCGCGGCGGCCACCCGCGACGTGGCTCCCGATGTGTGGCGCCGCCACCTGCACCTCATGCTCGACGCCTTCCGGGCCGGCAATGCCCATCCGCTGCCTGTTCCCCCGATGAGCCAGGACCAGGTGGACCGGGCCATGACCAACCTCGGCAGCACCCATGCGCCCACCGAGTGAGGTGGTGCCACAACCGCGACCCACACACCGACGCGCAAGGTGATACATCACCAGAGTAGGGTCGTCACAGTGAGCAAACCCGAGTACTTGAACGACCGCGAGCGACGAGCCTGGTACGGATTCCTGACCATGCAGGAGGACATCCGCCGGCACATGAACCGCCAGCTGCTCGCCACGACCGGCCTGTCGCTGGCCGACTACGCGGTGCTGAGCGCGCTGTCGGAGGCGCCCGCGGGTTCTTTGCGGATCTTCGAGCTTCGTGAGCGCCTGCGGTGGGAGAAGACGCGGCTCACGCACCAGGTGTCGCGCATGGTCGCCCGCGGCCTGCTCGAGCGGCAGAGCTGCGCAGAGGACACCCGTGGCAATAACGTGGTCCTCACCGCTGCGGGGCGCTCCGCCATCGAAGAGGCCGCGCCGCTGCATGTCAGGTACGTGCGCCAGGTCTTTCTCGATGCACTCAGCCCGCGCCAGCTCGACGCCATCGCCACGGCGTCTGAGGCCATTCTGGAGGCGCTGCAGGACGAGCCGTTCGAAGACTGACGACGCGGTCGGCGCGCTGACCGATGACGACCACTCGCCTGGCTCGTCGAACGCAGCAGATGGGTGATGTGTCACCGGCCACTTGAGGGTGATAGGTCACCCTTGACGCGCCTAAGCTTGCCGGGTGCCGATCTTCCGGCACGTACAGGTTGCCGCCGCACAGTTCGCGGCGGCTGCACAGAACGAAGGAAGAGCACATGTCCCACCCCGTCAATCTCGCCGTCATCTACTACTCCGCGACCGGTGCTGGCACCGAGATCGTCAACGAGATGAGCAAGGCCGCGCAGAACGCCGGCGCGCAGGTCCGGGTCCGCAAGGTCGCCGAGCTGGCACCGCAGTCCGCGATCGATTCGAACCCGCTTTGGGCCTCCCACCACGCCGCGACCGCCGGTGTGCCGACCCCGAGCTTCGACGACATCGAGTGGGCTGACGCGATCATCTTCGGCTCGCCCACCAGGTTCGGCAACATCGCCTCGCAGCTCAAGCAGTTCTTCGACACGCTGGCACCGCTGTGGATGCAGAACAAGCTGGCCGACAAGGTCTACAGCGGCTTCACCTCCGCCTCGACCCGCCACGGCGGGCACGAGTCGACGCTGCTGGCCATGTACAACACGATTTACCACTTCGGTGGCATCATCGTGCCGCCCGGCTACACCGACCCGGTCAAGCTCGTCGACGGCAATCCCTACGGCACGACCCAGCATGTCGAGTACGGCAACGAAGCGGCGTCGGTTGGCACGGACGCCCGCAACTCCGCGCGGCACCAGGCTGAGCGCGTGGTCAAGATCGCGCGCGCGTTGAAGCGGGGCTTGGCTGCCTGACCCGCTGATCGCACCTCGTCGCCGTCTCGCGGACGGTGGCTCATGGATGTCGCCCTGGCCGTCGGCCGGGGCGACATCGCGTCATGCAGCAGGTCGGGCGGATCTGAACTCGGCGGCACGCGGAAGGTGTGCCGGTTGCGGATCCGTCGACATCGCGTCATGCAGCGCCTGGACGACAGCCGCCGAGGCGGCAGCCAGCGCATCGAGCTGGTGTCCGCCGATCACGTCGAGAAAGATCCGGCGCACGTATCGAAGGTGCAGAGGGGTCGCCTCGCGTACGGCCGTCAGGCCCTGCTGTGTGAGTCCGATGTGGTTGCCCCGGATGTCGTCGGCGCAGCTGCGCCGTTCGAGCAGTCCGCGGGCGGCCATGCGCGAAACCTGGTGGGTGAGGCGGGTCTTCTCCCAGCGCAGTTGATCCCTGAGCGCGAACACGCGCAATGAGCCGTCCGATGTCTGGGCCAGGGTGCTCAGCACGGCGTAGTCGGCAAGCGACAGGCCCGTGGCGGTGAGCAGTTGCCGGTTCATGTGCCGGCGGATGTCCTCTTGCATGGACAGGAAGCCGTACCAGGCGCGCTGCTCACGGTCGTTCATATGCTTGAGCTCGGCCATGGTCACGACGTTACCTTCGTGGCGGTCCATCGCTGGTCGTCGTTGGCGCTGCGCGAGCAGAGCCACAGCCCCAGCCGCAGCGGGCGGGCGGGGCGGCGCGGTGGCCGCCGCACAGATGCACGACGCAGGGTGCCGGCCGGCAGCCTTACCCCTCGGCTGCCGGCCGCGCCGGCTACTGCGGCAGGCCGCTGTAGTCGGCTTGTCCTGCCAGTTGGCCGCCGTCGACGGCGAGCTCGCTGCCGGTGATGAATCTGGCGTCGTCGCCGGCGAGGAACAGCACGGCCTCGGCGATGTCGGCCGGCTGGCCGACGCGGCCCAGGGCGATGCTGTCGGTGTCGAAGACGACGCCTCGGGTCATCGGGGTCTCGGTCTGTCCGGGATGTACCGCGTTGACGCGGATCCCGTGGGCGCCCAGTTCCAGGGCGGCGGTCTTGGTCAGGCCGCGCACGCCCCACTTGGACACGACGTAGCCGGACATCCTCGGCACGCCGTGGAATCCGCCGACCGAGCCGACGTTGACGATCGAGCCGCCGCCGGCGCGTCTCATCGCCGGTATGACGGCCTGTATGCCGTTGAACACGCCGATCAGGTTGACGTCCAGGGTGCGCTGCAGCCGGGCGGTGTCCCATTCCTCCAGCGGTGCCGGATCGGCGATCCCGGCGTTGTTGACCAGGATGTCGATGGCGCCGAAGCGCCGTTCACTGCGGTTGACGACGTCGACCCACTGCTGCGGTGAGCGGACGTCCAGCAGTTCTGCCACGGCCCATGCGCCGAGTTCGGCCGCCAGGACTTGCGCTGCCGAGCTGTCCACGTCTGCGATGACCACCTTCGCGCCTTCAGCGACCAGGCGTCGCACGATGGCCGCGCCCATGCCCATGGCGCCGCCGGTGACGATGGCTGTCTTTCCCTCTACTCGCCCCATGGCGAGCCCCTTTCTGCGCGGTGTCCGGTGGGTTCAGTCGTTGAAATCGGTGCCGCGGCTGACGGACTCCCAGGTGACCCGCTCGTCCTGGGTGCGTTTGGCGGCGGCGTTGAGGTCGTCCAGGGACTTGTTTCCCAGCGCCAGTCGAAGCGGGGTGTCGTCGGCCTCCAGCGCTGTCAGGATCGCTGCGGCGATCTTGGCGGGGTCGCCTGGCTGTCGGCCGGTGACCTCTTCGACGTGGGCGCGCAGTGCGCGCACCGTGGGGTCGTAGTCGGCGATGTGCGCCGACTCGGTGATGGCGGCGCCGGCGAAGTTGGTGCGCATCGCGCCGGGCTGGGCGATGAGGACCTTGATGCCCAGTGGGGCGACCTCCTGCGCCAGTGCCACGGACAGTCCTTCGAGGGCGTACTTGCCCGCTGAGTACGCCGACATGCCCGGCACCGAGGTCTGCCCGGCAAGGCTGCTGATCTGCACGATGGCGCCGCTGCGCCGGCGGCGCATGTGCGGCAGGACCGCCTTGGTGAGCGCCACCGGACCGAACAGGTGCAGTTCCATCAGCGGGCGCAGTTCGGCGTCGGTGGTCTCCTCGACCGCGCCGATGTGGCCTCTGCCCGCGCTGTTGACCAGCACGTCGATGCGCCCGTACCGGGCGATCACTTCGTCCACGACCGTGCCGACGCGGGCCGGGTCGGTCACGTCCAGCGACAGCGCCTGCGCTCGATCCGGGTACGCGGCGACGACCTCCTCGGCCCCGTCGGTGCGGCGGTCGGTCAGCACCACCGTGTCACCCGCGCCCAGTGCAGCCCGGGCGATCTCCCGCCCCAGCCCGGACCCAGCGCCGGTGATCAACCAGATTCGTCCCATGATGACTTGCCTTTCTCGCATGCCTTGACCCGGATTTCGGGTGTGGGGCCAGCGTAGGGCGGTCGAGGGTGATACGTCACCCCTTCGTGGTGGGTGACACATCACCTTGGGCATCGCTGTCGACGCGAGCATCGGCTGCTAAATCCACGAATACCGCGCCGCACACTCATCTCTCTCGTCCGAGAGAACTTGCCAGATAGGTGATGAGTCACCTTAGGGCATGCGACGCGAGCCACATCGTGTTGCAGAACAAATATTTGTTGACCAAACTTTGGGTCATACAACTGACCCTCTTGGCCGCGCACCGCCCCCTGCGGTGTTTGTGCCGGCGCAGTGGTTCGAACTCCGAACCGGACTGCGTCACCTTCCTCAATCACTGGTAGGCCTCACATGCCGACTCGTCTGGCACCTCGCACCACCAACCCGACGGCCATCCTGGCGGTCCTGCTGCTCGCCGTCCTGACGTTCACCATGTCTCAAGGACTGATCGGCCCGGTACTGCCCACGCTCCGGCAGGACGTGGACACCACCCCCACGATGATCACCTGGGTGATGACGGCTTTCCTGTTGTCGGCGTCGGTGTTCACTCCCATCGCCGGTCGCCTCGGCGACCGCTACGGCAAGGACCGTGCCGTAATCGCCTCGCTGATCGCGCTGGCCGTGGGCTCGGGGGTCTGCGCGGTGGCTACGGACGTAGAAGTCATGATCCTCGGCCGTATCATCCAGGGCATCTGTGGCGCAGTCCTGCCGCTGACCTACGGTGTCCTGCGTGACGCGTTCTCACCACGGCAGCTGCCCGGTGCCGTCAGCCTCGCCGCGGCCGTCGGCGGGGTAGGCGGCGGGGTCGGCGTCGTACTGGCCGGGCCGCTGTCCGTAGCCTTCGGCGTCCGGTCATTGTTCTGGATCCCCGCCCTGCTGGCCGCCGCAACCGCCGCACTCGCCGGCGTTGTCGTCCCACGGTCACCGGCCCGCGACTCCCGACCCGTCAGCTGGCTCACGACCGCACTGCTCGCGGCCTGGCTGATCGCGCTCCTCGTCCCGCTGACCCAGGCCTCCCGGTGGGGCTGGTCCTCCCCCGCTGTGATCACGCCCCTCGTCGCCGCGACGGCACTGGCCTGTGCATGGGTAGCGGCCGAGTCACGCTCGGCGCGGCCACTTGTCGACATGCGCATGATGCGAATTCCCGCGGTCTGGACCACCAACCTCGTCTCGCTGCTGTTCGGCTTCGGCCTGTTCGCCGTCACCGCCTTCCTGCCCACGTTCGTGCAGACACCGACAGCGGCCGGCTACGGTTTCGGTGCCGGCGTCACGCAGGCAGGACTCATGCTGCTGCCGATGAGCGTCACGACCCTGCTGGCCGGGCTCGCCTCCACGCAGCTGACCCGGTATCTCGGCTCCCGGACCACGCTCATGGGCGCCTGCACGCTGTATGTGGCTGCCTGCGTGCTGCTGGCCTTCGGCCACGAACACCGCTGGCAGATCTACCTGGCGGTCACGCTGCTGGGAGTCGCGCTGGGCGCCGGGTTCTCGACCATGTCCAACGTCATCGTCGCCACGGTCCGCCCCGACCAGACCAGCGTGGCCAACGGCATCACCGCCAACTTCGCCACCATCGGCGGGTCCATCGGCATCGCGCTGATGGCAGCGGTCGTCAGCGCCCAGCAGGCCGCCGACGGCACGTCCGCCGAGGCCGGCTACACCTACGGATTCGCCATGCTGGCCGTCGCCGGGCTCGCCGCGTTCGCGGTGACCACCGCGATGCCGCGTCGGCCGCAGGCTGCCAACGCCCCGCAGGCCCAGCACGCGGCCATCGGGGCCTGACCGCAACGCTGCTTGCAGCGGACCAGGAGAACCGACTCCGAGCCGAAGGGCCTGGATTTAGAATCTCCTGGTGCGAAGAGCCGATGCGACGCTCCGGCACGGCGAGCCGACCCACGGCGTCAGGGGGCCAGCCATGAAACCTCACCACCACCTGGGCAGTGCGATCGTCTTCTCGATGGTGGTCATCGCGGGCCCGGCGGCAGCCAGCGCGGCGCCGCCGTCCCAGACAGCGCGGGCCGCCTGCGTCGAGACGGACCGCGCCGCGGTCGCGGCTGCTTTCGACGCCTGGCAGCGCGGGACCGCGCCGATCACCGACGTTTTCGCGCCGGAGATGACCTGGCGGATCGAGGGACAGACGCTGGTGTCGCAGGAGTTCGGCAGCCGGCAGGAGTTCATCGACAAGGTGCTCGCCCCGTTCGGTGCGCGCATGAGCACCACCGAACCGTTCCGGCCGGTCCGAGTCCAGGCAGTGATCTGCGACGGCAACGACGTGGTCGTGCTCTGGGACGGGCGCGGCACGGCCAACGACGGCAAGCCATACGAGAACACCTACGCGTGGTTCCTGAAGATGAAGGACGGCAAGGTCGTCGACGGCACCGCGATGTTCGACAGCATCGCGTTCAACGACCTGTGGAACCGGGTGCAGCCCCGCGAGTAGTGATGCCCGAATGGCCGCTGTCTGGGCTCCGACTCCACGAGGTCGGAGCCCAGACAGCGGCCTGTTTGCCAGCGCCGGGCGCCGCTGTGTCCTGGCTGGGCGCGGCGTCAGACGGGGGCGATGTTGTGGTTGAGCCGGAAGAGGTTCTGAGGGTCGTACGTCTTCTTGAGTTCGACCAGCCGCCGGAAGGTCTCCGGGCGGTACCCGGCCGGTACGGCTTCGGCGTCGGCCGCGCTGAAGAAGTTCACGAAGCGCCGGCCACTGCTCCATGGCTGCAGCGCCGAGATCAGGCCGTCGAGGTGACGGCCGAACATCTCGGCCTGGTCGGGGCTGCCGAAGGCGACTCCGTAGAGCAGGTACGCCGAGCCGCGGGTGTCGATCGCGTTTCCCGACTCGGGCCGCCGGTCCAGGGCTCCCCCGAGGTGCCGGATCTCCAGCAGCACCATTGGGCTGTCGGTGTCCGGGCCCGCGAGCCCGACAACCGCGTCGACCGACTCGGGTGTGATCTCCCGCAGCAGCGTCGACCGGTCGTAAACGGAACCACCGGATGCGGGTGGCGGCTCCAGGCCGGTGCGGTCAGACCCCTCGCCGGCCGCACCGGCCTGCGGCTCTGACCAGGCAGGTTGATGGGATGCGTTGTCGGGTCAGGCTGCTTGCTGCGCATGGTTCGAGATCCGCAGGACGGGCTTGATGACCTGACCGCGCGCAGCCGCGGCGAAGGCCTCGTCGATGTCGTCGAAGTCGTAGAAGCGGACCAGCCGCTCGATGGGAAGGCGGCCCGCACGGTAGTGCTCGATGAGCCGGGGGATGAACTGATGCGGCAGCGCGTCGCCCTGGACGATGCCGCGCACCGACTTTCCCAGCGCGAGCGGCGCGGCGGGGATCATGGCGTCGCGCCCTCCCGCGACGAGTCCGGCCTGGCCCATCGGCCGTAGGGCGGCGACCGTGTTGGCGATCATGTCGGCGCGGCCGGTGGTGTCCAGGATGTAGGCGACGCCTGCCACGGTGATTTCCTGGATGGCCTTGGTCACGTCGAGGCCGCCGGCGTTGAGGGTGTGGGTGGCGCCGAGTTCGGCTGCCAGGGCAAGCCGCTGGTCGTTGACGTCGACCGCGATGATCGTCGCCGCTGCGGCGAGGTTGGCGGCCATCACAGCGCCGAGTCCGACGGCTCCGACACCGAGGATCGCGATGGTCTCGCCGGCAGGCATGGCGAAGGAGTTGAGCACGGCTCCGGCACCGGTCTGCAGGCCGCAGCCGAGCGGGCCGAGCAGTTCCAGCGGCAGGTCCTTGTCGACCTTGACGGTGTTGCGCTCGGTGGTCAGCGCGTATGTGGCGAATGAGGACTGGCCGAAGAAGTGGCCGAAGACCTTTTCGCTGTCGGTGCCTTCGGGGCGGTGCAGCCCCACGGTGCCATCGAGCCGGGTGCCGGCGAAGTTGGCCTGCCAGGCCTGGTCGCAGTACGACGGGTGCCCGGTACGGCACCGGTCGCAGCTCCCGCATGACTGGTATGACAGCACCACGTGGTCGCCGGGCCGTAGGTCGGCGACAGCCGGACCGACCCGCTCGACGACCCCGGCTCCTTCGTGTCCCAGCACAATCGGCTGCGGTGAGGGGATGTGTCCGTTGCGTACGTGCGCGTCAGTCTGGCAGATCCCGGTGGCGACGATCCGGACGAGCACTTCGTCGTCGCGGGGTTCATCGATGTCGAAATCGGTGAAGGTGAACGGCTTGTCGGGTCCCTGGGCTACAGCGGCTCGTGTGCGCATGGCGGCCCTTTCTTTCTGGTGATTTCTGGTGGGGTGAGGTCGGCGTGCGGTCTGCCTCAGATCAGCGCGGTGTCGTTCGGTTGACAATGGATTTGCGATCTCGCTCGGCGAACCAGTTCGTTGTCGTGCATAAAATGCTTAAAATGTTGTGCTCGACAACTAATATGTGCGACAGCACGCCTTGGTTAGACAGCTGTGTTTCCCTCAGCGGGCGGGATCGGGAAGTTGCGGTTGAAGACGTTGTCCGGGTCGTACTTGGCCTTGATGGCGCGCAGACGGCTCAGCGTGGGCTCCGGGAACGCGTCATGTAGCAGCCGTGCGTCGGTGCGCGTCTCGAAACTGAGGTACATGCCGTCCAGGTGCAAGGACAGGTCCTCCCAGTGCTTGTCGAGCTGCGCCACGTTCGCGGGTCCTGTCGCGGCGAGCACGGAGAAGTTCTGGGTGCGGTGCGCATAAGCGGTGGCGTCGCCGGCGATGTCGTTGACGGCGCCGCCGACGGTGCGGATCTGCATCACCGATACGTCGCCGGAGTGCATCATCGCGTGCATGCTGGCGGCAGCCTCGGCGGTGATGTGATGGAGCAGGCCGCTGCGTGTGTCCTCCAGCCCCTGCCCGTGATGGCGGTTGTGGGGCGGGGCGACCAGCGCGGCATAGGGCGCGAGGTGAGCCTGCTGGTCGATGATCCGGCCGATGTCCAGGAACGGCGTCAGCGCGGCCTGCGCCGCCTCGACGTCGTCGCCGGCATACACCAGCGTGATGCGGGCCATCGGACCGCGTGGACTCGCGAAGACCGACATGAAGCTGGTCAACTCGCGTGGGGCCGCCTCCACTGTGCTGCCCCAGCGCTGCAGCATCGCGGACATGTCCTTCGCATCGACGGCAAGTTGGGCGTAGACGACGTCGCCGAGTTCGTAGGCCTGCAGTTCCAGGGCCGTGACGACGCCGAAGTTGCCGCCCGCGCCGCGGATCGCCCAGAACAGGTCCGGGTGTTGGGTCGCGTCGGTGCGCAGGATGGCTCCGTCGGCGGTCACGATCTCGGCCGCCACGACGTGGTCGATGGTCAGTCCGTACTTGCGGGCGAGGTAGCCGACGCCGGCGGTGGTGCCCAGCCCGCCGACGCCGACATCGCCATAGTCGCCGGAGCTCATCGCCAGCCCGTGCGGCACCAGCGCGACGGCGACCTCGCCCCAGCGCGCGCCCGGTTCCAGGCGGATGAGCTTGCGGGGGCGGTCGAGCACCTGTACCCGGTTCATGCGGGACAGGTCGATGATGACGCCGCCGTCGTTGGTGGACCGGCCGCTGACGCCGTGCCCGCCACTGCGCACCGACAGCGTCACGCCCTGCCCGCGCACGTAGCGGACGGCTTCGGCGACCTCGGCGGCCGTACCCGGTCGCAGTACGAGCGCGGGTGAGCCGCGGCGGATGTAGCTGTGCCGTACCCGCTCGTAGTCCTTGTCGCCGGGCTCGACGGCGTGGGCGGCCAGCGCCGCCGGCAGGGCCTCGTAGTCGAGTCCGGGCAGCCGTCCGGCCAGCACGATCGCCGACCGGGCCGGGCCGGTGGGGGTGCCGGCCGACCTGCGCTCGGCTGCCACGGCCTCGCGCAGCGCCGGGGCGACTTCGTGGCCGAAGGCCTCGATCAGGCGGGGGTCGTCGCGGCCGACGATGAAGGTGCTGAAGCCTTCGTCGAGCACCATGGGCAGCAACTGCTCGACCCACTGGGCGGCGGGTCCCTGCAGGAAGCCGCGACTGGCGGCGGAGATGTCGACCTGGAACAGGTTGAGCAGCCGCCGGATCTGGCCCGGGTTGCGCCCGGCCTTGTCCGCGCCCTCGTCGATGAGCCGGTTCGCGGTGACTCGGTCGGGTTCGTTGAGGTATTCGAGAGTCGGCAGCCAGCCGTCAGCCACGGCGCCGGTCAGTTCGAGCATGCGGGGTTTGTAGGCGCCGAGCCAGATGCCGATGTCGTGGGCGGGTGCGGGGCCGCGCCGCATTCCCGGGACCTGATAGTGCTTGCCGTCGTATCGCAGGGGTGCGCGGGTTGCGGTGTCCCAGGCCTGGCGGAGGATGTCGATGGCCTCCCGCAGCGCGACGACCGCTTGGCCTGGGGTGAGCCGGCGGCCGGCCATGCCCTCGATGCCGTCCCACATCGCGCCGGCGCCTAGGCCGAGTTCGAACCTGCCCTGAGAGAGCAGGTCGAGGCTGGCCGTCGCACGGGCTAGTACCGCAGGCGGGCGCAGCGGCAGGTTCAAGACGTTGGCCGACACCCGCAGTCGCTGCGTACGGGCGGCGACCCAGCTCAGCAGTGTCCAGGTGTCGAGGAAGCCCGGGTTATAGGGGTGGTCCTGGAATGTCGCCAGGTCGAGGCCGGCCGCTTCGGTCAGCTCCGCCAGCGCGACGACCCGGTCCGGGTCGTCGGCGCCAGGCGTGATGAATGCACCGAAGAGCAGTTCATGTCCGTAATCGGGCATCGCCCGTCTCCTCATGTCAGTTGCCTGCGATCGAACAAGGCTAACGATCAAAATATCTTGCCACCAACTCGTATGCTGTACAACTTAATCGCCGACACCGCGTGAGACTCTCGGGCCCGCCTGGGCGGTCCACGCAGGCCGCGTGGCCATGCCACGTTTTCGCAGCTAGAGTGGTCGGACATGCTGTCCGACATAGTGTCCATGGTAGATCTGCTCGGAGTGGCAGCAAACCCCGCGCCCCCAGATGTGCCGTGTTCCACAATCGGTTGTGGTTCATAACGTTTGCTGCCTAGTTTGATTGTTGACCAAATCATTTGTGGGGACGCATATATGCGGGCTGGGCCCGGTCCGCGTGACGCGCACTCCACCACGCCGGAAGAAGGCACGATGGCAAGCAAGTACGGCGACTTCTACCCGAGCAAGTGGGGCTTCCAGAAGGCCGTGACGGAGGGCAACGCTCCGTCGCCGAAGCAGTTCATGCCCGAGTACCTCGACGACCCGTCGTTCTACGCCAAGGGCTACCACGCCGAGAACGTCGGCGACGGCGGCAACTTCTACTGGGTCACCAGTCCCGCCGGCTACGACGCGGGATTCGTGGTCACCGGTGACGGCGTGATCGTCATCGACGCCCCTCCCGGGCTCGGCGAGAACCTGCAGTCGGCGATCCGGTCAGTGACCAGGGAGCCGGTGACGCACCTGGTGTACAGCCACTGGCATTCCGATCACATCGGTGCGGCGTCGCAGTTCGGGCCCGACGTTAAGATCGTCGCGCATGACATCACCCGCGAGCTGCTGACCCGGTTCCCGGACAAGTACCGCCCCCTGCCGACCGAGACGTTCAGCACCGACGCCACGCTCGACGTGGGCGGCACCAAGCTGGAGCTGTCCTACAAGGGTGCCGACCACTGCCCGGGCAACATCTACATCTACGGCCCGGCGCAGAAGGTCCTCACGAAGATCGACATCGTGAGCCCGGGTTCGGTGGCGTTCGCGCATTGCGACGTGTCGGAGAACATCAGCGGGTACTACCAGGCCCACGACGACATCCTGGCCTACGACTTCAAGGCGCTGATCGGCGGTCACATCTCCCGCTGGGGCACCCGCCAGGACGTGGAGATCGTCCGGGAGTACTGGCACGACGTGCTCAACTACTCCCAGGAGGCGCTGTGGGAAATGAGCAACGCCGACGCCCTGCAGGGCTTCGTCGTCGGGCTCGGCCGGGAGAACCAGATGGTCGGCGCCGAGAATTGGCTCAACTCGATGGCCAACTACGTCACCGAGAAGACGCTCACCAAGACCACGTCCAACGGCCAGACCTGGCCTGAGCGGCTGGCCGGCGCAACGGTGTGGACCAAGTACCACGCCTGGACCGTCGTGGAGACCACCCGCACCGAGCGCACTCACCACGGCTACCAGACCGAGGGCAGCGGCGGCCCGGCCTACATCGCCTGAGCCCGCCGGCCCACTACGCCCATAACGCACGAGCGCACAACCCTTGGATGACCGCGGCTCGTGCCCGCCGCAACGCGGGCACGAGCCGCTGCATTCTTCCGCCCCGGGCTGGTCCTGCATACGCGCGGCCCGGTCCTTCGACTGCACAACCTGGTAGGCCCCTATGGCTTCACATCTGGCAACCCGTCCCCCGAACCCACGAGCCGTGCTGTCGGTCGTCATGCTGGCCGCTTTTGCGTTCGCACTGTTCCAGTCGCTGCTCAACCCGGTCCTGCCTGCACTGCAGGAGAACCTGCAGACGACGCCGACCCTGGTCGCGTGGACCATGACCGCGTTCCTGCTGTCGGCCTCTGTCGCCACCCCCGTACTCGGTCGCCTCGGCGACCGCCACGGCAAGGACCGCGTCCTGGTCGCCTCGCTGCTCGCCCTGGCCGTGGGTTCGGTGATCTCCGCTCTGGCGCCCGGCATCGGCCTGATGATCGTCGGCCGTGTCGTGCAGGGCGTCGGCGGTGGCGTGCTGCCCTTGGTGTTCGGCATCATCCGCGACGAGATCGCGCCGTCGAAGGTGCCAGCCGCAATCGGCACTGCCTCGGCGCTGACCGCCGTGGGCGGCGGGGCCGGCATCGTGCTGGCCGGGCCGCTGACCGACCTGTTCGGTATCCGGTCGCTGTTCTGGATCCCCGCGGCACTGGCACTGGCCACCGCTGCCGCGGCGGTCACGGCCGTGCCGCCGTCGCGATCACGCAATCCCGTTCCGGTCAGCTGGTCGGCCACCCTCCTGCTCGCGACATGGCTGGTCGCCCTGCTCGTGCCGCTGTCCCAGGCGAGCAGGTGGGGCTGGACCTCCGCGGCAGTGCTGGTCCCGCTTACGGCCGCGGCCCTGCTGGCCTGCATATGGGTCCGGATGGAGAGCCGCTCGGCCCGACCGCTGGTCGACATGACGATGATGCGGGACACCGCCGTCTGGACTACCAACATCGTCTCGCTGCTGTTCGGAATCGGACTGTTCGCCGTCATGACTTTCCTGCCCGTATTTCTGCAGACCCCGCCCAGTGCCGGCTACGGCTTCGGCGTCTCCGTGACGCAGGCGGGTCTGCTTCTGGCGCCGATGACCATCACCATGTTCGGTGCCGGGCTGGTCGCATCGCCTCTGGAACACCGGCTCGGGGCCCGGGCCGTACTGGTCGCGGCGTCAGCGATCAACGTCGCCGCGATGGCGATGCTCGCGTTCGGGCACGACAGCCGATGGCAGGTACTGGCGTCGCTGGTGCTGCTCGGCATCGCGATCGGCATCGGATTCTCGACCATGTCGAACGTCATCGTGGCCGCGGTCCGGCCCGAGCAGACCGGTGTCGCCAACGGCGTGACCGCGAACCTGCGCACCGTCGGCGGCTCGCTGGGCGTCGCGGCGATGACAGCGATCCTCGGCTCCCACAGCGCGGCCGACGGCCTGCCTGCCGAATCGGGATACACCTACAGTTTCGCCGCGCTGGCACTGGCAGGCGTCGCTGCCATCGTCGTCGCGGTCCGGCTACCAGCCCGATCGGCCCAACACCGAGAGCGCTGAGAATCTCCCGCCCGGCACAGATTGTGTTGATCACAACATGTGTTGAACTACAACTCATATTTGATACAGACTTATTGTGAGGCAACGGGATTGCCTGTGACGGCACCACCCGATGCATCAGACCGCCACCTCAACTACGCAGTGACGGCCACGAACGAACGAAACGGAGCACCAAACGTGCGCACCATCGACAAGATCTACATTGACGGAAAGTTCGTCACACCCCACGGAACCGAGGTGACGCCCCTGCACAACCCCACTACCGAGCAGGTCATCGGTCAGGTACGCCTGGGCGACGAGACCGACGCCCGGGCAGCGGTCGCCGCGGCCAAGCGCGCCTTCCCCTCCTTCGCCAAGACCACCCGGCAGGAACGCCAGGCCATCCTGCGCCGAGTGAGCGCCGCGCTCACCGATCACCTGGACGAGCTGAGAAAAGCCATGATCGAGGAGTACGGCGCGACCTGGAATCTCGTCGAGGCCGGCATGCCCCGAGCTGCGGAGATGTTCGACGAAGCCGCAGACGTTCTCGACACGTTCGAGTTCAGCAAGTCTGACGGCAAGACCACCGTGACCCTGGAACCGGTCGGCGTGACCGCGGCGATCACCCCGTGGAACTACAGCATCGTGTTCGTGGCACAGAAGGTTGCCAGCGCTCTCGCCGCCGGTTGCACCGTCGTCGTCAAACCCAGCGAGCTCAGCGCCATCCAGACCCAGGTCATGACCGAGTGCTTCGACGCCGCCGGCATCCCGCCCGGCGTGGTCAACATCGTCACCGGGCGCGGCGACGTCGTCGGTGAGGTCCTGACCACCCACCCCGACGTCGCGAAGGTCGGATTCACCGGCTCCACGGCAGTGGGGCAGCACATCATGCGCAACGCCGCCGCGACCATGAAACGCCTGACGCTCGAACTCGGCGGCAAGAGCCCCAGTATCGTGCTCGACGACGCCGACATCCCCGCCGCGATCGCCGCCGCGCTGACCGTCGGATTCATGAACAATGGCCAGGCCTGCTTCGCCGGCACCCGCATCCTCGCCCCGCACAGCAGGCACGACGAGGTGGTCGAAGCGATCAAGACCACCGTGGCCACGCTGCAGGTAGGCGACCCCTCCGATGCGTCCACCGCTATCGGCCCCTTGGTCAACCAGAAGCAGTTCGACCGCGTGCAGAGCTACATCCGCCTCGGTCAGGAGGAAGGCGCGACCCTGCTCACCGGCGGCGAGGGCCGACCCGACGACCTGACAGCGGGATGGTTCGTCAAGCCCACCGTCTTCACCGGCGTCACCAACCAGATGCGCATCGCCCGCGAGGAGATCTTCGGACCCGTCCTGGTCGTCATCGGATACCACGACGAGCAGGAGGCCATCAGCATCGCCAACGACACCCCATACGGTCTGCAAGCCTATGTCTTCTCCACCGACCACGATCGTGCCCAGCGGGTGGCCCGGCAGATCGAAGCAGGCACCGTTCTGATCAATCGCGTGTTCGGCGACCACGCCGCCCCCTTCGGCGGTGTCAAACAGTCCGGCATCGGCCGCGAGCACGGTGCTTACGGACTCGCGGGCTACCTCGAGCCACGCGCCGTCACCACCGCCTGACCGCCGGGCCACCTCCAAGGGTGCTTCGGGGCACCGGTTCCAGCGGCGGCGGCCGCACGCGGCTGCCCGCTGGACTCTGACAACGTCGCTTCCGAAGGCGACACAAAGCGGGTCCGCTGTCGTCGCATGAAGCCCGACAGCGGACCCCGCAGGCCGCATCAGCGGACCAGTCCGGACGCCGTGGCAGACACGTGGCGGGACGCCCGATCAGCCACGTCGCAGAATCTGAGGTCACCGCATGCCGTCCATCACCCGCTCCAGGTCCGGCTCCACCGAACGCCGCCGGGCAGTCGAGGAACAGATCCTCGACACCGCCAGTCGACTGCTCGCCGAAGGCACCTCCTTCACAGCGCTCGGTGTGCAGCACATCGCCTCTCAGGCCGGCATCGCCCGCTCGACGTTCTACCTGTACTTCGCCGACAAGACAGAGCTGTTGATCCGCCTGGCGGACAGCTTGAACGCGACGTCGTTCGACATCGCCTCCACCTGGCACCCCGCCAACGGACTCGAACGTCTGGCCGGCACCTTCGCCGACGTCGTCGCCAACTACCGCGCCCAGTCGGCGCTGCTCGCCGCGATCCATGAGGCTTCGGCCTATGACCGGTCGATCCGGGAGTTCTGGAACACCCGACTCGAACCGTTCCGCGACAACGCCCGAAAGCTCATCGCCTCCGAACAGAAGGCGAACCGAACCCCGCCCGGCATCGACCCCGACGCGGCCGCCCGGATCATGGTCGACGGCGGCGACGGGTTCCTGCTGCGCCACGTCGGCGGCACCGACAGCACCGCCGACAACACAGCAGCCTGGCAACTCGCCACCACCTGGTGGTACGGCATCTTCCGCCGCCCTACAAGACCCGCCAGGCCATGAACCTGTCACCCGAGCCAACGGGTGACCCAGCGCCCTCGCAGTCCTCGATGCCTACGAGGAAACACCGTGCGCTGATTCCCATACCGCGATTGACATCAATCACGCGCCGCCTGTGTCCGCAAGTATGGCCTGCTCAAGCAAACAATGCTAGCTTCGGACACTCCGTCGGACACACCGTCCGACACTATGTCGGGGAGCCAGTCCATGAACCACGCAAAAGACGCTTTCATCAACGCCATCGCTCAAGCCACGCGCCGTCGGCGCACCCGCGGCCGACACCGCCGTCCGTCCGACCACGGTTGGCTGACGCAGGCGCTCAGGCTCGACACATGGAGGGCAAATCACTGAACTCAGCCTGTCGACCTGCTTCGATGTCACCCCACGCAGGCCTCGAGTCCGCGATCTGAATCTTCCCCATGACTCAGATCGCGGACTCGTTAAACAAAGTTGGCAGATCCCTCAACGCCAGCAACAGACTCCCCCGCAATTACCCAACGGACAGATAGGCAACGACGATGACCGACCACACCCCGCAGACCACCAGGCGCGTCGATCGCGTCCGCGACCGCATCGCCATCGGCCCCAACGCGCAGTCCGACGACAGGATGATCATCATCACGCCGAACCGACCCGCGCTGACCGACCCGTTCCTGATCATGGGCGAGGAGAAGTTCAGCAGGCCCGGATTCGACTGGCATCCGCACCGGGGCATGGAAACCGTCACTCTCGTCCTGGACGGACTGCTCGAACACGGCGACAGCAAAGGCAACGCCGGGTTACTCGAACCCGGTGACGTGCAGTGGATGACGGCCGGCCACGGCATCATCCACCGCGAGGTCGCCGCCCGGCACGAGTACGCCCACATCATCCAGCTATGGCTCAACCTGCCCGCCGCCCGCAAGCTGACCCCCAGCCGCTACCAGGACCTACGCGCCGACAACCACGCGGTGCACACACGACCGGGCGTGACCGTCCAGGTGATCTCCGGCCACGACGGCACCGTCACCGGCCCCGCACGCAACCACTGGCCGGTGCTCGGTCTGCTGCTCACCCTCGACCCGAAGATCGCGTACCAGCAGGTGCTTCCCGCCGACGAGCGCGCTTTTGCCTACGTCGTCTCTGGTCGCACCACCATCGACGGCCGACCCGTGCGCACCGGCCAGATCGCCTGGTCCGACCCAGTCGCAGGGCTTGACGAGCCGACCACGCTCGACTTCTCGAATCCCGACGCCGAACAACCCGTCAAGATCCTGCTGTTCTCCGGACGGCCGATCGGAGAGCCGGTCGTCGCCGCCGGACCATTCGTCATGAACACCCGAGCCGAGATCGAGCAGGCCCACCGCGCCTTTCGCAACGGCGCCTTCGGAACCATCCCGCGAAATGGCTCGTACTGAACAGACACACGACGCCGCGCACATCTTTTGCCGAACCAATCGATTTCTCGATCAACACAACAGCTGGTACGTTGGTTACATGTCCGCTGACACGAACGTATCCGTGCAGCCGGGCGACCGTCAGCGGGGCGTGAACTTCGGGTGGTCGCTCGGAATGGTGCTGCGCCGCTGGCAAGAATACGTCGAAGAGGAACTGAAAGATCTCCCGCACGGCAGCCGGGGCTACCACATCCTGGCCGTCGTCGTGCACGAGGACGTACCCACCCAAGGCGCTCTGGCAAGCCGGCTGGTGATCGACCGCAGCGTCCTGACGTACGTGATCGACGACCTCGAAAATGCGGGGCTGATCGAGCGGCAGCTCGACCCGCGCGACCGGCGCGCCCGCCGGATCGTGGCCACCGAGCGCGGACGACAAGTACTGGCCGCAGCCGAACAGCGCGTCGCACACGCCGAAGACCACGTGCTGCGCGGCCTGCCGCAGGACCAGCGGGCGGTGTTCCGGGATGCCGCAGAAAGCGCCGCCGAGGCCATCGCCAGCATGTCTCCCGGCACGGATCCCTGCCTGGCCGTCGGTAGCGTGCTCGAGGAAACGCCCCAAACCGACGATCACAAAACCCGAAACCGGCCGACGGGCAGTGACACCCCAGCCCGGTAGGTCCAGTACCTCGAGGCAGCCGCAGTCTGCGCCGTTCCGTCGAAGCCATGGACAATCGCAGCGACGTTCGCGACTTCCTCACTACTCTGCGCGGGCACCTGTCCCCGGTCCGGGCCAGAGTGCGGTTTCTCCTAGCGCAGGCGACCAGGTCTGACGCCTCAGGTGCGAACAGGTCGCCATGCCCCCGAGATGAGAACCGACTACTACAGCCGTCAGCGCGCCGCTGCGCGACACCGCCGCGGCAATCTCCGGGGTCGCGGTATCCTTTGCCGCCCTCTTCCGGACATGCCCTGCAGCGCTGGCTGCCGACAAAAGCGCGCAAGGTGTAGTCGCCAGCACCGATCTGGGCCACCACCTGCACCCCGTACCGACGCATTCCAGGGCGACACGACCACCGACCGGCCGCCGACAATCTAAGGCCCAGGTTGACCACCGCGTGGTCAACCTGGGCCGTGTGAAACTCACCGCTGAACGACTCGGCGGGCTCAGCTGGCAGGTTGCCGAGCACCGGCGAACATCTGCTGGATCCAGCCCGGATACAGCGCCGGCGGTGCCGACACCCGGTTCAGGTCGGCGAGATCCTGCTCGGTTAGGACCAGGCCGCTGGCCGCGGCGTTGTCGACGAGCTGCTCGACCCGCCGGGCACCCACAATGACGCTGGTCACCGCTGGTTGTACCAACAGCCACGCCAGCGCCACGCGGGCCACGCTGACGCCGTGGCGGGCGGCGACGACACGCAGGACGTCCAACACGTCGTGGCCGTGCTCACGGTCCACGGGCGGGAAGTCCGGGTAGTCGGCCGTGGCGCGCCTGGTGCCGGGCTCGGCCGCGCCGTCGCGGTGCAGCTTGCCGCTGAGGAAACCGCCTGCCAGCGGGCTCCATACGGTCAGCCCGATCCCTTCGGCCTGGGCCATCGGCACCAGCTCGTGCTCGGCGTCACGGCCGACCAGGGAGTAGTAGGCCTGCACCGCGGCGAACGCGGGCAGTCCGTGCCGCGCCGACACGCCCAGTGCCCGGCTGATCTGCCAGGCCGCGAGGTTCGCGCACCCGATGTAGCGGACCTTGCCCTGGCGTACGGCGTCGCCGAGCGCCGCCAGCACCTCCTCGAACGGGGTCAGCGGGTCGAAGTTGTGCAGCTGATAGAGGTCGATGTGATCGGTGCCCAGGCGGCGCAGGCTGGCCTCCAGCGCCCGCATCACGTGCAGCCGCGACCAGCCCGCGTCGTTGGGCCCGGGCCCGGTCGGCGCGTGCACCTTCGTGGCCAGCACGACCTCGTCGCGCCGAGCGCCCAGCGCCTGCCCGAGCAGCTGCTCGCTCTCGCCGTCGGCATAGACGTCGGCGGTGTCGATGAAGTTGATCCCGGCGTCGAGCGCGGTTCCCACGATCCGGTCGACCTCGGCCCGCCCCAGCCCGCCGAGCGGGCCGTAGACGGGGTGGTCGGCGCCACCGAAGGTCATCGTGCCCAGAGAGATCTCCGACACCCAGACTCCGGTGCGGCCCAGCAGGCGGTATTTCACGGCATTCCCTTTCGTGATCGCGAGAGGTCACGATCGTAAGACACTTCGTCGGACACTGTGTCCGACAACCAGCGTAGCGCGTCCCGCGCCGCACGCCACCTCGCCTAAGATCCAGCTATGCCGTCCATCACCAGGCGCCGCTCCGACGCGGCCGACCGCCGCGGCGGTGTCGAGACCCAGATCCTCGACACGGTCGCACGCCTGCTCGCCGAGGGCGCCGGATACACCGAACTCGGCGTACAGCGCATCGCCGCCGAATCCGGGGTCGCGCGCTCGACGTTCTACCTCTACTTCGCCGACAAGACCCAGTTGCTGCTGCGGCTGGCCGCCTCGATGAGCCAGACCTCGTTCGGCATCACCGCCGCCTGGCGGCCCGAAGCCGGCGTCGAAGCCCTCACCGCGACGTTCGCCGAGGTCATCGCGACCTACCGCGCCAATGCCGCACTACTGACCGCGGTGCAGGAGACCTCGGCGTACGACCCGGCCGTGCGCGACTTCTGGAACGGCAGGCTCGAGGCGTTCCGCGACAACACCCGGCAGCTCATCGCCGCCGAGCAGGCCGCCGGGCGCACCCGGGCCGACATCGACCCCGCGGTCGCCGCCCACCTCATGATCGACGGCGGCGACCGCTTCCTGCTGCACCATGTCACCACCGACGACGGCAGCCGCGACGCCGCGGCCGCCCGGGAACTCGCCGACACCTGGTGGTACGGCATCTTCCGCCGCCCCGCTCAGACCGAGCTCCGGCGCAGGCCCGCCAAAGGCTGACAGCACCATCGGGACCGCCCCGGTCACTATCAAAGCGCTGGGCCCGTGAGCCGTCCGAATGGCTGCGACGTCCTGGTGCCCCAACCAACCCGCCAGAAACCCAGGGGGATCTCGAGCTGGCTGCTTAGGACGGCGACAACTTGACGGTATGGCCTTAGCTTTCCCTTTAACGTGAGCTGGGCTTTTGCCCCTCGCGACGGGGAATGACAGATGCGGCCATCGCGGTGATGTTCGAGTAAAGCTTCCCCGCTTACTCGGAGGCCGCGATGGCCGCTACCAGCAGTATCACCCTGCCCCGTGTCGGTGACCAGGGTGAACTTCGCAGGTTCCGTAACGACGTCTACGACTGCTTCACCCGTTGGCCCGACGCCCTGTTCGAACTCCTCGACGCGGTCAGCCGCCCGGTCACGGTCACCTCGCTCGCGCATCTGACACTGGCCGACGGTGCGATGCGCGGGCACGGCAGCGCCTATGCGGCACTGGCCGACGGCGCGATCGACACCGACCAGCTTCGTGAGGCCCTCGCGGCGGCCCGGCCGGCCGGCTGGCGTCCCGACTTCGCGGTCGACGCCACCACCTGGGCCCGCTGCGATGCCGAGTGCTCACCAGGCCGCGGCTGCTACTACCACCCGTCGCGCCATTCGGCTGGCAAGCCGATCGTGGCCGGCTGGTGCTACTCCTGGCTGGTAGGACTCAGCCCTCACCCAGACTCTTGGACCGCGCCCTTGGACGCGGTGCGCGTGCAGGTCGGCGACAACACCAGCGCAGTCGCCGTCGCTCAGATCCGTGCGCTGCTACCGAGCCTGGACCCGCACGGGCCGGCACCCCTCGTCGCGTTCGATGGCAGCTCTACACCCGCCGCGGCGCCCTCGTCGAACCCGGCTTCGCCCAGCTGTTCCAACGGTTCGGCCGCCGTCTGCACCACCGCGGCACCGCCGCCGTCGATACCGAGATCAAACTCCTCGCCACCGTCCACAACCTGAACAAGATCTTCCGCCACGACGCCCGGCAGCGGATCTCTTGACAGCTGATGATCGAAAGTTGTGCGACAGCCTCATCGGCACACCAGCGACCTGGCCGAAACATAACCGACCCGGCCGAGGCAGGGCAAAGGGCCGGACATCGACACCTGCGGTCCGATATCCGGCCCTGAAGAAGGCAACCGTCAAGCCCCTGAACTGATGAAACGCTCCTCAAACGGAAAGCTAAGAGTGGCCTCTGGTCCACTGGTCCAGAGGTCATGACCGCGTGCCGCTGATGGCATGGACCACCTCATGAACAAGGGCCCTGACCGGCTTCCGCTGGTCAAGGCCCTTGTTCATGCTGTCCGGCTGGCCGCACTGGAACTGGTTCCCTGGTGGGCCGCGCTATTGGCCGACGCCAGTACCGACGACGCCAGAAGCGTGGGAGACAGGGCGGATCCTCAGGCGCAACGCGAAGTCGTGCAGATGAAGACCTGGGCGATCGAGCGCCCACGCCTTCGCGGTCTCCCCAATCCGGTATCGCCTCAGGGGCTTGCCGGTGGCGCTTTCGACGTGCGGCGACGTGACCGCCTGCAATGCCTTCCAGGCCGCGTCAGCCAGGGCGACGAAGTCCCGCCGCACGCAGTCAGCTTCGTCCTCGGGGAACCATTTGAACGCCAGCCGACCCGGTGACAGCCCTTCGGGCCGTTCGGCCGTCGCCCGAAACCGCCCGCCGGTAGCGGCGAGTACAGCCTCGTCTGTGGTCACCACAGAGGTGTACACGTATTGGATTTGGGGTCCGACGGTGCCGCCGTCACGGCCGAACAGGCGCAGGAACGTCTGGGTCCGGTCGTGGCGCATTGCCGCCGGCAACGAGTCGTGCAGCGTGATGGTCCGTGCCCGCTGGTCGTGGGTCTCCCACTGGCCGAGGCCGACGATCGCGGGCGCTAACGCCTCGTCGAACGCTGCCTCATCCTCGGGCAGCATGAAGGTGCTGATCTGCTTGGAACGCGACCCCGCTTCGAACACTCGGCCACGATCGCAGAAGTCCCGGCGCTCCGGCAGCTAGGAGCCCGCGGACCTCATGCGTCGCCAGCCCCGGCATAGCAGCAGACGCAGCGCAGCCGGAAGCCCAAAACGTGTCCCGCAGCGTGTCGCTGGTCCCCAACTGGTCCCCCAGCGATCTTGACGACTGGCGGAAGCCGCACATGACCACCAATAGAACAAGGGCCTTGACCAGCAGAAATGCCGGTCAAGGCCCTTGTCTTCGCACCGTCGGGCTGGCCGGATTCGAACCGACGACCCCTTGACCCCCAGTCAAGTGCGCTACCAAGCTGCGCTACAGCCCGTTGCCGAGATGATCTCTCACCGCGGCAGCCCGTACAGCGTAGCGCACTCTGACGACGACTCCGCACACGGCCCCCGTGTCCGTTTCATGCCGGTTCTACAGGGTGATTCAGCCCGCTTTGTCCGGAGCATCCTAGGAACCTGCCTCACCGGCGCCACCAGAAGGGCACCGACTCCGGCCGTAGCGCCGGAAGCGCCCTTTCCCCGAGTACAACGGCCGACAGGCCCCACAAACCATGATCAGCGCCGTTCGGCGCTCTTCAGCGCTGTTCGGCATCTGTTCAGGGAGCGGCTCTGCTCCCATTTTTGCTCCCCGCTCCCCCGACACCCCGTCGACGCGGACGACCGAGGGGCGCCGGTCGGCCGGATGGACCTGGACGTGAAAGGTGCCGGACCGCCCCCCCGGGCGGGCCCCGTGACCGGGGGGGGGGGGGGTGGGGACTCAGGGGGGGCAGGGCCCCGGCGGGGGGGCGCGGGGGGCCG
>NZ_JBEZEB010000018.1:0-109761 GCF_040648615.1 Catellatospora sp. NPDC049111 | reverse complement strand
GCCGCGCCCGCCCGCGGGGCGCCGGGCGGCGGTGTCGCCCTGGCCGTTAACGGCCCCGCCCCCCCCCCCGGCCCGCCACCTTTCACGGTCGGTGTGGTGGATCGGAACTCAGTCGTGCCTGGCCCGCGGCGGGTCTGCCTGGCGGCCAGGGTGTTGATGGCGAGGGTGAAGGCCGGGCCGCCGTTGGCGTGCCAGCGGCGCTGCAGTCCGTCGACGATCGCCTACTCCATCACGGGGGTGGTGTGGCTGTAGACCCCGCGTACCCCTTCGAGCTGGTGGCCGAGGCGGTCGCACTGTGCGACCTCGGGGATGTTGTCCTCGATCATCCAGGTCTTGTGGGCGTGGCGCATGTCGTGCAGATGGATCCCGCGAATCATCCGATGCGCCACCGGCGCCGTCGCCCGCGCTACTGCAGTCCGCCAGGTGCGGCCGAAGGTGCTGCGCCGTTGCAGCGCTCCTCTGCCCCCGACGAACACATGCGCGTGCTCGTGCGATGACATGACCAGTGCGAGCAGGTCGATGAGGAACTTCGGCAGCCTGATGTAGCGGCCGCGCGATGCGCGGGTCTTGGGCCGTCCTTTGCTCAGGCGTCCGTTGATCTCTATGAGTGCTCCGTCCTCGTCGGCTACGAAGATCCACCCTTCCCTAAGGTTGACGTTGTCGCGGTGTAGCCCGGCGAGTTCACCCCACCGCAGCCCGGTGTAGGCGGCGGTCACGACCAGGACCTGCCCGGCGACCACCGCCGCAGTGACCTCCGGTACCACGCCACCGGCGACCCGGGGCAGCCCATCCGGATGGTCTACCTGCCGTTCGCCCTCACCACCAGCGCCACTGGCGCGTCGACGAACCACGGCCTGGCCGGCGCCGCCACCGCCCCGTAGCGAGGACCGCGCGCCCGACCATTACGGGACGCCCCGCGGGGCGTACGAAGATGGCCAATGCTCGCTACCGCGGCATGACCAAGACCCAACTGGAGCACGTCTTCACCGCCGTCACTCTGAGCCTGACTCGCAGCAGTCAGCTCGAACCGCTCGCCTCCGCCCTGGCGGCGTGAACGAATTCGCCAACAGGATCGACCCGCGCAGCCAAATCTTTGATCATGGTGCGGTCACGGTCCAGTTACTCGGCATCCTGCGGTGGGGGCGGCAGATCAACTGTCGCCCGTACCCTGTCGTACATGTTGCGGCTGGACTGGATCGACCGCTGGTCGGACAAGGCAAGTTCATGATCAGGCTCCCCCGGCTGTAAACTTAGTCAACCGTCGTAGGATTCCAGTGGATATCCACTAGGTGCACAGTCTGCCTGGGCGACCGAACTATGCCGGGAGGAACGATGGCGGTGACCGACGATGCACTCGTCACGCTGGCGGAGATCGCCCGGATCGCTAGAGTGGGCCGTGCGGCGGTCAGCAACTGGCGGCGTAGGCACGAGTCGTTCCCAAAGCCGGTGGGTGGCACCGACGCGAGCCCGCTGTTCTCCTTGGCGCAGGTCGAGATTTGGTTGCAGCAAAATCGCCGCCTCGACGCGGTGGAGGGTCTTGACCGGCTGTGGCCGCGTTTCGATGGGCTCGGCGACCGTGCCGCTAGCGGCCGGGCGATAGCGGAGTTGGGTTTGCGGGCCGTCGGCGTGTCTGCGCGGTCCGGATTCGTTCCAGAAGGCTCAGTCTCGCTGGCGGCGGATGAGCTTATTCGTAGCGTAGGTGACGGACCGCCGAACAAGGTGTTCGATTTCTTGTTCGATCGCTGGAGAGATGCCTATGTCAAGCAACTGAGCCTCACCTCGACTCTATTAGCTGACTTGATGCTCGCTGTTGCGATTGCCGCCTCAACGCGGCCCATTGCGGACGATGCCATCATTCTCGATCCCGCGTGCGGTGCGGGGGGTCTTCTCGTGGCAGCGAAGGAGTACGTCTCGGCATCGGTCGTCTGCGGGGTGGACAGCGATGCGACGCTCGCAGCGATGTGCGCCGCACGTCTACTTCTGCACGGCCCCGGCCACCAGCACCGCAGTGAGGGGCATATTGATGTCCGAGTCGGAGATTCGCTTAGGGCCGATCCGCTTGCAGACCTCCGTGCTGACTTGGTGCTGGCTGTCCCTCCGTTCAACGAGAGGGAGTGGGGACACGAGCAGCTTGCGACTGACGCGCGATGGGTTTACGGGATTCCGCCAAGGACTGAGTCTGAGCTGGCCTGGGTCCAGCACGCGTTGGCAAGGCTGAATCCTGGGGGGACTGCCGTACTGATGCTTCCGCCAGCGGTAGCCGTTCGGCGCGCCGGTCGGCGCATTCGTGGAGCACTGGTGAGATCTGGCGCGGTAAGGGGCATTGTGTCCTTGCCGGCCGGAGCCAACCAACCGTTCGGCGTTCCGCTGCATTTATGGGTTCTGGAAAAGCCTCAGGATTCGGGACGATCATCCTGGCCAGAGCAACTGCTCCTGATGGACGCTACGAACTCGGAGCTCAGGTCTGGGGCCGGCCATGTTGAGATCGACTGGCCTACCCTGCGAGAACGAGTCACCTCCGCATTCCGCACCTTTGCCAAGGCCACCGAGCAGCGGATCGCCCCAGATAAGATCGTGTTGCCGCCTGGCTGCGCCGCGGTTGCGACCGTCCGACTATTGGATGACTTAGTAGATTTAACTCCGGCTCGTCACGTCCCGGCCTCTAACGACAAGACACATGATCCGCAGACGCACATGACTCGCTTCGGCAATCGCCTGCAGCAACTCGGTCACGACTTCGGCGCTCTCTCGTCCTTGAAGTTGACTAGCGGCGACAAGGCTAGGGCCACGATCAGCATTTCTGATCTGGAGCGTGCGTCCGCGTTGCGGATTCGGGCGGGCCAAGTGATCGAGGATGCGTTGGCGTCATCTAGCGACGAGCGGGAAGCGGTTCCCGTCCTGACTATTCCCGACCTAATGCTGAGCGGACGTCCCGGATTGTGGGTGAGTGCTGAGCGTGCGGCATCCCTACGTGACAACGAGGCGGTCACTGAGGCTCAGGCAGGTGATGTGGTGGTGGTCGGGGCCGAACGCGCCTACCGCGCCTGGGTTCATACCGGGTCTCCGGTGTTGTTGGGACCCCAGCTTTTCCTCCTTAGTATCGATGAGGCCCTGCTGGACCCTTGGTTTCTAGCTGGTTGTCTGCGGGCGCCGGCCAATGCACGGCAGGCCGGCACCCACGCAGCGGCGACGTCACGGATCGATGTGCGCAGGCTCCAGGTCTTACAACTCCCCCTCGAGCAGCAACGCCGGTATGGGACGGTCTTCCGCTCCATCGCAGATCTGGAGCAGTCGGTGGCTGCTATCCATGAAGCTGGCACGGAATTGGTCCGCACTTTAAGCGACCATCTTGGAACCGGAAGGTCTGAACTGCGATGACCACGCTGTGCTAACTTTCTTCTTTCGACCATGAAAGCAGCGCGCGCAGGCAGGCATCGGTTTTGCCGGCACCGGTGTCGTGGAGCGTGCGGACGATCAGCATCGCCCGCGCGGCGACTTCCCGGGCTTGCTCGGCGGTGAGGTCAACAAGGCGACCGGTGACGGCTTCGACCGTGGCCAGAGCCTCCTTCTGGCCCAGTGCCGTCTGGCATTCAGCTATTCCCAGACTCGCATCAGCCCATGCCTTCACGAGGTTGCCGGCGAGGGCCAACTCGGCAGCTTCCTCTAAGGGCACTAGCGCAGCGCCGTGGTCTCCATGCGTGAGCAGGTAACGGGCGGCCTGCTCACGCACGGCGCCGACCACCGCATCCGCCTTGCCCCATTGAGCGCGCGCCGCTGTGTAGAGCGCCGGCATTCCGGCCAACAGCTCGTCACGGTCCGCCGAGGCATCGTCCATCTCCGAGAGCTGGGTGGTGACGTCCCGCCGGCTCAGCCAGCGCGCTCGCGGCGAAGCGTTCGTGGCTCGGGCCTGTTCGGGGGCGATGTGAGCGGCTGGGTGAGACTTCGGGAGATGAGGGCGGCGGAAGACCAGGCTTGGGTCAGGGTCGAAGCTGGGAGACGGATCGGGGTCACCGTTTTTGGGCAGGTGGCGCTGAAGAACCTCTAGGACCTCCGCCGTGGTCGGACGGTCGGCAGCTGACTTGGCCAGGAGTCGGAGGACCAGGCTGTCGAGATCGTCTGCAACGCTGATGTTGTGGGCCGATGGCGAAAGGGGCTCGTCGTTGAGGTGCTGTTGGGGGATGCGGTCGCCTACAAATGGCGGTGTGCCTACTACCATTTCGTATAGGACACAGCCAAAGGCGTAGAGGTCCGTTGCCGGCGTCACGAGTTCGCCCTTCAGCTGCTCCGGCGCCTGGTATCCCACGCTGCCGACTGTTGAGCCCGCACGGGTGTACCTGGTCGCGTTGGGGGTCAGGGGCATGGCGATGCCGAAGTCGATGAGGATCACGCTGCCCTCACCGTCGATCAGCACGTTGTGGGGTTTGAGATCGCGGTGAACGACACTGTGCGCGTGGACGGTGCTCAGTGCGTCAGCGATCTGGACGCCGATCGACGCGACAATGGACGTGTTCAAGGTATGGCCGCGCAGAAACTTATGCAGCGAGACGCCGTCGATAAACCGCATCACCATGTACGGGTCTCCATCGTGTGTCCCGGAGTCGTAGATCTCCGGAACGCCACGGTGCCGGATTTCGGTCTGCAGGAGTACCTCTCGCCGGAACCGGGCGCATTGCTCGTCCCAATCGGCGTATCGATCATCATCATCATCATCGTAGTCCCTGAAGAGGACGTCGGAGCGCAGCATCTTGACCGCCACCGTGCGCTCGAGCTGTCGGTCATGGCATTGCCAGACCTCCGCCATACCCCCGCGGCCGAGTTTCTTGACGACCTTGTAGCGGCCGCCCAGTACGTCGCCAACCTTCATGATCGTCCTCTACGACGCGTGGTGGTTGATGCGCCAGCCAGCTCGACTTGGCGACATCCCAGCAGACTACCGTGAATCGCCCCCACGAGTGAACCGTGCATAACGAGAGTTTACACACGGCGTCGGAGTGTGTTTAAGTGGACTCGACAGTGGACAGTGCGGCCCGCGCTGCAGCGAATCCTATCGAGGTGACTGTATGTCAACCTGGCGTGCCCCTACGGGTACCACGGGCGATATCACGCTGATCCGTACCAACCTTGGGGCCGCCCGCCAGGACCCGCGAGAATGCCCTCGCGGCCAGAGCTGCAAACTGCGGCCGCTGCTGTCATCCGAACCTTCTCAACAGCGCCCTCGGCAGCGGTACCAAGACTTCACGTTGGGCCCGCTCATGAACGCGTTGGACAAGATCGAGTTTGAGCATCTGGCTACGGCCGATGTGATCGACCTGCTCTGGACTACGAAAGGCACCTTCGGCCGTAGAAAGGCACCCGCGCATCCGGGTCTTCTGGCATGGACCCAGGACGCCATCGGGTTATACATGTCGGCGAGACACACCGATCAGCGAGAGCGCGCGCTAGCCGGCGCGCCGCTCACTACGCCGGTAAATGGCTCGTGGACCGTGCGCCACGCGTGGACCACGCCCGATCCTCGCGGCGTGACGGCAGTCGAGCAGACCGCCTGGGGCCGTTACTATGCCAACTCCACGGACACTCATCGCGACCTGTGGCTCTTGTCCTTCGGCTCAGCCAAACCTGACCGCCCTGAGGCGGAGAAGGCAGCCGCGGCCAGCGTCGCCTTACACGGCGCCGTCACAGTCCGCGACGACATCAGCGAACCCGACTGGCGCCGCGGCTACCGCCGAACCTCTCCTCGACTCCCACCGCAAGTCCAGCGGGTACGGCTGGTAGACGTTGGCTGCACCGACGGATCTGTACGGCCCCTGGCTGACTGGAGCGCGGACGAGGTCGAGGAGGAGTTCGCCCGGCACACCAAATCCGCGCTGGACAGGGCAATCACCGCCACCAGCACCCAGCCCGGGGCCAGCTGCGTGAACTGCAAAGCATTGTCGGGGTGCACAGCCCTACCGCGAACCCCGCAACTGCTAACGATCGCCGCGGCCGGGCCAGCGCAGCGGCGCAGCGTGTCGGTGTCCGACCTGCGCGCTTACGCCGACTGTCCGGCAAAGTTCCTGTTGACCCGGCAGCTAAAACTGAAATCGAAGCAGCCCGAGAACGCGGCCATCCGCCGCGGCCGCGCCGTTGACGCCTGGCTCAACCGCCGCCATCAAACCGACCCGGCAAGCCCCTGCCGCCGGCCGATCACGCCAGCGGAACTGCTCGCGCACGCGACCCCCGAGGCTCCGCTGCACGCCGAGGATGCCGAGAAGGCCGCACAGATGCTTCGCCAGCACGTCTATGTGTGCCCGCTCGTGGGCCTGGCGCCGACTGAGCAGGTACGCGTTCAGGACACGGTGTCCTGCTACATTCCCGAGCTCAATCTGGTTGTCTTGGCGACTCCTGATCTCCTGCACACCCGCAACGGAGGCTGGGTCTGGCGCGAGACCAAGACCTCCGGCTCGGGCCTGTTCGAAGGCAAACCTCTACTAGCGCAATACCCGCAACTGGCCCTCGCCATCCTGATGATCAATGCCGGCGCCCTCGGCGGTGACGTCTCGCGATCACGGGTGGAGCTGGAGCTTCTCACCGCCGACGACGCCGTCCTGGAGGAACTCGACCCGTCGCGCACCCGGGTAGTGGATGAAGCCCGCAGCGTCATCAGTGACCTGGCAGACCCCTGGTTGAAGGAAGCAGCGTATGACCCACTACCAGGTCGAGCATGCCAAAGCTGTGAGGCGTTGGACTGGTGCACCCCCGGCCAGCAGTACCTCACCACGAACGCCGAGCGGGGGCATACTGATGCTGGCTGAGGACTGGCAGACGCACCCGCATGTTGTTCTGCTGCACACCGTGGCGAGCGGTGTCATACAGCTAGCCGATGTCGGCAGCCTGTCGGCGTTCACCCTGCCGTACCCTGCTGAGGCGCAGCGCGCCCTAGACCGGATGATCCTGACGTGCATGCGTGCGGGAGTCGAGGACCTGCCGCGCAGCGTTCCCGACCTAGTTGATTGGTGCAGGACCCGACCGCTGGAGGACTGGCCGCTCGATCTGCCCGCTGACGCGTTCGGCGCCGGCGACGTGTTAGTAGATCCGGACTCCAACCTTCCGACGCAGCTGTGCCACGAGTGGTGGTCCCATGGCAGAGATAGCGCTGCCACCCAATTTGACCGTGACGTGATCCGGGCCGCCATGCGACTGTGTCAACAGATGTCGGCGCCCGAGTCCTACACGCGATTTCGGCAGCTGCTGGTGATGCAGCCGGTCCTCACCGCCGCCGAACAGTTCGAGATCGCCACCGATCTTCTCCTCGACCCGGTGATCGAGTTACTCGGGCGCTGCTACACATCTGCGCCAGTCAGCTACCGCAAGCAGGGGATTTACCGCACCTGTGGGCGCTGCAGAACCCTGCTCACCCCGCTTGCCAGCGGAGGCTGGTGGTGCGAACGGGACGCCTGCCGGCGTCGCGGACCCGCGCCGATCGGCCGGACACTCATCGAGTCGGAGACTGGAACGATGTCGCATCTGGTCCGGCCCTTGCGGCAGTTCGTCACAGGACCGGGACGGGCCGAGGTAGACCTGCAGCATGCGCTGCTCGGGCTGCGCCATCGCGATGATCGACTTCACCTCGAGATGTGGCCAGGATTTGACGCCTACGACCTGCGGATCAGCTTCCCTGATGGACACGTGTGGGCTGTCGACGTCAAGGACTGGCGTCACCCCGGATTGCTAGGCAAGGCAGCCAAACCAATCCGGCCTCAGCCACCATATGACCAGGGCTGCTGGGTCGTTCCACAGGAACAGGTCGACGCCCGCCCCGGCTACATGGCCACCTTCTACCGCAACCGACCTCCCGAAGCCGTAGGCCTGACGTTGCTGACCGCCGGTGAACTGGTCGCCCGCGCCCAAAAGAGGCTACGGGGTCAGAGCGTCAACCTCGACGACGAAGCGACCGGACAGGGAGCAAGCTGATGCGGGACAGCAGTAAGTGGTATAGCAAGGTCGTCGAAGACCTTGCCACCGCCTGGCCGAGTGACCTTGCACGAGACAGGCGACCAGCACTATGCCAGGTTGAACTCGGACTGCACCTGCTTCAGCGCCTGCAGGAGACGGCCAACGACCGTCCCGACGACTCCGGCAGCCGCCCATGGACGGATGGAGCAGACGGCGTGTACGCGCTGCTGGGCGGCTACCCATTTGCGGGCACCTCAGGCCTTGCCAATGCCACGCAACATCACCTGCTCGTCAATGCCCGTCACCTATTGTGGCGGCTGCGGCGACGGCGGACGTGGAGACAGTACCTGGATGCCTACCGCCGTGTTCCGGAGCGGCTGCGCGCATTCGATGTTGCCGACGATCTTCGCACCTACAGACGTCGCACCCCGACCGCTGCCAGGGATCGCTTCGCCAGCTATGACACCGCACTGGCGGCGATGCCAGTCTTCAGACGTGACCTGCTGCCCATTGCCGGCGTCGGTAACAGCAGGTTCCGCGACCGCGGGCGCGCCAGCTCCGTAGACATTCCCGAGTTCCTTTGCAGGCCTCCGGCGCCCGGGCACGATCTTGAGACGAAGCCCTCGGGCACCGGCAGGCCGTTGCAGATACCCCGGAGCGAACTCGAAGAGACGGCGCTCTGGATGGACGAGGAAGAAGTCGAGCTCGGGCTACCTCCCGGAAACTGGTCACAGCGGCTCGCGGACGTCCACCTGGAGATCCTCGCCAGCAACGGCCGTGACTACGAACCGTCAAAGGTCCTCACCCTCAACGGTCTCATTCACCTGGTGGGCATGGTCGGCGCCGGCAAGAGCACCCTAATGACACTGATCGCTGTGTGGGCAGCCCGCCTGGAAACACCGCTACGCACCACCCTGATCGTCGGGGATGTCGCCGAGCAGCTCAGGCTCACCACGCTATTTCGTAACCTCGGGTTGCGGGCGACGCCGGTGCTCGGCGGCAGCACTCGCGAGCGCCATGCCAGCCGGCTGCATCGCCGCATGGCTTCCAAAGGTCTGGACTCGCTGCTCGCGCACCATGATCCCGGCTTCCACGATCTGAGTACCGCGTGCGCACTCGATGCCCAACGCGGCATTGAGGCGAATGGCCCCCTGCGGTACTCCGACGCGCCGTGTCTCAGTCTGCGCCCCGTCAAACCGCCGAAGCCGGCCGACGACCAGCTGCTTCCTGAGTACCGTCCAGAGGAGGCCCTCCGCCACCAGTCGAATACCGCGGACGATGACGACGACAAAGTCCCGGCGCACGGATGCCCAGCGTGGAGCGTGTGTCCACGCCACAGCATCGATCGCGACATGGTGGATGCGGTGATCTGGGTTGCTAACCCCGCAAGTTTGCTGCAAAGCGCGGTTCCCCGCCACCTCAATGCTGAGCGCCTGCGCCGCCTGGAACTGGCCTGCCTGCGCAGCGACATCATCATCGGCGATGAAGCCGACCGCATACAGATGCAACTCGATTCGGCGTTCGCTCCCTCAGCCACCCTGGTCACCCGAGGCCCCGACTCCTGGCTCGACCGCCTGCACACACACAAGATCGACGTACTGGCCAGACAGGGACGTCTGCCGCTGTCGGACATGGATGTCGAAGACTGGGCCAAAGCGCTCGATGTCGTCAGCGCCGCCACCAACCACATCTACGCCATGCTGATCGCCAGCGATGATCTGCGTGTCTGGGCCGACACCGACTACTTCAGCGCCTGGACGCTCCAGGAGAAACTGATCGCAGAATGGTATCCCGAGCACAGCTCTGACGGCCCCGACACCGATCGCGACGGCGACCTCTACAGCAGTGATCTCTCCCTCGACCCCGACGAAGACGCCACGTCGATGGCGACAGATGCCCCCGAGCCATGGGCCGACCGCCGCCGCGATGTCGTCGCGTGCCTGGACGCCTTCCGCGACGACCCTCTCGGAGACCGCGGAGGTGACGACGCTACCACCGCCGCACTTGTCACCCAGGCCCACAACCTCATGCACACCCTCAATGTCCAAGGCAGCCGCCAACGGGTCCGTGCGGTCCTCGACCTGTTGCTGGCCGGATCTCCCATCCTCGACGGCAGCCTGCGCCAGCCTGAACCGCAGTCGGATCAACGCGAACGCGAACCCGCCGACATCTGGGGCGCAGAGGCGTGGTTCGAACGCACCGCACAGCGGCTGGAGTTCACGTTGCTCCTGGCCGTGCTCCACCATCGCCTTGCTAGGTTGACGTTCCTGTGGCCTCAAGTCGAAGCCGCCCTCCGTCTGGACTCCACCGACAACGAACTTGCACGCCGCCCTCCGCTGGACTACGCGCCCGTCGTGCCCGAAGCGCCCATGGGCAACGTTCTAGGTTTCCAATACCTGCCCGACGAACCCGAGCCCGGCGCCGAGGGCCGGCGCAGCGGGACTCTGCGCTTCTTCCGTTGCGCAGGTGTCGGACGAGAACTGCTGCTCAACCTCCCCAGCCTCGGCGCCGACCCCGGGCGCGGCCGGCCCGGACCGCATGTGCTGCTCATGTCCGGAACGAGCTGGGCCGGGACCTCCACCCGGGCACACGTGCTCGCTCCCGTCACCGTGGTGCTCAAACCCAGCGACGACGCGCTGAAGGCGATCCGCGGAACCAGCTTCCGCACAGAGTTTCTCTACGCCGGCACCACGCCACTGAGACTTTCAGGTGCCAAACCCGAAGCCCGCCAGGCGATTCTCCGCCAGATGATCATCAAGTTGGGTAAGTCTACGCCTGGCCATTCCAGTCCCCTGGAGAACGAGCTCCGCCAGATTCCGGATCCAGACCGCCGTCGGGCGTTGCTCCTGGTCGGCAGCTATCGCGACGCAACCATCGCCGCCGACCTGCTGGAGGAGATCCCGCGCTGGCGGGGCAAGGTGCGCGTGCTGGCTGCCGACGATGCCGAGCTGGACTACGCCGACCAGGTGGGTGGCGATAGCGCGACACATGCCGCAGCGCTTCGTCGCGGAGACTTAGCCTCTTTCGCCGAGGACCCCCAAGCGCAGATCCTCGTTGCGCCGTTGATGGCGATCGAGCGTGGCCACAACATTCTCAACAGCCAGCGCACCGCCGCGTTTGGTTCCGTGTTCTTCCTCGCTCGACCGCATCCTCAGCCTGATGACCTGTCTCTTGCGATCTTCGCGATCAACGACTGGGTCACTCGCTTCGTTCGCGACATGCCCAAGCTGTCCACCGGCACGTTCAGCAAACTCGTAGCGTCCGCTGGACGACTGGACGCCGCCGCATTGGCGCTGCGCCACGTTGGCCGCTCCGAATGGCGTCGGCTACTGTCTCGCCGCTACGCCTACTCCCAGCTCAACCCCAGCGAGAAAGCCTCGTTCGCGTGGGACCAGCTAGTGGTGATATGGCAGGTCATCGGCCGCCTCGTCCGCGGCGGCGTGCCTGCCCGGGTCGTCTTCGTCGACGCGGCCTTCGCCCCCGCTCTGGCCGCAGCCAACGCACCGCGGCTGGGCGCAGTGCCCACCAAACAACGCCGCGAAGACCCAGGTTTGCTGCTCAAACTGCACGACATCCTCGCACCGTACTTCAGCCCCACCGCCCGACCTGGGCAGTTCGCACATCCCGCGGACCCAGCACTCGTCAAGCTGCTCTACCAGCCCCTGTTCGACGCGCTAGGCGGCCTGCGTGCCACTGCCCTTGCGCAGCTGTCCGGCACCTCCGCTGACAACACCGAAGGAAGCGATCATGGCAAGGCCCTATAAGGACATCAGCCGCGCGGCATACGTGCTGGACTCCCACGCCGAGCCGCTGGTCGGTGAGTACAGCGCACTGCCATTCCCCGAACACTGGAGTCCCGACATTCTGCGCTTGTGCAACCTCGGGCGGGATCCCGACGCCGAGCCGTACCGTAACGCTCCCACGGCCCGCATGGACGGCCTGCTCCAGACCCTCGCACCGGATCTAGTCGTCCGAGCCCGCACCCGCGATCCTCGCACCAGCCCGGGCCACGACCACTGGCTCTACCGACCCACCGACCTAGCCAACCCGCTGCCAGGCACGACATTCGACCAGCTGACCGGTGCCTGGCTACGAGATCTGCGACCCGAACCGGAACACCATCGCGCCGTTGTCGACACGCTGAGAGCACTACGCGAGCAGCCACCCGTCTGGGAAGAGGCACGGGTGGAACTGCTCACCTGCGCTCCCACCCAAGGCGGGACCGCCATCACCACCCCTCGGCAGCGGCAACTCGCCCCTGACGCGATCGCCCGCCGGATACTCGCCCTGGCCCCCTACGAGCACGGCGCAGGAACACTCACCTTTCGTGCCGTGCCTCGCGGGCCCCGGCAGCAAGGCGCCGAGCTGCTGTCCCAGCCGCTGCCGCATGAGGCCAAGGATCAGACCTGGTGGTTCTCGATCTTTATCGCCATCACGCTGCACACCATCCCGTTCGATCCACGGCCGCGCATCCACCTACACGCTGGCGTTCGTCGATGGATCACTCGCTGTGACAAGACAGGACGTGTACGCCTTCCCGGCCGCACCGCGACATCTGTCTACCTCACCCCCAAGATCCCCTGGCTGGCCGGGGCACCAGCAACTGAACGCTTCGCGATCGCCTCACTCGCCTTCGACCGTGCTACAGCACGGCATCAATGGGGCAAGAACGGCCCAGCTCGGGTCCTGCGCCAACTGCAGCTCAGTCAGCCGTTCCCCGATCCCGAAATGCTGCTCGCCGATCCCTCCGCATGGATCGGCGACGGGCCAGGCGTTCGAGCCGCCATCGTCCACAGCAATCGCATGGGATCCCACGCCATCGGAGCCGGCCTCATGTCCCATCAACGGTCGCAACTGATCGAATGGGCAGAACAGGCAATGCCCGCTGGTGTCCGCCGCGTCTCCCACCTCACTCGAAGCGCCCTCGGCGGTACGGCCCCGCAGAACGCCCGCGCTACCCCTGTTGACGCCACCGCCAAGAAGGCGGAGCAGCTTCGGGTGGCAAACGCACGGCGTGCCGCACTCGCCGTCGCCACCCGCGTGAACCTCGGCAGCCTCCCACCGGCGGACACATACCAGCCCATCGACCTCCTCAACGACAACTGCGATGTACCAGTACTACGCGCACGGCTGCTATGGCAGACCCCGGAATTGCGCGACGCCGCCATCACTGCCCTCGCCGAGGAACTCGACCTGGAAGGCGACGGCCGCTGGCCCCAGCCGGCCTACACCGACGAGGACTTCGCACAGGCCACGCCAACCAGGCCCGCAATCTTGACCTGGCAGGCTGACGACCTCACCGTGGTCCTGCAGTGCATCGCGCTCACAGCCACCAGCGAAGACGCCCCTGGGCTCGGCGAGAAGCTCGGCATCGACCCCAAGAAGCGACCACGAGGCAAAGCTCTCGAGGAAGCCATCCGCACGCGCCGCAACGCCACTCGAGAATTCCACGCCATCAACCCCCACCACACGGGACAGCCCGAGCTCGCACTCGTCGAAATCGACCGACGCCAGGATTTCGATTTCCGATGGGATGACCCCAAGTACGCGATCCGCCTCGGCAGCGCTGACGCCGGCGTGCTCACCCAGTTCGCGCTTGTGCCCAAGAAGGCCAAGAACTACAACTCCGTCAAGAATCTCCATCACAGGGTCCGTAGCGCCTGGCAGGACGGCTTCCGCCAACTCGGTGTGCGCGTCCTGCCCCAACACACTCTCGGCGGCCTGCTGCCAGTCGGCCTTCGGTACGCGGCCGTTTGGATGGTCAAACGACGAAGCGACGGGCCCACTGGCCTGCCGAGGCACACTCCCCTCGCAGTGATGGTCACCCCACTGGGCACATCTGGACTCGCTACCGTCCACGGCTGGGACCCTGAACTCCAGCAATGGATCTCTTATCCACGCATGCTGCTCAGCCTGGTCAAACACGCTGAGATTCCCGAAGTCGAGTCCGACGACCTTCCTTCGGTCGACGTTAACGCCGCTGCCGCTACGACCATTCCGCTTCAGGCCACCGGCGCTCACGATGGTGATCAGAAGCCTGGGAGGCGGGCGCCCTACAAGGTCTGGAAGCAGAACGTCGACGAACAACGCCAGGCGACCGCGACTTTCCTGCAGAGGCTGATCAGATCACTACGTGGTCAACCCACTCTGCTGCTCGTGCACGCACAGAACAGCCGCCTGCACTGGCCGTGGATACAAGACGGCCAAGTCGAACCTGACCTGATCAAGACCGGGCACGCTCCTGCCTCCACGCTCGATCCCAACGTTCGCATCCTGCGAGTGCGCGATGGCGGCGGCCGCGAAACCGCCCAGTGGTGGGGAATTTCTGGGCCCGGCAGAATCAACGGCCTGCCCCCTGGGCTCTGGACATATCCAGACACTTGTGATGAAGGAACCGGGCGCGTCTTCTACAGCACTACAGCCAAGGCCAGTACCTTCCGCGATTCGGCGGTCGAAGCCGACCGGCTCGCGCCTCGGCCCCGTCGCCTAGGCATAAACCGCGGACAACCCACCATCGATGCTCAGATACCGGCGTGGAACCCAGCTCTGGTGGAACTGGCCGTCTTGGCATGCCAAACGCACGACTCGCCCGAAGCGTTCGCTCTAGCCGCCCACCAACTCCGCCAAGCTCCCGACTATCTCGACGCGCTCCTCACCCCGTTGCCCCTACACATGGCATCGCTAGCCCAGGAATATGTGCTGCCCACCATCGCAAGCGACGATGGTGCTGACACATTCGCAAGCGACGACGGTGCTGACACATTGGATGACACCGAGCCTGCTGTCGATCCGCAGGGCTCACATCTCGGAATCGTCATTTCGACAACCTCTAGCGACGACGCCACCGGTGACCCGCAATTCAGCGCGGCTCCAGGCCTCAGCCAACCACCAGAGGACCAGGATGACGAGGATCAACCCACGTCCCAGCAAGCGCTATTCGCCCTGCCGTGGGAGTGAGGTCATTTCATCCTGATCGGTGTCGATGTTGCGTCGTGGAGGGCCAGTATCGCCTTCGCGATGGCGCCGATCTTGCTGACGGCGCAGCGTACGCGGGTGAGGATCTGCCAGCACTTCAGCGTGGCGAAGCCAGGCTCACCAGGTGCTCGGACGGCGGCGTGGCGGCGGTTGTAGGCCACGGCCGCCGGGATCAGACCCTTGTCCTTGCCCGCTCTGACCGGGGTGATCAGGGTGTGCGCTTCTCCCTGATAACCAAGGTCGGCCCACAGCTGCAGACCGGACTGGACAGCGGCGTCGACGACGCCGTGCCGGCGGGCGGCGGTCAGGTCGTGGGTCGAGCCGGGCAGCCCATTGGAGATCCACAGCAGGTCGCCGGTTTCGTCGGCCAGGGCCTGCAGGTTGATGCCGTATGGGCGCTTGCGGTACACCCACCAGCGCTTGTGCTCGCTGGTCCAGCGGACCCGGAAGGTCGCGATGATCGTGACGTCCAGGATCGTCACCTTTCCCTGCCTGCCGGCCAGGGCCTGTTCCAGCGACGGCGCACGCGCGGCCAGCAGCCCGACCGCCTCGCCGACATGCCGGTAGCAGGTGGCTGGCGAGACCTCGAACGATGCGGCCAGCCGGGCCAGGCTGTCACCGCAACGCAGGTGGATCAGGACCAGCAGTGCCTGCCGGGCCGGGGAGAGTTTGCGCCACCGGCAGCCGGCCTGCTTGCGATGCTCCGGCCAGCAGCCCGGCAAGGAACTCGAGATGGGGTGTCGACAAGCCGAGGACCAGGGCGGGGTAGGTTAGCAAGCGAAGCTCCTGCTGGTACGGCGGCGTGTGCTAGCCCCAGTCCTATCAGGAGCTTCTTTCGTGACCTACATACGCGCAAGAGTTGATCAACGCGAGACATCTCGACGACCAGCAGGCGCAGTGGGCTACCGAAGGCTGCGGATGTACGCCTCAACCTCCTCGTCGGTCAACGGCCGGAAGTACTCGTACGGCGCAACGGATACACTTTCACAGACCTGACGAGGATCATCCTCCGCCGCGTGCGGGTCCAAGTCACCCGCCCACCTGGATCCCATCGATCCAGATGGCGAGGCCGGGCCCAACCCGATACCCGATGTCGATCGGCTCGTAGTCGTAGCCCCTGGCGGCGAGATCAGCCACGACGTCGTCGAGGAGGCGATAGGTCAGCTGAACACCGTCGAAGAAGACCTCCTCACCTCCGTCCCCGGAGTAGGCGATCTCCACAACCTCAACGGCGTCGTCTTCCGTATAGGTCAGCACAAGAGCAGGGGTTGTGTCGTAAACCGCTCGACTCGCGCGGCCAGGGTGTACAGGCACGCCTACCCGACGCTCGACCTCGTCCCGGCTCTCGCCCACCTTTGCCAAGGTCACGCCTTCGCCAGGGATGATTTCCATCCAGCGATCTGTGAGTGGTGTTTGTCAAGCGGCGTGGGTTTGCATGACGCGGTAGAGCTGTCGGGCGAGGTAGCGCTTGAGGCAGCGGTTGATGTCGCGGGGTGTGCGGCCTTCGGTGGTGCGGCGGGTGACGTAGTCGCGGGTGGGCTGGTGGACACGTCGGCGGGTCAGGGCGATGGTGTGTAGTGCGGAGTTGGCGGTGCGGTCGCCGCCGCGGTTGAGGCGCATTCGGTTGGTGCGTCCGGAGCTGGCGGGTATGGGGCTGGCGCCGCAGAGGGCGGCGAAGGCGGCTTCGGAGCGGACGCGGCCGTGGTGGGACCAGGTGGTCAGCAGGGTCGCGGCGGTGACGGGGCCGACGCCGGGCTGGGCGAGTAGCGCGGGGCAGGTGCGGGTGGCCAGGGCGTGCAGGTCGCGGTAGTTGGCGGCCAGTAGTGCGTCGGTGGTGGTGATCGCGACGGCGAGGGTGTGCAGTTGCCGGTGGCGGACCCAGGTCTGGGTGTCGGTGCCGGTGGCTGGTTCGAGGCTGGCCAGGGCGCGGACCTGAGCGCGGGTGGGCAGGTGGCGCAGTTGGTCGCGCAACTGGTCGTCGGCGGTGAGGATCAGGGCTTTGAGCAGGTTGACGGTGGCGGTGCGCTGCTGGGTGTGGTGGCGGCGGCAGGTCAGCAGGATCCGCAGGGCTTCACGGTCGCCGTCGGCGCGTGGGATGGCGACCTTGTCCAGTGGGGTGGCCAGGACGGTCCGGGCGGCGGCGACCGCGTCGAGGCTGTCGGACTTGCCGCCCCGGCGGCGGACTGCTGTCGGCGGGGGTGGGGCCTGCAGCACGGTGTGCCCGGCCTGGATCAGGGCGCGGGTGAGTCCGTGGCCGTGGGAGCGGGTGCCTTCGACCGCCCACCATCCGTTCGGGGCGTGGTCGGCGGCCCAGGCCAGTAGTCGGCTGATGCCGGCCGGGTCGGCGGTGACGGCGGTGTGTGCCAGCACGGCTCCGGCCGCGGTGACCACGGCGGCGGTGTGAGTGTCGGTGTGGGTGTCCACCCCGATGACGGCGCTGGTCTGGTCTGCCACGATGGGCATGCGGGCCTGCCTTTCGAGTCGACGGTCCGTACGGCGTCGGCCCGGGTAGAGGTCACCGCGGACGGCAGATCTGTGATGAGTCACGCCCTACATGGGCGGACAGGCTTCTGATCAGGCCAAACCGGGTGGGCCGGGCCGACGCCGGCGACCACCGGGGACAGGTCAAATCGATGGCAGGCCGCAGGCCGCCAGATCGCTGGGGAGTCACCCGATGGGTCGCCAGGCATCGAACCCTATGACGTACGAACCCGAGCCCGAACGTCACCCACATAGAAGCGTCATGCCATGGGTGGGCTTCCTGACACGCCCGTCAGCCGTTCGACAAGGCAGCGCCAGCGGCCACCGGGCGCGCAAACTGCGCCTACGTCACATGACATCGACGTCCACCAGGATAAAGTGAGCTCAGTGCCACTGGGCGCGTTCACCAATGTCATAGCCGAGCCGACGGTCTTCCTTTGACACGACGGACGGCGACGGCCCAGGTCCCACCCTCATCTGCATTGTCTCGCGGTGCGTTCATGGTTGACAATTCGTATGTGGTCGATGGATTTACGGAGTCAGGACGTCGGTCGCGATGGGTCAAGCCCCCAAAGAACTAAAGCCAAGCAGATCCGTGCTGCACTTCTTCGGCGCGGAGGTCCGCCGCCTGCGTCAGGAACGCGGCATGTCTGCGGCCGATCTGGGCCAGGCCGTCTTCATGCACAGAGATCTGGTTCGCAAGGTCGAGACCGCCGAACGGATGCCGTCGGAGGAACTGGTCGAACGTTGCGACACGGTCCTCAATGCCCAGGGGGCGCTGCGCGGCCTGCTGCCCTTGCTCAAGCGCGAGCGCGCCTTGCGATCGGCGCGCGACAATGCCACCGCCTCGAGCGTGTTCCGTTCCGAAGCGACCGATCGTCCAGTGTTGGACTGGCTGCTGTCGGCGGGAGACGGCCCCACAGCCCGGCGGGCCGACAACTCGATCGGCGCAGACGCGGCCGAGATGCTTAACCAGTTACGTGGGGCCGACCACGTCAACGGCGCCGGTGCGACCTACCCCAAGGTGGCCGGCATGCTCGGCCATGACCTCGACACGTTGATCGATGTGGCGCCGCAGGTGGCAACCGGCTATCTCGAACTGGCCGGATACGAAGCGGTCGACCTCGGTGTCGACGGCCTGGCACAGCAGCATTACCTGCGGGCCTTGGACGTCGTGACCAGGTCCGGTGACAGGTTGTACGGCGGATACCTCATCGCGGTGAGCCTGGCTCATCTCGCGCTGCACTGCGGCGATGCGGAGCAGGCGGCCCGTCTGGCCCAGGCCGCGTTGCACGGCACCGAGCGCGTGGCCAGCCCGGCCGTGCGTGCGGCGTTCCGCACGGTCCTCGCGCGCGCGTACGCCCGGCGCGGCGACCAGGCCGCCTGCGCCGCCGCCCTGCTGCAGGTCGAAGCCGACCTTGCCCGGAGCAACCCTGCTGACGAACCTTCGTGGATCACCTACTTCGGCCCGGCTGACCTCGCCGACGAGAAGGCGCACTGCTTCTTCGATCTTGGCCTGAACGAACTGGCCCAGCGTGAGATTGTTGAGGCCACGGGCTTGCTGGAGCCGAGCCGTGTGCGGCGCCTTGCCATCGACACCGCGCTGTATGCCGCTTCGCTGGCCCGCTCGCGGCAGGTCGAGCACGCCTGCGCGATGGCGCACCGCGCTGTCGAATACGCGGCGAAGGTTGTCTCGTTCCGCAGCGCCCACCGCATCGTGATGATGGTCGCCGAGCTGCAGCCCTATGCCGCGCTGCCCGAGGTGCGGGACCTGATCGAGGATGTCCGGACGCGGCTGCCGTCGCTGGTCAGCCTTGCGCCGGGCCAGCGGCCTTGAGCACCGCAGCGTAGGCGTCGAGCTCGGCTTCCAGCGCCGCGGCCAGCGCGGTCGGGTTGGACAGGTAGTGCCCCGCGTCCTCGATCTCCAGTAGACGGACGAGCAGCTTTCGATCATCCAGGTCTGCCGCCAGCTTCAGCACGTCGTCGATGGGTGCGACGTGGTCGCGGTCTCCGTGGATCAGCAATACGGGTCGTCGCACTCGCTCCGCGCGCACCTCGGCGACATCGTGGGCCAGGATCGCCGCATGCGGTTGCTGAAAGCGTGGCGCGGTCGTCGCCCACCGTTTCGGGTCCACGATCGCGGACCGGGCCACCGCGAGCGAGAACGGACCGTCTTCACACACGGCTCGCAATGCGGTGTAGCCGCCGGCACTGGCGCCGGAGATGAACACCGCCCCAGGTCGTGCATGACCGCTGGCCAGCAGGTACTCGGCGACGTTGTGGCAGTCCTCGACGTCGAGTCGGCCCCAGTGACCGTCCAGAGCCTTGCGGTACGCCCGGCCGTAGCCGGTGCTTCCCCGGTAGTCGACGTCGGCGACGGCGAACCCGCGGCTGGTGAAGAACTGCACCTCCCAGTCCAACCTGAGATCGCTGTGGTACGTCGGCCCGGCGTGCGGCCTGACGATCAACGGCGCGTGGTCGGCTCCCCCGGCCGGCGGGTAGAACAGCACATGGACGTCGGCCCCACCGGACCTGACCTTCATGATCTCAGGTACTGAAAGCTCGGTCGTTGCTTTGATCTGGCCGGAGCTTCGGCGGATCACCTCGATGTCGTCGGAGCCGTCCGTGGCGACCACCGCTATCTCCTGCGAGCGTGTCGGCGAGGCTCCGATCAGCGCGATCCGGTCACCGAGAGCTGCCAGGTATGGCTTGATCGTGGTGTACGGCAACTCGATCGCCCTGATCGAACGGTCAGCCTCCACGACGACGAGCCGGTGCACTGGTCCGTGCTGAACGGTCATCCCGATCCGGCCTGCGGGCAGCAGCACGTAGTTGGCGTAGCCGGATTCCCACGGCGCCGTCGCGCACTCGGCTTCCATCGGTGCAACAGCCTCGGTGCCACCGTCGTGCCACCGGTAAAGGTTCCACCATCCCGTCCGGTCGGACAGAAAGTACAGCGAACCGTCCGTTCCCCACCGCGGCTGTACCGCGGACTCGTCATGTGAACCCGCGACGTGGACGGGCACTCCGAGGTGCCCACTACAGCCGTGGTCGGCGACCCAGACGTTGCACGCGTCCCACGGCATCACGTCCCTGTCCCACTGCGTCCACGCCAGGCGACCCGCGTTCGCTGTTGGCGAGGCGAGGAAACCTCCCGTCGACCGGAGGACTCTCAGCTCGCCGGATGCGGGATCGGCGGCAACCAGCTCGTCTCCACCGGCGTCCTCCCTCACACACCACAGCCGGCCGTCAGACCACGCGAGATCGCCATAGCTGTGCGCGCTGACGGTCGACGCCGTGCCGGCCACGACCTGCCCTGTGGATGCGCTCACCAGCGCGATCTCAGAGTGGGGCAGCACCGCGTACGGCATGCCGCCATACGCGTGCAGGTTGCTGCCCACACCTTCACCGGCCAGGTGGCATCTCCGGGAGGCCGCTGACGGATCCCAGCTCATCACCGCATGGCCCACCTCCGGTGACGACTCCACCCAGTACACCAGACCATCGGAGCTGGTCAGCCAGTCATACGAGGTTCCGGCCTGCGCCACGTCATTGGCAGTTGGCACCGACGTGCCAGCGCCGTTCTCGAGCATCCGCCGATCACCTCTCTACTCACGCACGCTGATCACAACACACCTTGGGCAGCGAGCGCGACCATGCACCGAGCCACGCCATGCGCGGAGCCGCGGAATCGGGATGGTTTCCCAATGGCAGATTGCACCCTGCATGGGCTCGGTCCCCGCTGCGTATGCAGACAAACGCCCGGTCTGCATCGCGGGTATCGACCTTGGCGCTGCGGTCCCCGTCAATGGGTGTGAGGCCCTGCCCCGTCTGAAGTCGCCTGCCGGGGTTGGGTCGGTGGGCGGGCACCGTGCCCGCCCACCATCCAACTGTCGTCTGGCGGGGAGATCCGAAAACATGACTGGCCTGATGGTGGGCACCGGCTGGTACGGCATGGTGCGCCGCCGCATACTTGACTCCGTCGCGATCTTCGCGGTGCGCCGTGACTGGCCGGACTCGCGCACGCACGAGTTCGTGGCGCCGCGATTGACGGTGGCCGATGCACTGCGGGCGGCGGCCGCCGACCACTCGTACTGGCGGCGCAGCCCGCTGCGGCCGCGCGTGAGTGTCGTGCGGATGAGCGCGAACGACTTCCGCATCCACCGTGACCGCCGCGATTGCGCTGCTCCGGACTGCGCGGTCGCCACGCAGGCGGCGAGTGACGGAGCGGTGCGATGACACGCGCGACCCTGGCACAGGGCAAGCTGGGCCCGGTCGGACTGTGGATCATGGCTGTGGTGGCGTCGTCGCCGTTGACGGTCCAGGTCGGTGGTATACCGACGATGTACGCCGCCACCGGGGTCGCGGGGGTGCCGTTGGCCTTCATCCTGGTGGCGTTCGTGCTGTACGTGATCGCGGTCGGTTACGCGGGCGCCGCCGGGCACATCCGGCATGCCGCGCCGCTGTACGCGCTGATGGGGCGCGGCCTGTCGCCGGTGGCCGGGATCGCCGCCGGTTTGTGCGCGCTGGCCGGCTACCTGGCGATCGGGACGTCGCTGTACGGGCTGCTGGGCCCGACGCTGGTCGGGCTGGCCCAGGCCGGGCCGTGGTGGGCGTGGTCCGCTGGCACGCTGGCGATCGTCGCGGCGCTGGGGCTGCTGGGCGGCGTCAACAGCACCCGGTTCCTCGGCGCGCTGCTGGCGGTCGAGCTCGCCGTGATCGTCTTCTACGTCGCCGCGGCTCTCGCGCAGCGCTCCGGACCGCTCACGCTGGCACCGCTGGCGCCGTCAGCGCTGCTGGTGCCGGGTATGGCGGGCACGGTCGCGTTCGCGATGGCGGCGTTCGTCGGGGTGGAGACGGTCCCGGCATACGCGGAGGAGGCCCGTGGGGGTGCGCCGAGCGTGCGCCGGGCGATGCTCGCGGCGGTCGTCTTCGCGGGGGTGTTCTACGCGCTCGGTGCGTGGGCGATGGCGGTCAACGCCGGGCCCGACCGCCTGTCGCAGATCGGCGCCGACGCCGCTGAGGGGCCATTGCAGACGCTGAGCCGGGTGTTCGGGCCGGGTGTCGGGCTGCTGGCGACGATCCTGCTGATCACGAGCGTGATCGCCGCGATGTCGAGCTTCCACCAGGCGGGCGCGCGGTACCTGTTCGCGATGGCCCGCGAAGGCGTCCTGCCGGGCTACCTGGCCACGACGAGCAGGTCCGGTGACGCAGGCACGCCGGTGGCGGCGTCACTGACCCAGACCGGGCTGGCGGGGCTGGTCATCGCCGGGTTCGCGGTCAGCGGCGCGGACCCGCTCGCAGTGATGTTCACGTGGCTGTCCACGCTGGGGGCGGTGCTGCTGCTGGCGCTGCTGGTGGTGGCCGCCGCGGCGGCGCACCGGTTCTTCAGCACCGGTCAGGGCACCAACGACAGCGTCCTGGTGCGGCAGGTCGCCCCGGTCACCGGCTGCGTGCTCGGTGTCGTGCTCATGGTGATGATGCTGGCCAACCTCGGTTCCCTGCTCGGCCTGCCACCCGGTTCGCGCCGCTGGCTGACGCTGCCGGCGCTGGCTGTGGCGGTAATGCTGGCCGGACTGGTGTGGGGCGGTCTCGTGCGCCTGGTCCGGCCAGCCGCGCTGGCTGACGTCGGGCGGGTGGTCGCCGATCCGGTCAGCTCCCCGGTCCGGCGGCTCAGCAAGCTGGTGATGTGAGACATGACCACCAACCACTCCTACAGCGGCCGGCAACCGACCCGCGAACCTGACCGCCACGACGAGCAGGCCCGCGATCAGCAGTCACGCCCGCCGGCCGAGCTGGACGACCTCACGAGGTACACCGACGCGCGGGTGCAAGCCGTCGAGAGAGTCCGCCGCATGATCTCTCTTTTCACCATCAACATCTGGGAGCAGCGGTTCGCCGACCCCCTCGCTCCGCACGCCCTGGCCTACCTGTACCTGCAGCACGACCAGCGCCGCAAGGGCTACTTCCAGATCACGGCAGCCTGGCAGCTGTGGCTGGAACACCCCGACGTGCGGGTGCTGCCGCGGCTGCTGTTCGAGCTGCACCACCAGCTCGCGCCCCGCGCGGCGGGGCCCGGTTTCGACATCCGTGACGAGCTGTCGGTCGGCCGCGACGCTCACATGGCCTCCGGGGCGGCCGGGGTGTACGCAGGCCTGGCGGTGATCAGCCTCGACACCGCCGCCGGTTCGTGGGAGAAGTCGCAGAAGACGGCGAAGTCCGCGCTCGACCTGCCCGCAGTGGCCAGGATCGTGCTGACCGACGGCGCGCTGATGGCCTGCCATCACGGCGGCCGGCAGGACTTCAACTCCTTCACCGTGGAGGCCACCTGCACCCTGTCGCACGGCACCGTGCGGGCGCTGTGCGACTGGAGCTTCATCGATCCAGACACGCTGCGACGACGCGAGACCGACCGCGAAGTTCTGCGCTGGGCAGGCGAGCTGTCCGACACGCTCGCCCAGGCCGACAACGGCCGCATCGCCGCCCTGCAGCAGGCCGAGCACGGCGCCAACCGCACCAGAGGGCGAGGGCGAGTATGACCAACATCGCTCCGCGTGACCTGCGCCCGCTGTGGGAGCAACTCAAGGCCGAGGCGGCCGAAGACGCACGCACGAACATCGGCTTTCCCGGCGCCACTGACATCACCCACGAGCAGCTGGCCGACCTGATGACCGGCGTGCTGCTGAACAACATCGGCAGCCCGTACGACGGCGGGCACGGCCGCAACCACACCAAGGACCTCGAGATCGAGGTCGTCAACCTCGTCGCCGACCTGTTCGCCGCCCCGGCCAGCCGCTGGGGGTATGTGACCGGCGGTGCCACCGAGGGCACCGAGCACGCTCTGTTGGATGCCCGCCGCCGCTATCCCGACGCCGTGGTCTACACCTCGGCCGCGGCGCACTACAAGATCGGCGATCTGGCGGACAAGTTGCTGATGCCCCTGGTGGTGATCGGCACCGACGACGGCGGGTGCATCGACGTGGCCGATCTGGCCGGCGAGCTCGCCCGGCGCCGGGACCGGCCCGCGGTGATCGTCGCAGTCGCCGGCACGACGATGACCGAGGCCGTCGACGACGTGCCCGCCATCGCCGCGGCGTGCGACCGGCTGTCGATCCGGCAGCGGCGGATCCACGTCGACGCAGCGTTGTCCGGGCTGCCACTGGCGCTGGTGCCCGTCGACGGCGTTCCGCGGTTCGATTTCAACGTCCGCGCCGTGACGTCGATCGTGGTCAGCGGGCACAAGTTCCTCTCGACCCTGACGCCCAGCGGGGTACTGGTGTACCGCGACCCACCCCAGGCGGCGCTGTCCGCCGCCGTGTCGTACACCGGCACCGCCAACGTGACGATCCCGGGCAGCCGGTCCGGGCACACGACCCTGCTGCTGTATGCGGCACTGGCAGGGCTGGGCAGCGAAGCGCACCGGGCCCGGATACGTCGCTGCCGGGACACCGCACAGTACGCCTGCGCGCAGCTGTGCCGCATTGGCGTGGACGCCCGACGCCACCCCCACGCGTTCACGGTGTACTTCCCACCACCACCGGCCCACCTGGCCGAGCGGTGGGTGATTCCCGCCGATGACCGGCACGGCCACCTGATCTGCATGCCGCAAGTCGGCAGGCAGGATATCGATGCGCTGATCGCAGACTGGAAGCTGTCGATGCAGCCGACCCCGGCCCAGCGCGGCAGGCTTTCGCGCCTACTGGCGGCCGGCGCAACGAGGGCTCAGCCATGAGCCCCGTATGCACAAGACCGGGCTCAGTGACGGGACCGCCGATCAGGCGTCACCGGGCGCACCGAGCCTGTAGGCACGGCGGCGCCGACGCCGTTGACCGCCATTGTCGGCAAGCGCGGAAAACCGCGCCGAATGTCTCCATCGCCTGCAGGGGTGGCGATGGACAGCCCGGACGAGGGGTGCCGGCGGCGGCCCAGACCTGCCTACACCTGTGGCCGGGTGGGGAGTCTCTCCATCACCGCGGGCATCGTGCCGGTCCAAGGTCTGGGCCGCCATTCCCCCGACGACTCCGGCAGCTACCGGGCACGCCTCCACGTCGCCCCGCGGTCGAGGTCCGGCCACCCGCCGCGAACCTGCCGGGGCCGGGGCAGGGCGAGCCTGACGCCCCCCACTCGCCCTGCCCCGCGCCAAGACCGAGAGGAGAAGAAGTGACCGGAATGCGTCCAGCCACGACGGGACAGCCCACCCGCCAACCCGTCTCGTTCCAGGATTTGCTGCACTGCGCATGGTGCAGCGGCCCGATGGCGGCCGTGCACCCGGCCGATGGAGCACGGGGCTACCAGTGCCCGCCACGCTGCAGCCGCAAGAACCCCGTCAACGCCGACTGGCTCGAACGGCAGGTCCTCGACGCACTGCACCACCGGGTCCAGCTCGCCAACACCCCGAATGTGCTCGACGCGATCACCGTCGGCGCCCCGCAGCCGGGACAGATCCGGCTGACCTGGCGCGTGCGCCACCTGACGATCTCCCAGCCGCAGGACAGGCCGACCGTGCGTTTCGTCCCCGCCCGCAACCCGCAACGGAGCACACCATGACCATCGCCGATCCGCGCCCGACCCGCACCGACCTGATCAGGACGCTGACCAGGGTCGAACGTGTCTTCGTCATCCCTGTCTGCACCGACGGGCAGTTGCTGCTCCTACGTCACGAGATCGCACGCCACGCGTACTGGACCTTCCCCACGATGGCGCGCCCGCTCCCCCGCACCCACCTGACGCCCCTGGCACACAGGCTCACCCGGGAGAAGCTGGGCATCGAGCCGTCGCAGCTGCGCCTGGTCGCGATCTTCGAACCGACCCGCGCGCACGGGCGCGCGGCCGTCTACACCGCGGCGCTACCCGCCACCGGCGCGCAGATCATCACCAACCATGCCGGCGGCCCCGCCCGCCGGCACCCGCTGCAGGCGATGACGTTCACCGCCGACACCATCAACGCGCTCGACATCCGCCCGGCTGAGGTCACCGCCCTGCTGGCGACCGGCGGAGATCCTGCCCGGAACGCATCGCTGCTGCCCGACCTCGTCGATGCCGCAACCACCAGCCCCCACAACCGATAGGACCTACGTGGACACCACCGACCTGCCCGTGCCCCACGACCGCACCGTACAACGGCCCGGCTGGGACCAGCTGCCAGCCGACCTGCGTGAATCGGTCAGCGCCAGTCTCGACTCCCGGGTGAGCCACGCCGCCGTCAAGTACGGCGGTTTCAGCCCGGCTTCGCTGCCGTCGTGCACACCGCCGACCACCGCGCCCACTTCGTCAACGCCGTCCACGCCGCCTCGCCCCTGGCAGGCTCGTACCGCACCAAGGCCGCAGTCAGCGCCGAACTCCCGCCAGCCGTACCGGCGCCCCGGTTCGGCTGGACCGCCGGCCTGGCCGGGCATGTCGTGCCGTGCTTCGTAGGTGAGCCGGCCACGGCCGAAGGGGTGCGACGATGAGCACGGTCTTGTCCGAGGCCGTCCCCGGTCAGATCAGGGCACGGCTGTCCTCGCTCGGAATCCAGCCCGGCCAGGTCGTGCGTGCCACCGGGAAGAGCATCACATTCCACGCTCAAATGGACGCCGCGGCGGTGGTCGTCAAGGTGCTGCTCACCGACGACCCGATGTGGGTCCGACACCAGCAGGCTGAACAGGCCGCCTACCGCACCACCGAAGCCGACGCCTGCCCGCTGACGACGGCGCGGATGCGCTTCGGCGACGGCCAGATCACCATCCTCGACCGGCTCCCCGGTCAGGTCCTTCATCCTGACCGATACCCCAGGCAGTTGCCCGAGCCCGTCGTGCGCCGCATCCTCGAACACCTCGACCTCATCTACACCTGGCGGCCCGACGGCCTGACCCGCCAGCCGGTCACCAGCACCTACCTCGACAGGCACACCGCCAGCGGCCTGCTGACCAGCGCCGATCGGGCGGCTGTCGACGCCCTCCTGGCTGACGGGCAGCCGCTACGGGTCGAGCACGGCGACCCGCACTCCACCAACTTCCTCATCACTGGCGACAGCGTCGCGGTCGTGGACCTCGAGCACATGGGCTGGCACCTCGCGGGGCTGGACTGGGCCATGCTGCGTCTGCTCTGGGGTCCGGCCAACCCGTGGCTGCCCACCGAACTGCAGTGCAGCGCCGAACGCGACGGCGTGAGCGGCGCCTACGCGGTCAACCTGATGCTGCTGGCCTGCCGCGAATGGCAGATCCACCTCGCCGAACCCGACTTCGCCCAGCTGCAACCAGTGCTCGAGGCGAACCTGACCAAAGCCCGCGACCACTTGCACCGCACTCACCGGAGCATGCAATGAGCTATGTAGTCCTCGTCACCGGCGTATCCGGTAGCGGCAAATCAGCACTCAGCAGACACCTGAGCGCGCGCGGCGAACACGCGATCAGCCTCGACGGCCACCCCGGCCTTTGCCAATGGCAAGACCAGCACGGTCGGCACGTCCAGCGACCCGTCAAACCGAACATCGGCTGGCTGCGCACGCACCACTGGGCCTGGCGTCCCACCGCGCTCGACACCCTGATCGCTGAGAGGCGGCAGGCCGGACACCGGCGTTCGTTCTTGTGCGGCACGGCCGGCAACCAGCATCAGCTGCTCGATCGGTTCGACCTGGTGGTTACGATCGATGTCGATGCCGCGACCATGTCAAGTCGCCTGGACAGCATCAGCCGCAGCAACCCGTTCGGCCGCGTCGGCGCCAGTCGACGACTGCTCGCCGAGCGCTTCGAATCCGACAGGGCAGCCATGCTCACCGCTGCCCACCACGTCGTGGATGCAACAGCGCCTGTCGAGGTCGTCGCGAACATGGTCTGCGCCCTTGCCGCCCTGCATCAGCTCGAAGTCATCGGCACCCGGTTGGCCAGCTCAGCGAGGCAGCCGGGACATCGCCGGGAGGCACCGCCGCGGGCAGCACACACCACCGGCTGAAGCAGCGGCCCAGTCATTCGACCCCTGTCTCCCTGACGCAGAGCAACGGCAGGCACGGTTGTAGGCCGTGAACGCGGACGGCAAGCAGCGGCCGCTGCTGCCATGTTTCGCGGGTCAGCCGCAGCGTATCTGCCATGCAGACGGAGCCGGCGTCTGAATCGGCGACAACCCGGATCGGCGGCCGCAACCGGCCGCCGGATAAAGTAGTGATACGCAAGAACATTCGGGTTGAGGAGGCAACGAGTGGTCGTCCGTTCTGTCGTCTTCGACGTTGGCGAGACGCTGCTCGACGACACCGCCGAGTTCGGCCGGTGGGCGGACTGGATCGGCGTGCCGAGACACACTTTCTCCGCCGTCCTCGGCGCGGTCACGGCACAGGGACGCGACAACGCCGAGACTTTTCAGTACTTCCGCCCCGGTTTCGACCTCGTCAAGGAGCGCCAAGCACGCGAGGACGCCGGAGTTGGCGAAGCGATCAGCGACGCCGAGCTCTACCCAGACGCCCGCCGATGCCTTCAAGAGCTGAGGGCACGCGGACTGTGGGTCGGCATCGCCGGTAACCAGACCACCCGCGCGGCGACGCTGCTGCGCGCGCTCGACCTTCCTGTAGACGCCATCGCCACCTCTGGCGAATGGGGAGTGGCGAAACCGCAGCCGGGCTTTTTCGCTCGCGTCGCGGCTTTCGCGCCCGGGGAGCCGCATGAGATCGCCTACGTCGGCGACCACCGGGACAACGACATCATTCCAGCCCATGCAGCCGGTCTTCGTACGGTCCTGGTCCGCCGCGGGCCCTGGGGACACCTGTGGGCAGAGGATCCGGCGGTTGTCGCCACCGCAGACTGGGTCATCACCACACTGACCGAGCTGCCGGATCTGGTGCGCCCGATCAGCTGAGGTTTCGGCCAGCCCAGCGACACAGGTTCGTCAGCCGGTCTGACGGCCGCCGCGCCTCAGCTACAAGTCCTGCTAAAACGGCCTTCACCTGCGGATGCGGGCGCATGTGCTGCGGCGCGATGCGTCGTGCCTGCGTGAGAGCCGCTACCGCTTCGTCATGGCGTCCTGCCCGTTGGCAGGCGACCGCGCGGTCCAGGAAGAAATGCGACCGTCGTTCGGCCGGAACCTCCGAAGGCGGCACCCAGTTCCCGGACAGCTCCAGCGCCGTCACCAGGTCATCCACGTCCAAAGCGAGTGAGACCTGGTGTATCCGGACCGATGAGATTCCAAAGGCAGTACCCCTGTAGACGCCGTCCCGCACACGGTCCGCCCATCGCGCGGCCACCTGCAGATGGCCCTCGGCCGCCGCGCGATCGCCGCCGCGCGCCGCGAGCACCGCAGCCCGCATATGCAACGAGCCCACCTGAGCCCCCGCCGCTGGCGAGTTACGTGCCACGCCCTCAATGCGTGCGGCCGCCTGGTCGAGCAGCTTCTCCCCACGGAGGAAGTCCCTGTTCACGAAGAACAACTCGCCTCGCACGTACTCGGCTGCGGCCATGGTGAGCGGCTCATCCGAGCCTGCAGCTGACGCGCGGAGCAAGTCGATCAATCGGGCGGAGAGGTCGTGCTGACCCGATTTGTCTGCAATCGCGTCCGCGGCACGGTACACCTGAAACAGAAGTGCCGAGATCACGGGGCCAGGCATGACGACATTCGCGCGATGCAACTCGGGCAATAGCAAAGGCAGGGTGCAAGCAAGGCCGCGATAGTCGGATGCCAGGCGCTTACGCACGATCTCTGCGACGTCGAGCTCGAGATCCGAAACGTCGCGGATCAGACCGTCGTCTGGGTCGTCTCGCAAATCGAGACACCGTCGCAGGGCGGTGAGCAGGTCGGGGACATCGGTAGCATCAAGTTGGGCCTCAGCGTCTTCACGGTCGAGCTCCAGCGCCAGCTGACTCAGCGATCCGTCCGTGCGCAACTCCCTGTCAAGTGCCCGGACGAGTTCCGCAGCTGGACGGCGCAGGCCAAGCTCGATCTTCCCGATAAGATGACCGGAGTAGGAGACCCTGCGGCCGAGCTCGGTCTGCGACAACCCTGTGGCCTCTCGCAGCGTCCTCAGCCGCGCACCAAACAGGTGCAGCGCCGAAAGCTCCGGTCGCAGCTCCTTGAGCCGGCCTGCCATCAGCCCCTCCGCGCTCAAGCCAATACCAACATCGATGTGTTTAACGTTAGCGCAGCCACCCACGGCATCGCGAGAGCTCCGCCGAGCGCAACGTTGGATCTACAATAGACCGGTAGCTATCCTATTCGTTGGCCGATGCGACCCACCTTCCGACGGCCAAAGGCTCCGGCCGCAGTTGATTCCAAACGCATCTCATGTCCCCGGTACAGGCTCCGGCAAGTCTCCAGATCCACCGTTAGAGCGGAGCCTGATGCGATACCCAGAAGGGCTGCGTGCCCTCCTGCATTGGGCCCCGCGCCGCGCCATCGGCGCACCCGCCTCCTCGGACGCGCGCCGAACCGCCGACCAGGCTTACTCCAGTGACAGGGGCAACCCCGCCATCTCGCCACGGCTTACATCGACAAAGCCAAGGTGAGTGTTCAAATGCGCGACATCGACGTACCACGGCGACGCTGCGGCGGCGCGTGCGCTGGTATGCAAGTCGAGCACTCCCGCGACCTCGACCGCACAGATTCGGTTGCGGCACGTTCCGAGCAGGGCGAGCTACGGGCGGCCAAGATTCTGAGTGACGAGGTACGCATGATCCGCATCGACCATCTCAGCATCGAGACGGAGATCTGATGGCATACCGAGCGCTGATCCTGGACTTCGGTGGCGTGCTCACGACGGATCTCTGGGAGTCCATCAGGGATTGCGCACGGGAGGAAGGGCTTCCGCCAGACGCGCTCCTGGATCTGCTGCGCAAGGATCCCGAGATTCGAGAGCTGTTCGCCGGCCTGGAACGTGGCACGGTCAGCCAGGTCGACTTCGAAGCGCACCTCGGCGCGGCCGCCGGCATCGCGCCAGAGCGCCTGCTCAACCGCATGACCGCGAGCCTCCAACCGGACGAACTCATGCTGGCCGAGGTCGCACGGCTACGTCGGCATGGGGTGGCGACGGCGGTCCTTTCGAACTCCTGGGGCAGTGAGCACTTCGATCCCTACGACGGCTATGACCTCGAAGATCGCATGGACACGGTCGTCATCTCCGATCAGATCGGGCTACGCAAGCCCGATCCGGAGATATTCCAGCTCATCCTCGACCGGCTTGACGTCAAGGCGACCGAGGCCGTCTTCGTCGATGACCTCGCGGCAAACCTCGAGCCGGCACGCGCGCTGGGAATGGCTGTCATCCATCACACGCTGAACACCACCACCGTCGCCGAGCTACAGCACCTATTCAGGCCGTCGATCCGCTAGCACCGCGACGGACACCAGCTAAATGATCTAGTCAGCGGATGCAGACAGCGTCATTGTCTGCATCCCTGCTCTGGAGAGTGCGCGGTCGGATACCCCTCAATGAATCCAGGACATCGATACCGACTGGATTCGGAGACCTGCCATGACGACCAGCATCGTCGGTCGATCGTACGGCGACATCGCCCAGCTCGCGGCAAACGTACCGGCACCGGGCTCTGGCGGGCTGCGCGTGGTCGGCCTCCCAGCTGTGCGCCCCGTCCGAGCACCACAACCTCGCTCACCCTGCCGAACGGCCGCGCAGCATCATGCGCCGCCACCACGTCCGGCGAGGAGGCGGGTGCCAGGGGCCTGGCGAGCCGCGCCTGGCCCGGGATGTGCCCTGCGTCATCCGACGTCCCCAGCACAGCGTGCGGCGCGTACAACTCCCCAATGCAGCGCGTGACTGGCCGCTCGGGACTTGCCGGATTGGCGTGGATGATCGTCACGGCGTGCGGTGATTCGCGCCAGCCACGGTCGGCCGGAAGGGCGGGCAGGCTTTGAATGCCGACGACTTCTTCCGTATCGGCCACCACTACGTCTCAAGCTGGCCGCGAATGCACGCCTGCGCGGAAGGCTGTTCGGCTACGAGCTGCTGCACGCCCTGCCTGGACCGACCAGCGCGGACCTCAGACGATGCCGTCGACATCCGCGTCCACGATCGTGCCGACTTACCTGCCAGGCATCGGCCCTGTCCGGCAGCCCCCGCAGGGACGCGGCACCGCCGCTGCCCTGCCGCAACCCCGACGCAGGCAAACCCGTCGGGAGCCGGCGTGGCGGCGCGCCCGCCGGTCCCGCGCTTCGCAAGGAGGCGAGAACATGAACACACGTACCGATACTGAAGTGGCGCCACCACCCGCCATCCGCGACGCCCGCCTCGGTAGCGGCCAGCGTCAGGGAGGAGTAACTGGCAACCCGCGCCCGGGCGCAGGCACGAGCCTCGGTTCAATCGGCTCCACGGCACCGCGGACTGCGTCCCGCGTCGAAGGCGCATCTGACCAGCGGCCGGCGCAGGCATCTGGTCTGGTGCAGACCTCGCCGTACCTGACCGCGATCCGACCGGGTGAGGCGAGCCCGATCGTGTTCGCCGTCGACGAACTCGAACCGCTACGCCCGGATGTCAACCCGCCAGCGTGGGCGTCGTTCGGGGTGATCGGCCTCGACCGCAGCATTGTGTGGTGCCGAGAAGCCGCAGCCCTCGATGCGCTGCAGGCCGCCGCGGCTGCTCCGGTCAGCAGCGCGGCGCTGGCGGCCGCACACGGCCAGCACACCGTCGATGACCTCGTCGGCCGCGGTTGGCTGCAACCACCCGACGACGTGTGCACCGAGTACTACCTGACCACGGCGCAGATCGAGGTCACCGCGCACTGCAACTGGGGCTGCAAATTCTGCCCCGTCTCCGTCGACGGCAAGGCACCGGCGACCATGCCGATGCCGCTGTTCGAGGAGATCATCGAAAAGATCTCGGCCCACGACACTATCCGGTACGTCACGTTCCACTTCTACAACGAGCCGACGCTGGACCGGCACTTCGCCGACCGTGTCGCGGTCCTGGCCCGGCACGGGCTGAAGCTGCGGCTGTTCACGAACGCGAGCAACCTGACCGGTGAGAAGATCACGCTGCTCGGTCAGACAGGCGTGCTGCTGCAACTGGTGGTGAACCTACCGGCACTGGACGAGCAGTCGTTCCGTGGACTGACGGGCTCGACGCTGCTGGATCGGAGCGTCGCCAACCTCGACACGGCCGTCGACGCCGGGCTGCCGATCGAGGTGGTGGTCAACGGCGCCGGGACGGACCTGGCGCAGCGGGTCGGCGAGCTGCGGGCGCGATACGAGGGCAGCGGTGTGCCGGTCCGGTCGACGCTGCTGTCGGACCGGGCCGGGGCGCTGGCCGACTACCACCAAGCGGTCCGTGTCGAGGGCAGGCTGCGGGGCTGTGCCTGGCCGGTCAACCACGCGCACTTCTCGGTCGCTGGTGACATGTTCATCTGCTGCAACGACTACTACCAGCGGGAGAAGTTCGGCAATATCCGCGCTGGCACCGTCCATGAGATCATGACGAGCCCGGCCGCCGTCCATCTGCGCCGTCGGGTATTCGGAGTGGCCGACGCCCCCGCAGATCACCTGTGCCGTACCTGCCACGACCAGCTGCCGGACTTCCCGCGCCGACAGTTCCGACCCCTGGCCAGCTTCCCCGTCGCCAGCTGCGGACGCGGGGTGAGCGGTGCCTAAGACGGTCCGTATCTGGTACGTGTCCGGGCAGCGGCTGTGCAACTTCCGCTGCACCTACTGTGTCTCAGTCAACGACTACGCCAAGAGCAACACCGCCGACTGGCAGGCCGAGGACCAGGCCCGCTTCGAAACAATCGTGGATTGGATCGCCGAGCGGCCCTACCGTGTCGGGGTCCGGCTGGCGACCCTGGGCGAGCCGTTCACATCGCGACCGTTCCTGGCCAAGGCCGCCGGCCTGAGCAGCCGCCCCAACGTCGACTTCGTGGAACTGGTGACCAACGGTTCGCTGCTCAAGCGCCGCCTCGGGCAGCTCGACCGCGAAGGCGACATCAGCAAGATCTCACTGTGGGTCACGCACCATCCGACCGAGATCCCGCTGGCGCGTTTCATCGACAACGCACGCTATGCGCAGGAGCGCTACGGGTGCTTCGTCGTCGTCAACGCCCTGCTGTTTCCCGACAACGAAGTCGGCGTGGCGCAGCTGAAGCGTGCCGCCGAAGACGCGGGCCTGCGGTTCAACCTCGACCTCGGCTATGACCCGCTGACCCCGCACGGCGCACACACCGAACTCGGCGTGATGGTGCCTGTCCTGCGGGAACGTCAGCAGGCCGGCATCGCCCGCGCGGTCCAGCTGGGCGCGCACGCCGACGTTCTCGAGCTCAACGTGGCGGCGATGCGGGACCTGCGCGGCCGGGCGTGCAGCGCTGGGCACGACTACTTCTACATCGGCATCCGCGGCGACGTGTACCGATGCTCCCGCTACCAGGCCCTGGGCAAGGACCGCATCGGCAACATCCTCGACGACGGGTTCGACCTCCAGCTGACCACCGAACCGTTCATGGCCTGCGGGGCCGGGTTCGGCTGCGGCAACAAGGAGGACTTCCTGAACCTCCGCCACCACCAGTCCGCCGAGGACGCACGCCCGCCCAGCCTCGGATGGGTCGACCGCACCCCAGCCACAGCCGCCAACGGCAACACCAATCCCGATGTAGTTGCGGTCGCCGTACCCGGGAAGGAGACCGACTGATGCACGTAGCGGACATGACCTGGCAGGAGTACGACCATCTGGTCCGGGATCGGATCGTCGTTCTGCCGATCGGGTCGATCGACGCACACGGCCCGCACCTGCCGTTGTCGGCCGACACGATCATCTCCACCTACCTGGCCCACCAGCTGGACGAGCACCTCGGCGTGCTGGTGCTGCCGCCGCTGTCCTACGGGCTGCGCACAGACCCCGCCGCCAGTGGCGGCCAATTCCCCGGCGTGACGAATCTACGAGCGGCCACGTTCACCAACATCGTCCTCGACGTACTGCGGGCCTCCTACCGCCACGGCGCCCGCCGGTTCGTCCTGCTCGACTCGCACAAGGTCAACCTGGGGGCGCTGCGTGAGGCGGTCGACCTGTTCGTCGACACCGCACCTGATGCCCGCATCATGGCGGTGACCTGGTGGGACGTGGTCAGCGAGGACAGCCGCAACCAGATAGCGGCCCAGACCGGCGTCGGCCGCCACGAAGACCACCACGCAGCCATGGTGGAAACCAGCCTGGTCTGGCAGGCCGCCCCGCACCTGGTCCGGGCCGAGCTGCTGGCCGACGACGCCGTCGCGCGCCGAGCCCGCTACCTGATCCTGCCGGTCCCGGAAGGTCTTCGCACGAACACCGGTGTGGTGTACCGCGCGGCAGCGGCCAGCCCCGCCATCGGAGCGCGGCTGATGGCCGAGATCGTCACCAACCTGGTCGCCGCGGTCACCCTCGAGCTCGGCAGCACCGTGCGGGAGGTGACCGCACCATGCTGATCATGGCGATCAAGCCCGGCCACGACGGCTCCATCGCCGAGGTCGAGGGCGGGCGGATGCTGTGGTGCCTGGAATCGGAGAAGGACACCTTCCCCCGCTACAGCCCGGTCACCCCGACGACGCTGCTGGCCGCAGCGCGGCTCCTGCCCCGGATCCCGGATGTGGTGGCGCTGGGCGGGTGGGCCAGGCCCCGCGGCGGCTCGATCGGCGACATGGTCGTCGGTGACTGCTGGTATACCGCACGACCGATAGGGGGCCGCGATGGCGCACGTTGACTCGGACGGCCGGCCGCTGGTCTCGGTCATCATCCCCACCGTCAACCGCAGTGCTGTCTTGGAAGCGGCGCTGGCCAGTGTCGACGCGGCAGCGCAGGTGCTGTCGGGCGGCGTCGAGGCGATCGTCGTCAATGACGGCGGGCGGCCGGTGGCTCGGCAGGTCGACGGTTGGCGGTCGGCTATGCCGGTCAAGGTCGTAGAGCTCGCCCGGTGCTCGGGGGGTGCGTCGGTGCCCCGCAACGCCGGCATCGACCTCGCCGAGGGCGTGTATCTGGCGTTCCTCGACGACGACGACATCTTCCTGCCTGATCACCTGGCCCGCGGATGCCGAGCGTTGCGTGACGGTGATGCCGACTTCGTCTACCTCGGCGCTGTGGTGTCCGAGCAGCGGCTTGACACGCAGCCCGGCGACTTGACCGGGTTGCGGACCAAGGCTTACCCCTACGACCAGCGGTTCCTGATGGTCGCGAACTATCTGCACACAGGGTCGGTCATTGTGCGTAACTTCCGGCACACCCCTGTCCGGTTCGACCCCGCGCTACAGGTGTGCGAGGACTGGGACCTGTGGCTGGCATTGACCACCAGGCTTGGCTACCGCGTCACGTTCATCGACGAGATCACCTCCGTGTACCACCAGCTGCCGGAGGTGGCCGGGCTGGTGTCCGGGGCGCAGTTGGTCTCACCGTCACGGTTCTCGCTGGCCCGCGACTACATCAACACCAAATGGCCCAGCGACGATCCGCTGGTCGCCGCCTACCGGGAGTGGATGGCCGCCGTCGAACGGTTCCGCGACGACCTCATCGCCGCCGAGCAGCGCATCCCCAACCTGCTGTTCGACGAGATCCTCGCCCACCTTCACGAACGGATCAGCCGCAGGCAACCGCCCGACGCCGACGCCGTCAGCAGCTTCTTTACCACCAGCGCGGGGGTGACCGTATGACACCGCACAGCTCCGACGGGCTGGGCCTGCTGTTCTCCCCGGCCTCGGCCTACCCAACCCCGACCGCATACCTCATCGACCGCGACGGCGCGATCCTGCACACCTGGAGCCACCCCCACGGCCAGCTTGACAGCGCAGACAACCCGCCGAGCTACCTGCGGGGCTGGAACCACATCGAGACAGATCCGGCCTGCAACCTACTGGCGATCGTCCCGCTACGGGCACTGCTCAAGCTCACCCCCGACTCGCAGCTGGAGTGGTCGTGCGACATCGCCGCCCACCACGATCTCGCGATCACCGGCGACGGCACGATCCTGGTGCTGACCGAAGCTCCCCGCCGGGTGGAGAACCGGCAGCATGGGCAGGTCGTACTCGACAACCTGATCACCACCGTCACCGCCGAAGGCGTCGTGAAGACCGACCTGTCGCTGTGGGACACATTGCGAACCGACCAATCCCTGCGTGGAAAGATCGACGCCGTGGCCGGGCGGCGCAACGCGGCGCTGCGGCTGCGGGGCTGGCCGGGCCGCGACGACACCGTCGACGACACGACCGTGACCGAGACTCTCGCGCTGCTGCAGACCGGCTGTTACGACGGAGAACCTCGCCGCGCCCTGCAACTACTGCGCGCGCTGCCGGGCTCGCCCTGCGACATCCTGCACACCAACACCCTCGAGATCCTTCCCGCCAACCCCGACGGGATCTGGGACCACGGTGACGTCCTGATCTGCGTCCGGGAACTCGACACCATCGCCGTCATCGGCCTGGCCGACGCCGCCGTGAAGTGGTGGTGGGGGCCAGGCCAACTGTCCGGGCCACACCAGCCCACCCTGCTGCCCGACGGGCAGATCCTGGTCTTCGACAACGGACGCACCAGTCAGCGCACGCGCCTGCTCGCCATCGACCCGGCCACCAAGCGCGTGACGTGGAGCTGGACCGCCGACCCGCCCGAGTCGTTCTTCTGCCCACTGGCCGGCGGCTGCCAGCCGCTGCCCAACGGCAACCTTCTGGTCACCAACTCCACCGCGGGCGCGGCGTTCGAACTCACCCGCGACGGCAGGGTTGTGTGGGACGTGTCGCTGCCCGTCGGCGTCTACGGCGCCGAACGCGGGCGGGTGTCCATCTATCGGATGTCGGCCGTGCCCGCAGCCGACGTCCTCGCAGCCCGTTCGCAGCAGCGCGGCAGCTGGGAGGTCGTCAGTTGAACATCGTAATGGTCATGAGAAGCCAGGCTGGCGTGCCAGGCCGGGCGGGTGTGCCCGGTGGCCAGATCGGCATGGTCCAGATCGCCCGCGCGCTGTCGGCCGCCGGGCACACGGTGGCGCTGTTCGTCGGCGGGCCCCGGATGAGCTACCTCGACGGCCTCGACGACATCCGCGCCACGCATCTGCGCTGGCCAACGTGGCTCGACAATGCCACAGCCGCAGCACCCGAACCCGTGCGTGACCTCGGCAGGCGAGCGCGGCGGCGTCGCTGGCTGGCAGCCCTCACCGCGCTGCCCGCAATGGCCACCGCCGATGTCGTGCATGTCCAGGGACTCGAGGACGCCGAAGCTCTCCTGCCGGCTGTCGACATGCCGGTGGTCGTCACTCACTGGGGCAGGGTAGGGCGATGGCTGCCCACGGGCACCGCCCCTGCCGCCGATCGCGCGCTGGCCGAACGGATCGCCCAACTGCGTGCCCGTGCCACCGTTGTGGCCATCGGCCAAGCCCAAGCCGAAGCGCTGGCCGCAGCCGGGCTGCCCGCCGCCGCCGTCATCCCACCAGGTATCGACCTGCAGCACTTCCGCCCCGGCGACCGGCATCTCACTCGCCTCCAGCTAGGACTGCCCCTTGGTGACGGGGTCGTGCTGTACGTCGGCCGCCTGGCCCCCGACAAGAACGTCGAAACCCTGATCCAGGCCTTCGCCAGCCTCCACCAGCAGCTGCGCTCGAGCCGACTGCTCATCGTCGGCGACGGCCCCACCAAGGCACAGCTGCAGCGGCTGGTAGAGCAGCTCGGCGTCGACACCGCGGTGACTTTCGTGCCGTTCATCGCCCACCACCTGCTACCGGCCTACTACAACGCCGCCGACGTCACCGTCGTCCCGTCGAACTACCTGGAAACGTTCTGCATGGTGGCCCTGGAAGCTATCGCATGCGCCTGCCCCCTGGTCGTCACCGACCAGGTCCCCGAGATCCGGCAAGCCTTCCCCGACGTCGCATCGCTGGCCTCGTACGACGTCGCCGGCCTTCGGGACCAGATGGCTGCGGCGTTGCGTGGCCACCTGACGCCAGCCGACAACACGCGCGTCATCGACTACACCTGGAGCAACGCCGCCCGCCAGTACGCTGACCTCTACCAGTCCACGCGCCGCCAGGGCAGCGGCAGCATCTCCGGTCGGTAACCAAGCTGCGAGGAGACATGATGCAATCCGCACTCAACCAACCGACCTCCAGTAAGACGCTGCCGCAGCGGCTGGCGCATGTCTACTGGATCGGCGGCGGCAGCGGCTCGGGCAAGTCGACTATCGCCCGGCGGCTGGCCGACCAGTACGGGCTGAGCGTCTACAACACCGACGCAGCCATGCCTGAACACGCCCGCCGCATGCCAGCCGAGACCGCCCCGTACCTGCGTAAGTTCGCCGACATGGACATGAACGACCGGTGGGTCAACCGCGCCCCGGCCGATATGCTCGAAACCTTCCACTGGTACCACGGCGAAGGCTTCGAACAGATCATCTCCGACCTGCTGAACCTCCCCACCGACCAGCCGGTGATCGCAGAAGGATTCAGGCTCCTGCCTGACCTCGTACAGCCGCTGCTCGCCGAACGGCGTCGCGCCGTGTGGCTGCTGCCGTCCCCACAGTTCCGACGGGACGTCTTCGACTCCCGCGGCGGTACCACATGGGGCTTCATCGCCAAGACCAGCGACCCGCAACGCGCACTGCAGAACCTGCTCGAGCGCGACGCCATGTTCACCGACCGGCTTGCCCAGCAGACCACCCAGCTCTCCCTGACCGCACTGGCCGTAGATGTCGGGACCGGTGAAGACGACCTCGTACAGCAAGTCGCCGGGGCGTTCGGTCTCGATGGCTAACCCACCGCCGCGCAGTCGCTCGCGCCACGGCCAGCGGCCGTCATGGTCGGGGGTAGACACCGGCTTGCCGACGGCGGCCGCGTCAGGGCGGGCCGGACAGCAGCCGTTCGATATACAACGCCACGCCGTCCTCGACGTTGGACAAGGTGACTTCCTTGGCCGCTGCGCGCGCCAGCGTATGGGCGTTGGCCACCGCGACCGACCGTCCCGCCCACCGCAACATCGACACATCGTTGGGCATGTCACCGAACGCCAACACCTCCGCTGGCGCGACCCTGAGCTCGGCGGCCATCTCAGCCAGCGCACTGGCCTTCGTCACGCCTCGTCGGGTCATCTCGACCAAGCCCTGGTACCCCTGCCAGGTCACCTCCGCGACGTCGCCTACCGTCTCGGACACCAGCTTGACGAACACATCGGGGTCCATACCGCTCGCCCGGGCCTGCAGCTTCACCACCGGCACGTCGAAGAGCTCCTGCGCTCCCGCCAGCAGCGACACAGCCGGCGACAGGCGCCGGACCGGCCAGCCCGGCTCGTGCAGCATGGTGCTGCCGCAGTCCACATGTGCGGCGAACACCACCTGCGGCACCCGCTGTCGAAGCCGAAGGCAGACCTCCCGCACGTGTCCGGGGCCTATCGGGCGGCAGCGGCGGACCCGCGCCTCGGTAGGGTCGTACACGACCGCGCCGTTGGCGCAGATCGCCAGGTAACCGGCACCGAGATCGGCGAAGACCGTCAACAACCGCCGCTGGGACCGACCGGTAACCAGCACCACTGCGGCACCTGCCGCTGCAGCGCGCCGCAGCACGGCCGCACTGCGGGCGCTGACCGCGCCACCTTCGCCCAGCAACGTCCCGTCGAGATCTGTGGCGATCAGCCGCGGCAGCTCGGCCACAACCCCGTGCGTCATGCCGCGAAGGTAACTTATCCCCGCATCACGGGAACCCGGCGGTGCCGGCCACAGGGTCCTGGCGCAACGGGAACACGCTTAGCAACTCGGGTTGCCAGGCAGACAGGCAGCAGCCATGACTGACGCCGCCTTCCACCCGCAGCAACTGACCGCCAACGCAGCGTCGTTGAACCACGTCATTCTCGGTCCGCTCGGCGCGCCCGCCGTGAACGGCCGGCTCGCACAGGACGCTTGCTCACGCGACGCCCTACTAGTTTTGGCATCCGAACACGCGCTGAACAATCTGCGAAAAGACCATCTCTCAGACGACATAGGCTCTGCCCTGGCAGCAGCGGATTCAGTCACGGCTGCACGTGCCGCAGCCACGCTGCACAGCTTCGGGCTCCACCTCGGAAACCTCATCGCGACGCTGCGCGACCCTGCCACGGCAGCGCTCCACGCGAACTCGTCTGCCTACAGGGCATTCTTCGAACACTGGCTGAGCGTCGACAGCGTATGGCTCGCCGGTGGGCTGCTCGTGGGCGCCTGCGGGCCGCTTGTCCTCGCAGCCGTACGCGAAGTCGTCGGCATCGCTGCGCAGCCGTGTCCGGTGGGGCTCCTCTACCACCCGCACTTAGCCCCGCTCGTCGGAGCGGCCCGGCACATCCGCCCAGACGCCACCGGCGAGGCCGTCATCGTCGCCGACCTCGGCCAAACGCGAATCAAGACCGCCGTAGCCGAGATCCACGAAACCACCCTGACCGGACTGCGGCACATCAGCGTGCACCCGGCTCCCCGCAGTGACGATGCCGACGAGGTCGAGGATGCCGTCGCGGCGGCACTGACCAGCGCCATCGACTCCGCCAGCACTTTTCAGGCGCGAGTGCGAGTTATCGTCAGCGTCGCCTCGTTCGTCGCTGACGGATTGCCGGCCAATGATGGGCAAGGCGTCTACGGCAGCCTCGCCCACCGAACCGCAGCGGTAACGCGACGCATCGAGGCAGCAACCGGAGTCACGGTTCGGCTGCGGTACATGCACGACGGCACCGCGGCCGCCTCGGCTGCCATCACGCCCAATAGCGCCACCATCACCGTCGGCACATGGCTCGGCGTCGGCTTTCAGCCACGCCGCGCAGCCTCGCTACTTCATGTGCGCCAGCCCCTGGCTACGAGAAAAGCCGCGACGCCACGGCCCCGCGGCCCTGAAGGTGCGCGCTAATGCCCCAGGACGCTACTTCAGCTGATCGAACCCGTGCCGAGCACCAGACCAGGGGCCCGGGCGCTCAGCCACACGCCGTCCACAAGCCGACGCTCGTGATCGTCAGCGGCCGGCCCGGATCAGGAAAAACCACCCTGGCACGACAACTCGCGCACACCTTCCCTTGCCCACTCGTGTCCCGCGACGAGCTCAACGAAGGCATCTTCCACACCTTCGGCCACGACCTCGCAGCAACGAGCAAGGACACCGTGGCAGCCATGACCTTCACCGCATTCTTCAACGCAGTCGACCTACTGCTGTCAGCCCGCGTCACAATCGTGGCAGAGGCAGCGTTCCAACATCACAAGTGGAGCCTCGGACTGGCATCGATCAGCGCCGTGGCCAATCTGCGAGTCGTCCACTGCGTGGTCGACCCAGACGTGGCGGTTGAACGCGTCGCTGGCCGTCGGCAGAGACTGCCGGACACCGCCGCCGCACAGCGTGCGGCCAGCGCCCGCAGCACAGCGCCGACCGGTCCCGGCAGCGGGTTCGAGCCTCTTTCGCTTGCGGTGCCGACACTGTCCGTCGACACGACCGACGGCTACGAACCGTCACTCGAACAGATCCTCACCTTCGCCCGCGATCGGCCTGGTGAGTAGGCCGAGCTTGAAATGGCCCCGCCTCATGACCAGAGCGGAGCAGCCGGCATCTATGCATACATGGTCATGGTTGCGGGGCAGTAGTGGCCGGGTTGATCCGCGTAAGGGAGGATCTTGACTGGTCGGCGTCGGGAGCGCTGTTCGATTGGACTTTGGAGTTTCTGATCGACCGCCTTGAGGATGAGGTCGTCAAGCTGCGGCTGCAGGTGATCGTGGACAACAAACTGGGCTCGCTGTCGCTCAGCGATTTCGACGAGCCGACCAGCCGATCGATCACCGAGCGGCTGCGTAAGGGCCTGGTCGCGGCCGCGCTGCGAGACCTGCCCGCTGGCGACCGCAAGAACGAGGCGGTCGAGCAACTGGTTACCCTTGCGGAGCAAGTCCGGTTCTGAGCGACCGTGTCCTCCAGCAGTACACGCCGGGTGAACTCAATCTACGGCAGGGGCCGCGAGGCGCTGTTGTGATGTCCCACGGTGATGCTCGTGGCCCAGCCGCACGCAGTCAGCGCGCGCAGTATCAGCGCGATGACCGGGCGGGGGCGGCCGAGTCGTACGGCGATCTGCGCCAGCGAAACGGTGCCCATGCGGTGCATCAGCTCCATGACATTGCCCATGTCCGCGGCCAGCGGCGTGGTCGGCGGCACTTCGTAGGCCGCGGAGGTCAGCAGCCACGCCCTCGCCGTGTCCACGTGCGCGAGCACAGGCAGCGTGGCCGGGGCGTCGCCATACGAGGCGAGGACGCGGTGCGCGGTCACGACCGCTGCGCACGGCCACGCCTCGCGGGCGCACCGCGCCTGATCGCATCGTCGGCCGCCGACCGCTGGACGGTGCCGGTCGAGCACGCGCCGGGCGTCGTGGTACGTCTGATCTTGCCGCTTTGCCCAGGTCATTGGATCGCCTCCATCAACACGACAGGGACGTCCATCGACGCCTGACGGTGCTGATAGATCAAGTGGGCCCAGTACGCGACGAGTGCCCCTGCGCTCTGATGAAGGCGTCGCCAGCCCGGGGCCGCGCGAGGACTCTTCCTCGGCCCCGAGCCGGCGACGCCGCTTGGCCCGTTACTTGTTATGGGTGGGTGACCCGGCCGCCTTCACCTCGTGCTGTCGCCGCGGCGCCGTCCGGACCGGTGGACACGACCCGAGGCGCTTTCGCGTAGTTCCCCGGCGAAGGCGGCGCCTTTGCTGACTTCCCAGCGGCGCTGGAGTGTGTCGATGATCTGCTGTTCCATGGCAGGGGTGGTGTGGGTGTAGACGCCGCGGATGCCGCCGAGGCGGTGGCCGAGGCGTTTGCACTGGGCGACTTCGGGGATGTTGTCCTCTGCCATCCAGGTCTTGTGGGTGTGCCGCATGTCGTGGACGTGGATGCCCCGGATCGCCCGGTGCGAGGCGGAGGTGGTGGCGCGCTTGACGGCCTGTCGCCAGGTACGCCCGAAGGTGCTGCGTCGTTGCAGCGCGCCGCGGGAGCCGACGAACACGTGGTCGTGGTCGTGGCTGGAGAGGACGAGCGTGAGCAGCTCGATGAGGAACGGTGGCAGCTTTATGTAGCGGTCGCGTGATGCGGGCGTCTTGGGGGCGCCCTTGTGGAGGTGTCCGTTGATCTCTTTCAGGGCGCCGTTGTCTTTGGGGATGAAGATCCAGCCTTCGTTGAGGTTGACGTTGTCGCGGTGCAGGCCGGCCAGCTCGCCCCAGCGCATGCCGGTGTAGGCCGCGGTGATGACGAGGACCTGGTTGGTCCAGTTCGGTAGCGCGGCGGCGATGTCGATGACCTGGTCGGCGGTGGCGTGTGGTCGTTCGGTGCTGTCCGCGTGCCAGTTGACGTCCTTGCACGGGTTGCGGTTCATGCGGCCTTCGGCGACTGCTTCGTTGAGTACGAGTGAGAGGACCTTCATTACGTCTTCGACGGACTTGTCGGACAGGCGCTGGCGCAGGTCCGCGACGAAGTTCTTGATGAGGCGTCGGTTGATGTCGGCCAGTTGTAGCTGGCCGAGGTTGGGCAGGATGTGGCGGCGCAGGTGCCCGTCGTAGGTGTCGCGGGTCGTGGGTGCCACGCGAAGATCGGCGGCCCATAGTGCGACCCAGTCCTGCAGTGTGATCCGGATGGTGCGGGGATCTTGGTAGCGGCGTCGGGCGATGTCGACGTCGATCTCTTTGGCGCGTAGATCCGCCGCGCCGGATGTGAGGTGGACCGAGTCGGTGACCACGTGGCCGTCGATGCGGGCCCGGACCCGGAACGCTCCGTTGCGTTGCTCTACCCATGCCATCTCGGTGTACTCCCTTCATCGCATGTGTGCGCTTGGTGCGGTGGACATGGACCCTCGATCGCGCGTGGCGATCAAGTGGAGGTCCGGCGTGGTGGTGTGCGCCGCCGTCGCGGCGCGGCGGGTTGGGCGGGTCGGTGTCCGTGCTCGGCGATCGCGGCGAGGTCGGCGGGCGAGAAGCGCAACAGCCGGCCCAGGAAGGTGCAGGGGATGAGCCGTTTGGCTGCTCTCTTGCGCAGCCATGAGTGCGTGACGCGCAGGATCACCGCCGCTTCGGCCGGCGTGTAGAGCAGCTGGCCGGTGTTCGGGTCGGCGGTCACCCGGCGCGGCACGATCGGCTCGGTGGGCACGGTGCGGCGTTGGTAGGACATGGAGATGCTCCCGGTCTCGTAGGTGTCCGGACCGGATCGTCCGGGCACCCGTGGAATCCGGGTTGTCAGCGGCGGCGAACGGCTCGCGCGGCGTCCTTGCGCTGACAGGCTCGGGGCATTGGCCTTGTCAGCGCGGCTAAGGCGGTTCTAACTGCTGAAATCCAATTCGCTGAACGATGATTTGTCAGCGATCGCGAACGTTGCCATCCGCAGACAGCGCCATGATCGTTTTCACTGTCAGCGGACCTGGGGTCGAACGGGCCGCTGACAGCTCGCATCGACCGTCAGATGCTGAGGGCCCGCCTGAGCTGCGAATATTCGCCTGTCAGCAAGTCCGGACACTGCTGACGCTCTAAGATGCGCCGCTGTCAGCGCATGACCGCACGTGCTCTGACCAGTGCTGTCATTGATTGTCAGCGACGTGGCGTGGTCTGAAAGCCGATCCCCGCATCGAGCGGGGCCTCGGCAAGGAGGAGCCATGAACACCGACACCGTCCGCACCGGCGTTGGCCGCGTCGCGCAGAACTCGCCGCTCGGCGAGGTGCAGCGGGCCTTCGAGGCGCTGACACAGCAGCCGTCGCCGCTGGCGCTGGACTGCCGACAGTTGCCGCCCGAGCTGGGGCTGCCGGAGCGGCACGTGCCACTAGACGAACTGCGTGACCTGTTGCTCGACCGCGCGACGTCGTACGCGGCGCGTGATGCCGTGTGGTCGCTGCTGTGCACCGCCGCGCAGCAGTGGGGCCGGCACTGGATCCTCGCGGCCACCGGCATTGCGCTCCCCGGACTCCGACGGGCAGCCAAGCAGCTGTGCGCCGGCTACCGCGGTGAGCATGCCGACGTGGAATCCGAGGTCCTCACCGGGTTCCTCGAGGCGCTGCACACTGCCGACCCGTCCCGCGACCGGCTGGCCGCGCGGCTGATCTGGGCGGGCAGGCGCGCGGGCACGCAGCTGGTGTGGGCCGACGCCCGCCATGAGCAGGCCAAGGCCCAGACGGCCGAGTCGCTCCTCCCTCCCCCGCTGTACGGCCATCCTGACCTGCTACTGGGTCGGGCCGTCGCGCAGAACGTCATCTCTGCAGAGATCGCGGAGCTGATCGGCGCAACACGCCTGGACGGCGTATCGGTGGACAAGGTCGCTCAGCGCTTCGGTGCGACCGCACAGGTCCTACGCATGAGACGTAGAAGGGGCGAGTTCCGCCTTCTGGAGGCTGTCCGGGAGGGCCTGCTCAGCGGTGCGCCGTAGCCGCTCGCGTTGGCAATCAGGAAGGCCGCGCTGCGTAGCCGGCGGCGGTAACCGGGTTGCGGGGTGCAACGGCGGTTGCGGCGGCGCTTCCGCCTGCTCGCAACTGCTGTTGCACAACCCCGCCGTCTCGGTAACCGAGTTCCCGCACCGCCCTGGCGGGCGTAACCGCGTTACCAGGCACTCGCATCGCGCCTGTGCCCGCTGTCAGCGGTGCCAGCCTGACAGCGCTGGCCTGTCAGCGGCGCTGTCAACGCACCGCCCGAGCCATCGAGGCGCCTGCACACCGCCTAGCGATCGCCGCACATCGTGCCCTGACCTGCGCTGTCAGCGCGCCGGTAGCGGCTGTCAGCACAAAGTCCGAGGTGCCGACGTTCGAAACCGCTGACAAAACGTGATTCCCCATTGCCTCACCACGCTGCCCGACGTCGGTCGTCGGGAAGGACGCCGTTCTCAACAGCGGTAACCGATGCTCTCACGCCACGCGCTGCAACCCGCGGCCTACACGCCCGCATCGGGCCCCGCTACTGACGCCGAACCTATGGAAAGGACATAAGCCGTGAACATCCAACCGCCCATCACCCTCGAGACGATCACGAACGCCGGCCGCTGGCTGGGCGACCGGCCCTGGCTCGCCGTCCTGGCAGGTGCCGCCGTGCTGGCGTGGATCATCGCGACCGATCTCCTACACGGCTGGCGCCACCGGCGGCTGTCGCAGGGTGCGACGCTGCTGACCATCGCGCCGCCGCCGCAGGTCGACACGAGCTCCAGCGGCGCCTGGTGGCAGGCGCTGTCCGGGGTGCTGATTCCGTCGCCGCTGCGGCGGATCGTCTACGGCACCCCGCACGTCGTGTTCGAGTACACCTGGCAGGGTCGACACCTGCAGCTGCGGCTGTGGGTACCCGGCACCGTACCGGCAGCGGCGGTCCAGTCCGCGATCCGCACCGCATGGCCCGGTGCCACCGTCACCGCCGCACCGGCCGCCGCGCCGATCCCCGCATCGGCTACCGTGGCCACCGGCGGCCGCCTGCACACCCGGCTGCCCGACGTCCTGCCGCTGCGCACCGAGCACGCCATCGACCCGGTACGCGGGCTGCTCGCCGCCGGGGCGGAGACCCACCCCGGCGAGCACACCGTCGTACAGATCCTGGCCCGGCCTGCCGCTGCCGGCCGGGTCCGTAACGCCCGTCGCGCCGCGCATGCGATACGCACCGGGCAGGTCCCGCCGTCGGGAGGAAACCTCCTGGCGCGGATGCTGTTTGCCCCACTGATGTGGTTGATCGAGATGTTCCTGCCCGGACCCGCCAGCAGCAATTCGGCGTCGCAGGCGCAGCGACGTGATCCGACGTACGACCGCGACGTGCGGCTGATCCTGGACAAGGCGCTGTCGGGGCCGGTGTTCGAGGTCGACGTCCGCTACATCGTGGCCACGCCGACCGGAGCTGGCAAGCCTGACCGTGTCGTACGCGAGCGGCTGCGCCAACGGCTCAACGGCCTGGCACACGCCGTCGCGTCGGCATTCTCCGCCTACTCCGGCCGCAACAGCCTTCACCGCCGCAAGCTCGCCCGACCCGTCACGGTTGCCGCGCTCCGGCGCATGAGCAGCGGGTTCCTCGCCAGCATCGACGAGCTGGCAGCGCTGGCCGCGCTACCGACCGACCTCGCCGTCCCAGGGCTACAGCGCGCCCGAGCGAAGACGGCCCCCGCGCCCGTGGCAGTGCCGTCGGGCGGTGGCGGCACCAAGCCGCTCGGCGTGGCGCAAGACGGCGGGCACAAGGTCGCCATGCCTGTAGCGTCCGGCAGCGAGCACATCCACCTGATCGGTAAGACCGGCTCGGGCAAGTCGACGCTGATCACGCACATGGTGCTCGATGACGTGCGCAACGGGCGCGGCGCGGTGGTCATCGACCCTAAGGGCGACCTGGTCAACGACATCCTGTCCAGGTTGCCCGACGACGTCGCCGACCGGGTCGTGCTCATCGACCCGGCCCAGGACGCCCACCCGTGCTTCAACCCGCTCGACGGCGACGACCAGCAGCTGGCCGTCGACAACATCGTCGGGATCTTCGGGAAGATCTTTCACAGGTTCTGGGGACCGCGCATCGACGACGTGCTGCGGGTGTCGCTGCTGACCCTGCTCAAGCACGACGGCGTCACCCTCAGCGCGGTGCCACCGCTGCTCAACAGCGACCAGTTCCGGGCCCGGTTCACCGCCGAACTCAACGACCCGGCGGGCCTGCACGGGTTCTGGACCTGGTATGACTCGATGAACCCTGGCCAGCGGGCGCAGATCATCGGGCCGGTCCTGGCCCGGCTTCGGGCGTTCCTGCTGCGCGACTTCGTCCGCGCCACGATCGGGCAGCCGAAGTCGTCGTTCGACCTCGGCAAGATCCTCGACGGTGGTCTGCTGCTGGCCCGGCTGCCCAAGGGCGTGCTCGGCGACGACACCTGCCGGATCCTCGGCAGCCTGCTCATCGCCAAGACCTGGCAGGCCGCCACCGCCCGCTCCGCACTGCCGGAGCAGCAGCGCCGGCCAGCCATGATCTACGCAGACGAGGCCCACAACTTCCTGAACCTGCCCTCCCCTGTCGGGGACATGCTCGCCGAAGCCCGCGGCTACCGCCTCGGCATGCTCCTGGCCCACCAGGACCTGTCCCAGCTACCCCGCGATGTCGCCGCGGCGCTGCATGCCAACGCCCGCAACAAGATCTTCTTCAACGTCGCGCCTGATGACGCCAGAGTCCTGGCCCGCCACGTCGAGCCTGAGCTCGACGAGCACGACCTGTCACACCTGGACGCGTTCACCGCCGCGGCGCGTCTCGTCATCGGCCACGGCGAGCTGCCCGCCTTCACGTTCACCACCCCGGCCCCGGCGACCGCGCGGGAGTCGACCTACGCATTGCGGCAGGCCCTCGCGGCGGCTCACCCGCCGCAGCCGCCCGCGAAGTGGGACGTCATCGCCCGGGGCGTCAGCCGGGACGAGCAACAACGCCGCAGCCAGCGCACCGCTCGCCGGGCAGGCGGCAGCGGCGGCACGGATACCGACAGCAACAACGGTCAGCGCTGACAGAACCCGTCGCCGGCCCGTCGGTGCACCCGGCGTCATGTCCGTCGTCGTGCTGGCGGGCCCGGCGCGCAAGAACGGCTGCTGATCAGGGCGTATGTCCTGCGACTTGTGCCCTGACAGCGGCTGATCACCTCATCCAAATCCCTATCGGGATTCCCCCAAGGGTAAGGAGCACTCCAATGACCATCCGCACCCCGTCACAGCGAGCACTGGCCGCCTACACGGTCGCCGCCGACCGGCTCACCGCCCGCGACGAGCTCCTGCTGCGCTGGTTGGCAGACCATCGCGTCCTGACCACGACCCAGATCACCGCCGCGCTGTTCGGCTCGGCACGCCGCTGCCAGGCACGGCTGGCCGACCTTCGCCAGCTCGGATTCCTGGACTGCTCCATGCCCCGCTCCGGCCCCCGGGTCCACGGCGAGTCGCTGCCCCGGCACGGCTACCACGGCGCACCGATGCTGCACGTCCTCGGACCACATGGTTACGCCTGGGCCGCCGCCCGCGACGGCACCCAGCCGCTGACCGAGCGCCGCGCCAAAGCCCGCAACGCCGCGATCATGCACAGCCACCACCGCGAGCACACCCTCGGCGTCAACGGGTTCTTCATCGCCCTCGCCGCCCACGCCCGCCGCAACCACGGGTACACGCTGCTGCAGTGGCTCAACGAGGAACAGGCCGCCCACGGCCTGATGGGCGTCCGCCCTGACGGCTACGGCGAGTGGCGCACGCGCGACGGCAGCGCCGAGTTCTACCTGGAGTACGACACCGGCAAGGAGCAACTGCACCTGCTCGCCGAGAAAGTCGCCGCGTACGCCGCCGTGGCCGACTTCGGGCTATCCCGCCCGCCGGTCGTGTTCTGGCTGCACTCACCTCGACGGGAACGCAACCTGCATCAACTGCTTACCAGCACGCAGCGCTCGGGGTATCCCGTCGCGACCGGTCTGCACGGCAGCGATCCGGCCGCAGACAGCTTCCTGGTCGTCGGAGGAGGTTCTGAACGGGTGAGCCTCAACGAGCTCGAGAATGAGGTCGGAGGCTTATGAGAGGTACTCGGGTGTGCGCTGCCCCCGCCGGCAGCGCACGCTGAGCGACTAGCTGCTCAGCGGCCGAGCGGGCAACCGTTGCGGCATGCCCTCACGATAGGGAGCCACAAAGTTCGGATCCATCCCTTCCTCGCGCACACGACCCAGGTCAGGCCAGCGCTTCTTCGCGCCCTGACGCGTCATCTTGACCGCCCGGCCCAGGTCCGGATAATCCGCCCCGGCCCGAGCCGACGCATGCGCCAGCAGGTCAACGAACCAGCCGCAGCGGCGCCGCAACACGTCGTACGACGTGACCATGCCCAGCCTGCGACCCAGCTCACCGTCCCGCTGCAGCCGGTCTGACCTGGTCAAGACACTCGTCATCGCCTCGGCCAGCTCCACCAGCTTGTCATCCAGGATGACCCACTCTTCCTCGGTGAACGGCTCGTACATCTTCACCTCCCTCCACGTACGAGCAAAGCGCCTTAACGATCTCTCGGAACCAGGCATTCTGTCCAGGAACTGCGAGTATCGAGTTTGCCGTTGGGTCCCGCCCCGACCCCGAGGTGCCACTCATAGACATGCGAAGCACATCTGCCACGTATGGAACTGCCGGAGCGCGAAATCAGGCATGCACTTCGCCTCTTCGACGGCCATGCCCTCCATGAGCTGCGTGTCCCTACCGAGGCCGAGAACTCACATGGGCGACCGTAGGCGCGTTAGCGGCGCGCCCGAACAGCGACGCACATCCGCTGCGCAAGGAGGCTGTGGGGAGGTAGTTTTCCAGCGTCCGCGATTGGGCCCGGTCTTGTGACGTTAGATCAGCCGCCACAGACGTCTTTGCGCAATGATCATCCGCGCGGCTTCGGGGTCGGCGAGCCGCTTGCCTAGCGTGGCCGCAGCGAGCGGTTCCGGCAGCATCTCGTTGAACTTGAGCTGGCGTAATGCATCATCGGAGACATCTGGCGTCGGGATAGGATCGCCCTCAATCGCATCGACGGCCCGCCGCAGCGCAGCACGATCGACATCCGAACGCAGCCGCACCGAGTGGTTCTCCACTCGCGTCTCGCGATCGATGGCGCTGGGCAGGGCTGCAGCGAGGGTGGCGTTGCCTCGTCCGCCAGCCCAGGTCCACCAAGTACGGTCTTCGCCGTTATCAACGATGACGGTCCCATCAGCAGCGGCCCTCAACCCGGTTTCGTCGCGGAGTTTGGTCAGAGTTGCCTCGGCACGCTGGGAGATCTCGACGGCAGGATCCGTGCCCAGGAGTACGGCACGTTGGGCCTGGCTGAGAGCGTATGAGTGCGGGAGCTCGGTGCCGCTCCAGAGGCTGCGGGCGTGGTGGTCGCTGGGTTCGACGTAGCAGCGCTGGCGCTTCCAGTCGATGTGGTTGACCTGCCATGATCGCCCACCCAAGGACAGCCGCTTGGGGCCTTCGGTCTTGAGCATGAGCATGATGGGGTCGGCGCCGCCGATCTCGGTGCGGCCATGTAACACAACGAACTGTGGTGGCGCGGTGAAGACGGCGAGCAGGTCCATGAAGTTGCGATGCCCGTAGCGGCGTTCGGCGGCCGCGCCGATGAACAACATGCCGGCTTCGTCGCGTTCGATGTGTTCCGAGTCGACGAGGTGGTCAACGATGTCATGGGCGGTCTCGTCGAAGAGCGGCAGGTCCCCCCACCAGTCTGCCCAGGTGGTGTCTCCGATCCGCCCTTCTTGTAGGCAGAGTGCGAGGATCTGCTGTGCGGCGATGTGACGGGGCTCAGGCGGGGCGGTGACGGGCTCAACGAATCCGATGCGCCACAGGTGGAGTAACCCGGCAGCGTGGAGTAGAGCCTCCTGGCGGGTGGCGAGGAACAGCATGTTGCGCCGGCTGTCGGCGCGGCGCCCGGTCCGGCCGAGCCGCTGCAGGAACGAGGCGACGGTGGTCGGGGCGTCGATCTGTATGACGCGGTCGAGGTCTCCGACGTCGATGCCGAGTTCGAGGGTCGAGGTGGAGACGATCACGCAGTCGCGGGCCTCGGCGAAGGCCTGCTCGGCCTGCTTGCGTTCGTCCGCCGACAGCGACGAGTGCGACACGAAGGTGGCGATGCGTTTACTGCGTAGTTCGAGGGCGAGTTCTTCGACGCGGCGGCGGGATTCGGCGAAGACCAGTCGTTTCTCACCGCGGTGCAGCGCCGCGATCACGGCTGCGGCGTTCTGGACGTTGCCGACGTAGTCCAACCCGACCTCGGCGTCGACCGGCGTCGCAGTGGTGACCTCTGGAGCGACGACCGCGGCCGGGCGCCAGCCTGCGGCGGAGCCTTGCAGCCAGTTGATTAGTTGCTCGGGATTACCCACGGTGGCGGAAAGGCCGACCCGCTGGATCGGCCTGCCTGCAAGGCGAGTCAGCCGTTCGAGAACGCCCAGCAGGTGCCAGCCTCGATCGTCACCGGCGAAGGCGTGAACCTCGTCAACGACGACGGCCTGCAGGTCGGCGAAGAACTCCCGTGGCGTCACCAGCCGCGACACCAGCAAAGACTCCAGCGACTCGGGCGTGGTCAACAGGATGTCGGGAGGCTGTATGCGAAGTCGCCGTCGCTGGGCTTCGGTTGTGTCACCATGCCAGATTCCAACGTCGCGGCCGAGCCAGTGCCCGTAGGTGCGCAGTCGGCCGTGCAGGTTGTTCAGCAGCGCTTTCAGCGGGCAGACGTAGAGCACGGACAGGCCGTGCCAACCCTGCTGGGTCATGGCGGTGAGCAGCGGAAAAGTTGCCGCTTCGGTTTTCCCTCCGGCGGTTGGGGCGAGCAGTAGCGCATCCTGACCGTCGAGCAACGGTGCGATGGCAGCTGCTTGCAGAGGCCGCAGCGTGGACCAGCCGAGGGTGTTGACGACGTGGTAGACCAGCCCGGGGGCGAGCCGGTCGAGGTCACTCATGACAGGTCGAGGACGATGTCGTCGACCGAGGTGACGGCCAGCCCGGCAGCGTTACGCTCGACGTCAGACAACTCGCCGGCGACGAGCGTAAGCCGGTAGTGGCTGCGCGGGTCGAAGTCGTCGAACTGGTCCACCCGGTCCAGCACGTCACCGACGAGCTTCTTCAGGAACACCCGAGGGGCGACACCGACTTTGCCGCCGAGCTGGCCGGTGACGGCAGAGGCGAGCAGAGCGACGTAAGCGCCATCGACAGCGGCTGCGATGCGCTGGGCATCGCCGGCCCCGACCGTGTAAAGGTCACGGACCTTGCTGCCGAGGTCGACGAGAGCGTCGTGGCTGAACCCCGGTAGCCGGATCTGGACTGCTCGCGGGTTGTCGAAGCGTGGGTCGGTGGTGAAATCGGTGGCCAGCCGCTGGGCGAGCGGGGGCAGGCGCTGGGCTCCCTGCATGCCGTCGAAGAACGCGGGGGTGCCGGTGATGACGAGGTAAAGCCCCGGAAACCTCCCCGCGTCGACCTCGTCGAGGAGCTGACGCAGGGCGTTGAGGGCCTTGTCACGAGCGTCGGAGCGCATCCGCTGCAGCGTCTCGACCTCGTCGAGGACGACGACGAGGCCGGGGTGTCCGCAGCCGCGCAGCACGGCAAGCAGGCCCTGCAGGAAGCCGAAGGCACCGAAGTGATCGAGCTCGCCTTTGACGCCGGCAGCGCGCCGTGCGGAGGCGGCCACGTTCGGCTGTCCGCCTAGCCAGGCCGCGAGGCCGTCGGCGGTGGCGCTGTCTCCTGCCGTGACGGCGCCCCGGTAGCCGCGGAGTGCGGCGGCGAAGGTAGGGGCGCTACGCGCGAGATCGCCGAGGCGTCGTTCCATCAGCTGGTCGACGGCGTCGGCGAGCGCCTGCCCGTCGTGCTCGTCGATGCCGGCGGCGAGCGCGTCCTCTTCCAGGGTGAACAGCCACGCGTCGAGCAGGGGTCTCAGGGCTGACGGCTGAAATTCCTCGGTAGTGAGGCTTTCGATGATGCGCCGGTAGACGGTCTCCAGCCGGTGCAGCGGTGTCTCGGTTTCGGAGATCTGCACCTCTGCGGTGGCAAGGCCGCGGCGTTTGGCGCGTTCTGCGAGCCACCGGGTGAAGAAGGTCTTGCCGGCGCCGTACTCGCCACGCACGGCTTTGAAGGCGGCACCGCCGGCGGCGACCGCGTCGAGCTCGGCGTCGATCGCGATGCTGAAGCGGTCGAGGCCGACGGCGAGCACGTCGAGGCCATTGCGGGGCACGGTGCCGCGCCGCAGCGCGTCGATGACCTCACGGCGACGGCGAATGCTGATCTCAATGGTCACGGCTGCGACCCCAGCCCGAACTGCTCACGAAGCAGCTGCTCGTCCAGGATGACGGTCTGCCCGTCGGGATCGACGTCGAGGACGGGATAGCCCTCGACCTGCAGCAGGCGGCGCAGCGCTGCCAGCGTCGGGCCGATGCGGTGTGCCGGGACACCGGCGTTAGCGGCGAGGGTGTCCTTGCGCAGCCGTCCGCCGGGTGCCGCGACGAGCGCATTGACCAGCGCGGCAACCCGCTCTTCGGGCAGATCGGTGCGCGAGCCACGGCGGCTGACGTAGACCGGTGATGCGAGCAGAGCGGCGATCAGCGGCGATCCGGTGTCGGCTGGTGATGCGACAGGCCACGCGAGCATAGGCGGCGCCGCCTCTACCTCGAAGAGCGTCTCCGTCTGACGTGCCGGTTTTCGCACGGTGTGACGGGTCGCCTGCGAGATCGGTGCCTCTGCGGGCGGTGTTGCGGCGAGCGGCTCGCGCCACCAGTCAGGGCTGGCGACGGGAGCTCCGGACCAGCCTGGCACGGCGCTGTCGTCGCCGGCGCTGAGCACCAGCAGCGGGATGACGGCTTCGGCGGCGCTGATTCCGCCGTGGTATCCGGCCTTGCGCGGCCCGTAGCGCAGTTCCTCTCGCCAGGGCAGCACTGCCTGGTGGTCGGGTGTGCCGACGCGGCTGCCGCGCACCAGGATCTCCCCGGCGCCGGATGGCTGGTCGGCGGACCGCCAGCGGTTCTCGCTGGACGAGGTAGGTCTATGTGCCGCGTCCGGGCCGCGGTCGACGACGTGGCCGTGGTCGGACGTCAGGATCACCACCCGGTCCTGCGCCACGGAGAGCAGGTCACGTAGCGCCGGGATGCTGTCGGTATCCCAGACGACCAGGCCTGGGTCGCTGCGGTCGAGGGCGTCGTCGATGGTGTTGATTACAGCTGCGACCAGTGGCACGGTCCGGTCTTCGATCGCAGCTCGCACCTCGGGGTCGAGGGCGTAGCCTGCACCGGCCCGCAGTCGGCCCTTGTGCAGCAGCACACTGCCCGGGAACCGTGCCGTGAGCGCCTTGCGTTCCTCGGCCTGCCCGCCGCGGGCTATCGCGCCGCTGAGCAGGCTGCACCGGCTGACCTCGGTGACGGTGGGCAGCGCGGCCAGCACGCCGTCGCGCTGGCCCCCGGCGGGGGTGAGCTCCAGCCAGGGCCCGGCGCTGGTGAGCGACTCGGCGAGTTCCGTCATCGCGGCGACGCTCATGCCGTCCATCACAAGCAGCAGCACCCGCCTGCCGCTGGCGAGCACCGGCCGCACGAGGCGCTCGAGGACGTCTTCGACGCGCAGCAGGGCACCCGGGTCGGCTTCGGCGCTGGTGGCGTGGGCGACGAGCGTGGCGAACTGTTCGTCGTGGCGGGCGCGTACGGCGTTGACGCGCTGGTGCAGCCGCTGGTAGACGTCGGCCACGTGCGGGTCGACGTCACCGGCGAAGATGTCGAGGCGGGCGCGGTCGACCCACCCGTCGACGCGCACCTGCCGGTGGAGCGCGTCGTACAGGGTGGCCGGAGCTGCTCCGTCGTTGATCGAGAGCCAGCGCATCAGGCGTATGGCCATGCGCGCGGTCTCCAGCCGCACCGGTGGCGCGGACCGGTGTTCCTCCACAGCACGCAGCGCCCTCTGCGCGGCGACGACAGCACCTACCGGCACGGGCCCTGCGTCGGGCAGCCCCATGCTCAGGACGCCCGCGAACTCGCGCATTCGGTGGGTGAACCCGGCTGGCAGCAGGGTGGAGCCGCCGAGCAGCGCCGCCGCGTCGATTTCGGCAGCGATCGTCTCGGCCCGGCGCAGCAGCGGTTCGACCTCGCGCTGGTGGGACTCGGCGATGCGCAGGATCCACGCCTCAGCGGCCGCGGCCAGGTGTCCGGCTTCGACGTCGGTGAGCTGCAGCCCGCCGAAGCGGGGCTCCAGCCGGGTGCGGGCGACCGCGGCCTGGGTGGCGGGGGTCGTCCACAGCACACCGCAGAGCAGCCCGAGCGGGATCGCGTCGATGCCGTGCCCGGCGCGCACCGCGGCGATGATCACGCGGCCCGCGGGTCCGGCGGTCTCCGCGGCGAATCCGGCGATGCCTGCCGCGACCTGGTCGGGCACGTTCATGAAGCGCATCAGCGCGGCCGCGTCGGTGCTCCACTGCAGCAGACCGGCGCTGTCGATCTCGTTGCCGTCCAGGCCGAGCAGGTTAGCGGTTAGGCTGCGGAGCGCGTGCTCGCGGGTGAGCACCGTTCCCGCGGGCCGGGGCCAGCCCTGTGGCGGGGCGTACTCGGTGACGGCGTCGGCGACCCAGCGCCCGCCGCCGCTGCGCTTGTCGACCAGCGACGGGTCGATGTCGTCCGCGCCGAACATCTGCCGCACCAGCTCCCACGGGTCGACGCTGCGTACGGTGTAGTGGCTCAGATGCACGAGCAGACCGTCGCCGAGCTCGGCGTCGGTGAGCTCGGTGAGCAGCACCAGCCGCTCACCTTCGGCCCGGTCGTGCAGCGCGGCCCGCATCGCCAGCGGCGACGGGCACGCTACGACGCGCACGAGCGTGCCGCCGATCTTCATGACCGGCTCGTCGATCCACTCGGGGCGAGCCCGCAGCGCGATGGCGGGCTGTGGGTCGCCCCCGTCGGCGAGCCAGGCTTCGACCTTGCGGCGCACCGCGACTGGGCTCACTGCCTGTGCTGTGATCACGGCTGCAGCACTTCCCAGGTGATGCGGACCTTGCGGCCGGCGCTGACCTCGGCCTCGATCTTCCTGCGGACCTCGGCCAGTGAAGCCATGTCGGCCACGTCCTCGTAGGCAGTGCGGGGCTTGGGAATCGCCGGCGAAACGGAACCCGACTGCGGCGGGTCCTGGCCTTCCTGACCCGGCGGCGGCTGCACAGGCGGCTTCCCCGGCGGCAACTGCGAAGGCGGCTGCGGCGGCACGACCGCCAGCACCTTCGACGCTGCGGCCGCGACGTCACGCAGGCAGGTGGTCAGGTCGGCGGCGGGTGACTGGTCGAAGCCGGCGACACTGCGCAGCTTCTCCAGGATCTCCCGGGCCTGTTCTTCGCTGACGGCACGGGTCCCGACCGCCTCGAGCATCTCCCACGGCGCGGCCGCCAGCGCCTGCCTGACCTGGTCGGCAGAGCTCAGCGCCTTGCCGATGGTCTGGTCGTCGAGGTCGCCGAACCGGGTCGCCGCCACGAGCTCGATCAGCACGACGTCGTCGGACTCGGCGGCGACCTCGCGGGCGAACGCCGCCGCCTGCCGCGCGGTAGCCAGCCGGCCGGTCGCCTGATCCAGCTCCAAGCCGAGCAGTGGTGCGTGCCGCTCCAGGTGTGAGACGACCTCTGCCGCGGCGGGCGACCAGCGCCCGGCCTTGCCGCGCAGTTTCGCCGCCTCGCTCAGGTTTACCGGGATGCGGGTGACGGGTAGCACCTCACCGAAGATCGACTGGGCGCGCTGCACGGTCGCGGTCCATGCCTGCTCGCTGGGCATCGGCGGGTGGCGCAGCTCCAGTCGGTCGTTGATGTCGGCGATGGAGCGGACCTCGACCTTTCCGCCGTGCTGATACCAGGCGAGCTGCTGCTCGAGCGCGAACACCGCGATGATCGTGTTCTGCAGGTCGTGATCGAACCCTCGCGCCCCAGGCTTGTCGAGCAGTTCCCGCAGCACGTGCACAGGGAAGTGGTCGGTGTAGCCCTGGTGGCCGGCCTCCTGCAGCAGCTTGCGGCTCCACAGGCAGGTCGACATGGTCAGCACGTACCGGTTCTCGGCCAGCTCGCCCAATTCCAGGTGGTTGCAGATACGCTGCATCGTCCTGCGGTCGGCGGGTTCGACGTTGGTGCCCTTGGTGGCGTCAGCCGAGGCGAGCCGGGCGTAGTGCAGCACCTTCGCCAGTTCCGCCTTGGAGATCGGCTTCTCGTCGTCGGGCAGCTGGGGCTTGCCGGGGTATGCCCAGGCCAGCAGCTCGCCGGTGAGGTTGTCGAACGCCGTCTTCAGCGTGCCGCCACGGGGGTCCCCGATGTTCAAGGCCTCAGCGAGGGTGTGCAGCACCGGCACGGTGTCCTGCTCGACGTCAGAGGGCTGCGGTTTGGCCGCGCCGTAGGCCTGCTTCAGCGCCTCCACCAGCGACTGGCGCAGCTGCTGCTGGCGCTGTTGCAGGTAGACCTTGCCCTGCTGCCGGTCGGACAGCGACCAGTCCGCGGCCAGGGTCGAGATCCGGTCCTCGACCCCGCCCAGCAGGTAGTTCACCTTCGCAAGCTGGGCGACGCGGCCCATCATGTCGTCGCTGAGGAACAGCGGCAACCAGAACACGGTCCGCGACCCGCGCGGCAGGGTCTCGATGCGCGCCGCGTCGGAGTTGCGCCGATAGCCCGGATCGAACGGGTAGTCGATCACTATCCGCCAGGTGTCGGCCTGGTTGACCAGCGCGGACTCCGGCATCGTGTCCCTGTCGCGGACGTTGCCGAACTTGATCTGGATGAAGTGCCGCCGCCCGCGCCAGTCACGGGGGTGGGTCAGCTCGCCGAAGGAGCCGCTCGGGTCGGGCAGGCCCAGCTCGGCGCAGACCAGGTCGCGCATCAGCTCCTGCTGCATGCCGGTCGACGACGCGCCCAGCGGCGCCCGCTCCAGCAACTGGTCGTAGTCGACGGTGGACAGCTTCACCGAGAAGACCGGGTCGGGGCCTTCGCTGTAGTGCAGCTCGCCTGCGTCCGCGGCGAGCTGCTTGAGCCGGCCCACGACGATCTGCGCCTCGTATCCGGGGATCGGCGAGGTGATCGTGCCGAAGTTCAGCGCGTGCAGCTTCGCCGCGGTGAGGTTGGTCAGCGCCGGCACCTCCGGCACGACCGCGCCCAGCAGCAGCGTCTTGATCAGCCGGTCGTCGAGCTGAAACTGCTCGTGCTCGGCCGCCTGCGCTTCGGTGATGCCGTTGCGGGTCAGCAGCAGCGGCCTCAGTTTACTGAGGTAGGTGTCGCGGGCGGCCTGGAAACGTTGCTTGAGCTCGGCCCGGTCGGGCAGCCGGCCGTGCACGACGAGCGGCTCGAACAGCGCCGCGACGCCGATCAGGTCGTTGACCCGCAACGTGTCACGCCGGGCGACCAGCAGCTCGGTCATCACCTTCAGCGCGGTGCGCTCACGCTGCAGCGCCTGCGACAGCGCCACCAGCGTCGCCACCAGTGCCGGGGAGAACGGATACAGCTTGCGGAACGCCGCCGCGTCCGAACCGATGCCCGCGTCGCCGTACTGTGCGCCGAGCAGCAGCGTGTCCCATACCGCTCGGTTGCCCTTGACCGCCTCAAATGCGGCGTCGAGGACCCGCCGCCCGTCTTCGGCAAGCGGCTTGAGCAGCCGCTTCTCGGCGATCTCCGGCAGGTTGGTGTCGGCGAGCACGATCTCACCGAAGCGGCCCTGCACATGGACCATCACGTCACCGAGCGCCTGCCGCTCGGTGCCACCCACCTGCGGGCCGAGGAACTCCTCCAGGTTGCGCTGGCGCGCCACGAACGACACGATCGGCAGCGGCCGGGTGGCGTCGGACGACTCGACCAGCTTGTTGAGCTTGGCGCCCTCGGTGGTGACGAACGTGTGGTCTGCGATCTTCGTAGACAGCCACAGGATCAGCTCATCCAGGAACAGCACCATCAGGTCGTAGCCGAGTTCCTTGGCGTGCCGGGTGATGACCGCGAGCCCGGTGTCCAGGTCCAGGTATTGGCCGCCGTGCACCGCCCCGGAGAAGAACGTGCTGATCAGCGCGCCGACGAGCTTGTCGCGCCGCTCGTCGCCGGGCGGCGCGGCAGCGGCCGCGGCGTAGGTGTCAGCGGTCCATCCCACCGCCCGGGCCAGGTGGCCGGCGAGACCGCCACCACCGCCCGGTCCCGCGCCGGTGCCGGCCATGGCCGCGAAGAACTTGTCATCGCCGAGCTGGCCACGTAGCCGCGCCGCATCGGCCAGCAGCGCGTCGGAGCGGTGCACCGCCGGCACCGGGGCCTCCGGGTGCAGGCTGGAGACCTGCCGCAGGTATCCCTGCAGCACCGCCTGCTCGACCGAGGTCGCGTCGATCATGTGGAAGGTGAGGGTCAGCACCTTCCGGCCGGCCAGCCACCCGTCGGCCTTGTCGAGCGGGCCGCCGAGGTTGCGCACCTGCTGGCGCACCTCCGGGTTGTGCTTGAGGATCTCCCGCAGCACGGACATGAAATGCGACTTGCCGGAGCCGAACGAGCCGTGCAGGAACTTTGCCTGCGAATGCCCGGTGGTCGCGGCGTGCCCTATCGTGGCGAGCGCGTCAGCGAAGCTGTCGCGCAGCTGGTCGGTGACGACATACTTGCGCAGCTCGGCGGCGCGCGATGCGGTGACGACGAAATCGGCGTCCGAGACCGACTCCGGGATGTCGATCAGATCCCGCAGCAGCGTCATGGCAGTTCCAATCCACGTAGCCGCGTCAGCGCAGCCCGGTCGGCATCAAGGGTCGACAGCTCCGTGTCGATGAAGGTTGTGAAGAAGTCGGCCGGCGTGCCTGGGAACCCGGCCTTCGGCTCGGCGTGCCACTGGTGCAGCCAGGGCTCCAGCTCGGCCAAGCCCGCCAGTAGCGGCAGCAGCCGGTCCGCGGGCCACGCGGCCTGCGTCCTGCGGTCCAGGTAGACGGTGGCCAGGGCCTGGGCCTGCGCCAGGTGGTCCCACCCGGCCCAGCCGAGCAGCTCGCTGCCGTCACCGTCGCGGCCCATCCGGGGGTACGCGATGAAGCGCTCCTTCGGCACGTCGAGCTTGCCCCGCGCCCGCCAGTACGACGGCTTGGCGAAGTCACCCGACCCGTACTTGGGGGGCACGTCGATCACGACCGGCTCGCCGTCGTCCTCCAGGCGCTGCAGCTCCCAGGTGCGCTCCCACTGGGCGCGCTTACGCAGCCCGGACGGCTTGTAGCGGTCGACCGGCAGGAACGGCACCCACTCGTCGGCCAGCAGCTTGGTCAGCGCCTTCGTCAGGTCGTAGGCGTTCGAGCCGAGCCATAGCTCCAGCACATGCCGGAAGTCCTCGTCGTGAGCCACCCGATCGGCGATCTGCGCGACGCTCAACGGCACCGGCGTCGCACCCCAGATCGTGGTCGCTTCCAGCCGGTCCAGCAGCCAATCGCGCAGCGCAGCGCTCTGCATGGCGTCCCAGCCGTCAGTAGCCCAGCGCCGCTTGTGCTCCGGCTTCTCCAGCAGAGCGATGTTGCGATCAGCCTCAATCAGATCGATACGCCGCTGCACGAGCTGCCGATAGTCTGCTGGCCAGTGGTTAGGAATCTCCGCGATCGGGCTGGAGCCGTGACGCTCGAACCACTGGGTTTCCAGCTCACCCGCGGCCACCCGGCGCGCCAGCACGATCTCGAACGCGCGCTCCCCAAGGCTGATCTCCGGCGGGTACTCAATGGTCAGAGTGTCGTCGAGCAGCCCGTAAAGCCGGTAGACCTCCCAATCCAGCTCCTCTTGCGCCGCGATCATCAGGGCGCGGCAGCTCTCCCACGCCGCGCGAGCCTCGGCCAGCCGGGTTCTCGTCGGGACCCCGGTCGCCGCGACAGCGAGCGGGATCGACTTGGCCAGTTGATGGGCAAGTGCATCGAGTGCACGACCCCAGTCCAGCGGGCGGCCCTCGGGCAGGGGAAACTCCTGAACATTGGAGGCGTTGAAGGCATAGCGCTCCATCCAATCCTCTGGCTGGATACCCCGCCCCATGCCGCTGCCGCCTTTTGAGAAGCAGACCTGTTTTAGCCAAAAGTTGGCGGTCGACGAGTTCAGCATGCCCAACAACGCCAGATGGTCGTCCTCGCTTGCTTCCTCCGAAAGCTTGATCACCGGCGCGGTCTGTTTGAAGACCTTCCCGCCTCGGTCCAGCACGAAGTGGTTATGCGTCGCCACCTCCGCAAACGCGATCCACCATTCGTGCGTCCCTGGGTCGCGCGTAACTTGATGCCAGCCGTACCAGGGTCTTCCTTCCTCGAAGTATGTCTGCTTGCCGAAGGTGACACGGTTACCCATCACTGTCCGACTCGGCCAGAGCCAGCGGTAGTGCCCACCTTCGGTAAGTTTAAGTAACTTCAATTCGTCGTCGTATGGAAAGAAGGACCACGCACCATCACTACAGATCCAGTCACGAAGTTCATCACCCAATGCCAACCGACGGTTTAGCGAAAGATCTCCTGCCCGACGGGCCCAGGCTGCGGCGTCCGCCAACATGACGTCATCGGCGTTCGTCATACCGAACACGCCAACCCTCGACACAGTAGTTCCAAGCTCCGTTGGGCAATCTTCGAGCACCTCCATAAGATCCGAGGCACCGCCACCGGAGAGGCTCCAGGGGTGGGTGGCAAGTTGACCCCGAGGAAAGTCGGCTGAAGTTACCCACACAGACTCCGAGCCGGGAGCATCGATTTGATCGATGATTGCCCGCCAGACTAGGCCCGTGGCTGGATCGTCGGGAGCGCCGGGTTCCCCTCGTACACCAAGAATCGTGCGTAATGTCGATGCACGCTTCCACAGGTTGTTCCGTCCAATCATGATGACCGTGGGAGTGCCGTGACCTGGTATGTATGCCCCCGAGCTGTCGATGACCTCGCTCAGCTCAACCTGCTTGGCGAAGAACTCTTCGATCAGCTTCTTACCGAACTCGCGCTTCGTAAAGGAGTTCGAGGTGATCTGGCCGACCCAGCCGGAGCCGCGACCGTCGTGGTCACCGGGCCGCGCGAGCTCGAAGAATCGCTGCGCGAACGGAACCGTCAGCGCGTACTTTCCAGAGCACGCGTTGTAAAGACCGCGATAGAGTTCATTGAGGGCCTTGTCCCTGACGGTGATGTAGGGCGGATTGCCGACGACCACGGTGTACTGACCGGGCTTCAGGTACTCTGCGAGCTGTTGGGCGTCCTCCGTGACGTAGGCGAAAGCGGACCGCTGCTGCGCCAGCGCCAGCAGGTCGCCTTGTTTGCCCCGACCATCTGTGTGCCATTGCAGTAGCGAATCACCCGTAGCGACTCGCACCGCGAATGCGGGAGCACGCTCAAGCGACGATATCCCGCAGGCCTTAAGCGCCGCGATGAGCAAGCGGAACCGAGCGATCGCAACCGCGACCGGGTTGATATCCACCCCCGTGACCTGATCAAGGGCACGCTGGGTCCGTTCGCGGGCATCTGACCCAGGCTCGCGCTGCTGCCAAAGCATGCTCAACCGATGGAACGCGCCGAGCAGGAAGTGTCCGGATCCGCATGCCGGGTCGATGACCTTGGTCTCGGCCAGGCCGAACTCCTGCAACGCAGGCACCAATGTGCGGTCAAGGACAAACTCCTGAATAAAGATCGGGGTCTGGCATAGCGCGTATGTTTTCCTGGCGTGTTCGGACAGGTCCTCGTATAGGTCGCCGAGGAAACGGGTGTCCAGCTGCGGTTCGCGCAGCGACACCCGACCGGCGCCCTTGCGGAAGAAGTCGGCGAGGGCCTCGGCCGCGTCGGCGGACGGCTCGAATCGCCATACCGGATTGTGGTCGTCAAAGATCTTTTCCGCGACACGTAGGCTCTTCAGGTAGCCGAACGCTTCCCGCAGCCAGTGCCGGTCGTTGTGGGTGGTGCCGGTCAGGAACGCCTGGCGGCGCTGGTAGGCGTACTCCACCGACGCGTGCGGCTCGGGGCCGCCCAGCCACAGCCCGTTAACGAGCTCGTTGTCCTCGCAGAAGCGCACGAAGATGCAGCCGAGCACCCAAGCGACGGCCGCCTGGTCGAGCACGTCTTCCAGCCAGGTCTCGAACGTGCCGCCGACCCGCTTGGCCGCCTTAGCTTCGCCGTACTCCTTCTCGAGCTTTGGCAGAAGGCCGACCGTCACGGGAACCTGCGTGCGCAAGTCGTCGACGAGCCGCCTGACCTGGCTCTGCAACGCCTTGAGCTCGATCATGGGCGGGCTGCCCTCTCTGCGGCGGCGGTGCGGTCCAGCCAGCTGTCGGGCAGGTGCAGCGCCTGGCTCTCGCGGGAGATCAGCGGCAGCGGCACATCGTCGAGCAGCGGTTGCTCGGGACGCCGGTAGGGGGTGAGCAGGAGGCGTGCCGCAGGGCGCGTGCGGCTCGTGTCGGCCAGCTTGCGTAGCAGGCCCATCTCGTCGTATCGCGCCAGCGGCGACGCCTCAGTGATCAGCACGGGGCCAGATGCGGCGTCGACCGCGGCCTCGACCGCACGAAGGACGTCGTGCTGCACCAGGCCTCGCAGGGCCTGGAAGTCGGGGCTCCTGGGCTCCTGCGCATCCGCGGAGACGATCAGTTCCCACGGTGCGCCGGAGGCACGCAGCGTCGCCAGCAGGATCGCGGTGACGTCGACCTCGGCCAGCGGGTAGCGGCTCAGCAGCCGCTCCCGGGCGTCGCGCACGCGCCGGAACGACGCGAGCACAACCAGGAAGCCGTTGCGGTCGACGGTCTCGGCGAGCCTGGCGTCGACCGCCGACTCCGCGCCCGGCCCGCCGGCCACCGGCACGGTGGTCAGGATGCGGGTGGCGGTGAAGCTGTTCTGTGTCGGCGGCCCATAGACGCGCTGCGTCGCGTCCCAGCGCAGGAGCACGCCGCACTCGCGCAGCAGGTCGTCCAGCGCCGGTCGGTCGGGCAGCGCCTCGGCGCGGGGGAAACGTGAGCTGACCCGGCTGCGCAACTTCTCCTGGGAGAACTGGCCGATGAGGCTGCCCGCGGACAGGCGCACGGCCTGGGCGGCGGGCATGCCGACGGGATAGAGCTGCCCGGCGGCATTGACGGCCGCGCGGTCGTTGCTGGCCGCGACGGCCAGCTGCACCAGCCGCGCCTCGCTCAGCACGGGCATGCCGCCGGGCGGCACGATCTGGCGCAGCTCCTCGGCCGTGCGCTGACGGGTCGGCAAAGGCTGGGCGGCGGCGAGCTCGGTGGCCCGCATGCCCAGCTCGATCGCATACTTCAGCAGGTCGTCGGCGGTGATCGTGGCGTCCGGGTCGTCGGGCTCCCGCCCGACGAGCACGCTGTCCGAGCCCCGCAACCGGCGGATCGCGACCCGCGCATCGCCGCCCCGGCTGAGCTCGGCCTCGACCGCGGCGCGGACGACGCCGATTGCCTGGGCCGTGCGCTGCGGCTCCGGGGAGTACGAACCGCGGTCGGCGATCAGGGCTTCGGCCAGCTCCGCTGCCGACAGCACCGCACCGCGAGTGTCCAGCAGCGCGACGACCTCATCGCGTACGGCTGTCAGCGCCGGATTGGCAAGCCACTGCGGCGCGCTCTTTCGCAGCCAGATCGACAACTGAGGCTGGCTCTGCCCGGTGCCGCGGGCAGCCTCGCTCTGGGCCGGCCAGCGCAAGTAGGAGCCCGCGGCCTCCGGCGTCTGCCCCAGCAACACCGCCAGCGCGTCACGCTCGGCGCGGTTGCGGCTGGTCGGGTCGGGCAGCAGCGTGGCCGCGACGGATTCGATGCCCCGGGCGACGTGCTGCTCGTCCTCCGCGGCAGGCGCGACCGGCTGCATGATCGTCCGCAGGGCACGCGCCTGCGCGAGGATCTCCTTGCGGGTGGCGTCGGGCACGCCCTTGGCGCGGGTGAGCGCTGACGGTTCGTAGTCGAGCAGCTCACTGACGCTGTGCACGCCCAGCCGGTTGAGGGCAGACCGGGCGCGGTCGGTGAGCCCGAGACCGTCGATGGGTGATTCGCGGGTCAGGTTCGCAGCCAGCGGCACGTCGACGGCGGATGTGCCAGCCTCGGGGATGTCCTTGAAGATGACGCGCCAGGCATCGGTCATCTTCTCGACGGTGTCGAACCTGGCCGGGGCGTCACGGGCCAGCGCCTTGGCAAAGAAGGCGACCAGCCGGTCTGCGATCCGGTCGGGGAACACGGACGGGTCGAGGGTGACCTCGTCACGCACCACGACCGGATTGGCACCGTCACCCCAGCGCGGCAGTTTGCCGGTGGCCATCTCATACAGCGTCACCGCGGCGGCGAACCACTCGGCCGCCGGGTCGTAGCGCTGTCGCCGCGGCGGCCCGAGGAACGGGTCTAGATAGCCGGGCGTGCCCGCCAGCAGCTGATCCACCGGCGTCGCCGCCAGCGAGAAGTCGAAGACGCACAGGTGCAGCTGCTTGTCCTTGGGGCGGGGTCGGGCGGCAAGATTGGCCGGCTTCAGGTCGCGGTGTGCCACACCCTGCGCATCAAGGAACGCCAGGATGTCCAGCAGGTCGCGGCCGTATCTCTCCAGCAAGTCGAGGGCCAGGGGGCCTCGCTCGAGATCCTGCGCGAGGGTCTGCTCACCCGCGCTCTCCAGCAGCAGCGCGGTGCGCCCGCCGACCGTCAGATCGCCGTCGACCAGGGCCGCCACCTGCCAGTGGTTGAGGCCCGCCAGCACCCGACCCTCCTGGCGCAGACGCTCACCATGCCGCTCGTCCTTGGCGACCTTGAGGACCAGCTCGCGTTTGCTGTCACCGGCACGGACGAGCAGCGCCTTCGCGGTGGCACCGGAGCCGAGCGGCCTGATGACGACAAGCTCGCCGTCGAGCTCGTCACCCTTCTTGGCCTCAAGGGGGTCAAGCCGCTGCACCGGCTCCGGGGCGGTCAGCTCGTCCCAGACCGCTTCGACGCCGGCTCGGAACCTAGCCACGCTGGGGATACGCGCGGCAGGATCGCCACGTGTCGCGTCGTAGACCAGGTCCACGAGCGTCGCCGGCACACCGTCGACGCCGCCGGCGAGGTTAAGGCCCCCGGCGCGGACGAGCATGAGCAGCTCCTCGCCCGTGGCGGCCGGCGCCGCGCCGGCGAAGACGCGGTAGGCGATGACGCCAAGGGAGAAGACATCGAGCGCCGATCCAGGGGCGTCAGACCGCACGAACGCCTCCGGCGCCTGGTAGCGGCGCGCCTCGTCGTCGTAGAAGAGCTCCAGCCCGGCGGGATCGCTCGACGATCCGTGACGGGTGAGCTGGGTGGCGCTGGCCAGTCGGCCGCCGGTCTGCCAGTCAGTCACCACGAGCTGCGGGCGGGACCTGTCCGGGTCCTTGACGAAAATGGTCTTGGGGTGCAGCGAACGGTGCACCAGGCGGCGCGCGTGGGCGTACTCGACGATCTCCGCAAGGTCCTGGACCAGGGTCAGCCGCTGGGCGAGTGTGAGCTTGTCACCGCGCTGGGTCAGCCAGTGGTCCAACCGGACCCAGTTCTCGTCGTGCTCGAACACGACGGCCGGCCCCCAGGGATGGTCGACGAGGTCGAGCGCCGCGGCGATGCCGTCGTGCCGCATGCCCTGCAGCAGCCGGAACTCGCGGTCGGCGGCGCGCAGGATTACCGGCACCTCGTCGGCCTCGGCGCGGCTGGTGAGGTAGAAGCGCACCCGGCGCACGATCGCGGTGTCTGCCGTGTGGCCGCCGAGGAAGTCCTGCCAGCCCACCCCTTCGGCGAGTGGTCGCGGGTGCAGCAGCAGGCTGCCCAGCTTCCGGTCCGCCACGGAGGGCCGGATCTTCGCGCCGCGCACCAGATCGACGATCTCCCTGCCGCGGGCGGGGTCCACGAGGTCACGCACGTCGCGGGGGCGGCCGAGGAGCAGTTGCTTGAGACTGGGCAGGCCGGACCCCTGGCCGTCGAGGCCGTACACGGACTGGCGGCCGACTTCATCCAATCTCGATCGCATGTTGCGGGCGTGCAGAAACACGGCCGCGCGGACGAAGGGCACCGATGCCTTGCGGTCTTGCTGCTTGGCGTAGTGCTGCATCAGGCTCGACAGGCGCTTGGCCTTGCGATTGGCCAGGACGTAGGGGTTGTCCCAAGGCTCAAGACGGCCGTTGCCTACGCGCCGCACCCACTGAGTGCCGTCGCCGGAAACCTCGCCCTGCCAGTGCTTGAGCTCAAGCACATACAGACCGTTCTCCGTGAGGACCAGGGCGTCCACTTCGTTGATCGTGCCGTCGGTACCGACAAACTCGACGTTGGCCCATACGTGGAACGGATCCGCATCAGGAAGGTACGAGGCGAGTTCACGCAGGCCTTCTCGCTCATGAAGAAACCCGCTGGGATTGATCTGTTCCCAGCGGGGAGAATCCTCGCGAATGGCGCCCACCCCCGACATTGCGTGTTGAAGGCATCATCGTGGGTTAACCAGCATGGTCCAATCAAGATCTACCCGTCCCGTGAGGGCGACGTGACGGGTGACGGGCATCACCACAAGAGCTTAGCCGTACTCATCCCAACGTCCGATGTGGATGTTTGCGCAACTGAGGACAATCCGAGCGCACCGCAGCCACCTCCAGCGGCGTCCCGGGGCAATGCGTCGCCATGGCGTGACAGAACGTACCGGCGGTCGCGCCGGCCGGTGATCCAGCCGCACCGTCCGGTCTACAGCGGCCTGGATTCGGGCGGCAGGTAGGTGATGGGCGCTGTTGCGTTCGCGGATGGTCGGGCGTGGTGAAGCTCCGGCTCGGAGCCGGGTCAGATTGCCTTGGCGAGTTCGGCGAATGCCGCGGCGGCCGCTGGGCGGGTGGGGTGTCGATCGCGAGTTCGTAGTGTCCGCGGCGTAGGTTCTGCATGAAGGCGTGTCCAGCGATGACCACTTTCGCAGTCCTGTCGGTCTGCAGCCCGCGCATCGGTCTCAACCGGTGTTTGAGCTGGCTGTGATCGGCCTCGATCGGGTTGTTCGCGTAGCGTTCGACATGAACGCCACACCCGCGGAAGTAGCTCCTCGATCACAGCCGGGTACACCACCGCGGCATCGGTCACTACCTCGATCGGCGTCACCTTCAACGTCGACAGGGCCCGGCGGAAGAACCTGCGGGCCGCGTCGGCGTCGCGGCGGGCGGACACGAGCACGTCGATGACCTGTCCGTGCTGGTCGACGGCCCGGTAGACCTAGCGCCACACCCCGCTGACCTTGACGTAGGTCTCGTCGACGAACCACCGGTCACCCGGCGAGTGCCGGCAAAACCGCGCCGCATCGGCGAGAGGCGGGGTAAACCGCTGCACCCACCGGAACACGGTGACGTGACCTCGACCCCGCGCTCGACCAGCAGCTCCTCGACATCGCGGTACGACAGGTTGAACCGCAGGTACCAGCGCACGGCGACCACGATCACCTCCGGCGGAAACCGTAACCCCGCGAACGCCGTCTTCGCGGGCAACACCGGACGGACGCGGGGCGACGACTTCACCGCTCGAGTGTGGCTCGACCATGCCAAGGCTCAACGCAACGGACCCGGTTGACGAGTACCTGGAGGTGACCGGTCCGTGGTTGGGAGGGTCAGGTCTCAACAGTGGTGAGTCCCATGAGGCGTTGGCGTTCGGCGGCGACGACCTCTCGGACGAGTTCGGCTTCCGACAGATCCACCGCCTCCGGAGCGGAGTCGGCCATGTCACTGACCCGGGCGAAGTCGGCGAAGATCTGCTTCTTCCTAGCCAGCAGTTCGGTGATCCGTTGATCGACGCTGTCTTCGGACAGCAGCCGGTGGACCTGCACCGACTGCACCTGCCCCATCCGGTGTGCCCGGGCGATCGCCTGGGCTTCGGTGGTGGGCTTGAGCTGCGGTTCGCAGATGATGACGACGGATGCGGACTGGATGTTGAGCCCGACGCCGCCGGCGATGATCTGGGCGACGAGAACGGCGCCGTGCTTCGCCCTCGAGAACTGGTCCACCATCTCCTGGCGTTGGTTCGCCGGCACGGACCCCGTCAGCGGCCCGAACACCCGGCCTGGCAGTGACCTGGCAACGAGGTCCAGTACTTGCCTGAAGTGGGAGAAGACGATGACTCGCCGCTCATTCTCCTCCGCTTCGCGGACGATGTCGACCAGCCGTCGCAGTTTTTCGGACTGGGGTCCTTGGAGCATCGCCGCTTGGCGCATCTCCATGAAGTTGCCTCGTTCGACGGCCGCCCGGTAGCCGGACATGTCCGCCGCAGATAAGGGCAGCCAGTCGTTGACCTCGATGAGCTCTGGGAGTTCGGCGAGCACGTCCTCCTGGTTCCGGCGGAGGTATGCAGGCGCGATCTGCCGCCGGAACGTCCGCGGTGAAAGGTCCGTGGCGCTGACGGTGAGGTCCGGACGCACATAGGACGCCAGGTTGCGGAACTCGTCGACCCGGTTCTCCAACGGCGTACCGGTGAGGAGGATCGCGCGGTCCGAGCGGGTGATGAGGTCGTGGGTCCTAATCGTCCGCTGTGCGTGCGGGTTCTTGATGTAGTGGGCTTCATCGACCACGACGCACGGCAGATCGTGCAGCTTCTTCAGGGCCGGCTCCCACCACGCCAGGGTCTCGTATGTTGTTACGGCGACGCCCCCGTCGCGTGCCCAGGTCCGGGCTGCGCGGTCGCGCTCCGGTCCGTGGACCCGGTGTGCTCGCAGCTTCGACTTGCTGGTCACCTCGCGGATCCAGTTGGTCACGACTGCGGCCGGGCACACCACCAGGAAGTGGGTCTCGCCTCGGGTGCGCAGGTGCGCCAGGACGGCGATGGCCTCAATGGTCTTGCCGAGGCCCATCTCGTCCCCGATGATGACCTTGCGCTGTACGAGGGCGAAGCGGGCGGCGAAGCTCTGGTATCCGCGCAACGACGCGGTGAGGTGTTCGCCGCTGAGCGCTTGGTCGCGTACCGCCGCGATGATCTCCTCCGGGAGGTCTCCGTGTACGGCGTTCTCGTCCTCGATGATGAAACCGAGTTCGGAGAGCATGGCGAAGTAGTCGGCGGGTCGGAGGAGGAAGTCCTGCCACGGGTCCGTGCCGGTGCTTCTCGGTCCGGCTGCGGCCGATCCGGCGAGCAGTTCTGCCCGCCGTTTGACGATCTGGATGCTCTCACGCAGTCCGGTGGCTTGGAGCGTCCTGGTCGGAATGACGAGGAGGTGGCTCGTCTTGGCGCTGATGGCTGTCCGCAGGGGTGCGAGTTCGGCCGCGCGTTCGATGTCTGCTGACGCGCCTCGGGTCTGACGGCACGAGTCCCATTCGGCGAGGGTGCCCAGCAGGTGGGTGGTCTCCGGGTGCCGATTCTTGATGTCGATGCGGACGGGCATCTCGTCGTACGTCGTCTGCCAGAGCGCTTGCGCCGCCGCGTACATGCGCCGTGCCGAGGTTTCCCCGACGCCGGGAAGCGACTGCAGTGACATGCCCCAGTCCAGCACCTCCTGCACGGTGCTGATGCGCGCCTCGGAGAGGGCGGTCAGTCGGAGGCGGTCGCGGGTGGCCGCCTTCAACCCATCCACAGGCATCTGCAGGAGGATCCGCTGAACCTCCGCACGTCGAACCTTGTCGCCCGCGTCGCGCGCGGCCGAGCGGTACGAGTCTTCGCTGGTGAGGACCTTGTCGATCGCGACGAGCGCCTCGGGCAGGCCGCCGAAGACCGACCGGTCCAGGATCTCGGGCTTCGGGCCGGTCCGTGCGGCGACGAGGTCGAAGCGGAGGACCGGGTCGAGCAGCGCCTCGAACCTCAGCCGTACCGGGTCGACGGTTTCGGGGAGAACACCGAGCTGCTCCAGTCGTCTGGGTCCGCCAGCTGCGGTGACCGCGGTGTGCTGGCGGTGCAGGAACTCAGCCGCAGCCTGCGCCGGCTGCTTCTTTGCCGGTCCGGTGAGGAAGCGGCGGATGCCGAGCACGGCGCGGACGGCGTCGATGGCGCGTGGTACGTCCTCTGCGAGCAACCTCAGCAGGGCCCGATCTTCGGCAGTCGCTACGGGGAGGTTCGCGCGCTGCCAGAGGTCCCTGACGACAACCGTGTCGCCCATTTCGAGCGGAGTCGTGAGCCATGCCGTCTGGCCGGCCCGGCGTAGCTCGACGCTGCGCGTACGCAGAACTCGTTCGCCGCTGCCGGCTGAGTCCTGTACGGCCTGGCGCCGGGCCTGCACGTCCGCGGCTCGTTTGCCCCACTGCTTGAAGTCCGCGACGAGGCGATGGATCTGCTCACGCTCTGTCTTGTTCATGCATCGCTCATGCTCGTGCCTCGCTGCGGGTTTCGGGGGGCTAACGGAGAGTAGGGTAGAGCAACCGCGAACGGACACGAAACTTCAGGACAGCGCTCGGTCAGCTATGGCACGCACTGGTGCGGCCGTGCCGATGCAGTGGTCGTCAGTAAGCTCTGCACACTGTCGATCTGGAGGTAGTCGGTGAGGCTTGAGGATCTCTCGTCCGGGGTGCGGGTGGCGGGGGTGGTGGCCGGCGAGGTCGTTTCGGTGATCGCCGCGCAGTGGCACGGGTCCGACGCTCTGGAACTTACGTACAAGACCCTCGACGGGGGACTGCGCCAGCAGGTGGTCTTCCGGGCAGACGAGGCCAAGCTGAATCTCTCCGACGCGGGCAGCCGGCCGTTCGACGCCGATGGCCAGGAGTTCCGGCTGATCGCCGAGGCGCAGCGGATCTCCTTGGCTGGGCTGTTCGATCCGATGCTGGCGGTGGCGACCAGCGACGTGCGGCCGCTGCCCCACCAGATCCAGGCTGTGTACGGCGAGATGCTCGACCGCACGCCGCTGCGGTTCCTTCTCGCGGATGACCCCGGCGCGGGCAAGACGATCATGGCGGGCCTGTATGTCAAGGAGCTCCTGCTCCGTGACGACGTGAAGCGCTGCCTGATCGTGGCCCCCGGCGGACTGGTGGACCAGTGGCAGGACGAGCTCTTCTTCAAATTCGGCCTGCGGTTCGACATCCTCACCACAGCCATGGTCGACGCCGCGCATGGGGCGAGCGTCTTCGACCGGTTTCCGCTGCTCATCGCGCGGATGGACCAGCTCGCGCGCAACGAGGCCCTGGCCGCGCAGCTCGACGACGCCGAGTTCGACCTGGTCGTCGTCGACGAGGCCCACCGGATGGGCGCGCACTACTTCGGCGGCAAGCTGAACAAGACCCGGCGCTTTCAGCTCGGCGAGAGGCTGCGCGACCGCACCCGGCACCTGCTGCTGATGACTGCCACCCCGCACGCGGGCAAGCAGGAGGACTTCCAGCTCTTCCTCACGCTGCTCGACCGCGATCGCTTCGAGGGAAAGTTCCGTGCGGGCGTACACAACGCGGACACCACCGGCCTCATGCGCCGAATGGTGAAGGAAGACCTGCTCACCTTCGAGGGTAGGCCGCTCTTTCCCGAACGCATCGCCCAGACCGTGCCGTACCTGCTCACCGAAGGCGAGCAGGACCTCTACGAGCGCGTCACCGAGTACGTCCGCGAGGGAATGAACCGTGCCGCGCGGCTGGACGACAAGCGCCGCAACACCGTGGGGTTCGCGCTCACGGTGCTCCAGCGGCGCCTGGCCTCCAGCCCCGAGGCGATCTACCAGTCGCTGGTCCGGCGCTCCGAGCGGCTCAAACGCCATCGGGATGACCTGATCAACGGCCGCGGTGTCGCCGACGAGCCGGCCCTGGTCGACCCGAGCGCCTGGGAAGACGACGAGCACAGCGCCGAAGAGGTCGAGCAGGTCGAGGAGGAGCTGCTGGACGCGGCCACAGCGGCCCGCACCATCGAGGAGCTCAACGCGGAGCTGGCCGACCTCGACCAGCTCATCCACCTCGCCCGCCGGGTTCGCAACCTCGACACCGACCGCAAGTGGGTCGAGCTGCGCAAGATCCTGGAAGACAACGACCTCGTCCACCCCGACGCCGAGAAGCTCCGCAAGCTGATCATCTTCACCGAGCACCGCGACACCCTCTACTACCTGGCCCGCAAGATCGGCTCGCTCTTCGGCAAGCCCGCCGCGGTGCAGGCCATTCACGGCGGTGTACGCCGCGCGGACCGGCGCGCCATCACGGAGGAGTTCACCAAAAATCCGGCGTGCCAGGTGCTCCTCGCCACCGACGCGGCCGGTGAAGGGCTCAACCTGCAGGCCGCCCACCTGATGGTCAACTACGACCTTCCGTGGAACCCCAACCGTATCGAGCAGCGCTTCGGCCGCATCCACCGCATCGGGCAGACCGAGGTGTGCCGCCTGTGGAACCTCGTGGCCGCCAACACCCGCGAGGGTGAGGTGTTCACCCGGCTGCTGCATAAGGTCGAGGAGCAGCGTAAAGCCTACGGCGGAAAGGTCTTCGACGTCCTAGGGCTCGCCTTCGACGACACGCCGCTGCGGGACCTGCTGATCGAGGCCATCCGGTACGGCGACCTCCCAGAGACCAGAGCCAAGATGGAGCAGGTCATCGACCACTCGGTCGCTCACGGGCTCAAAGAGCTCCTCGAGGAACGCGCACTCGCCCACGACGCCATGTCGGACGCCGACCTGGCGGACATGCAGCGGCTCATGGAGGAAGCCCGCGCCCGCAGGTTGCAGCCGCACTACATCGAATGGGCCTTCCGCCTCGCCTTCCAGCGCCTCGGCGGCCGGCTCGCCAGACGCGAGCGCGGCCGGTACGAGATCACCCACGTCCCCGCGACCGTCCGCGCCGTCACCAAGCACGGCCCGGTCGCCACCCGCTACGAGCGGGTAACGTTCGAGCTGGACCGCATAGACATCGACGACAAGCCGCGTGCCGACCTGATCGCCCCTGGGCATCCGATCCACGACGCGGTCGCCGAACTCACCATCACCCAGCTCCGACCAACGCTCGATCGCGGCACCGTTCTGGTCTCCCCGGAGATCGAGGAGCCGACCTTGCTGGTCGGTGTCGTGGAGGAGGTTGTCGACGGCACCGGGGAGTCGATCGCCCGGCGTTTCGGCTACGCCTATGTCGATGCCACCGGCCGTGTTAAGCCTGCAGGCCCTGCACCGTACCTTGACTGCGTGGTCGCCCCGCGTGCCCCGGCCGTGGTCGCAGCCACGAAGCTTGCGTGGCTCGCTGAGGCCGAGTCCCAGGCCCGGACATGGATCATCGGGCACCAGCTCAAGGAGTACCTCGCTGAGGTCGCGCCCCGGCGGCTCGCGGAGCTCCAGCGGACCAGGACGCGAGTCGACCAGCGGCTCGCCGACGAGTCGAACCGCCTCTTCGGTGAGGCGACCGCGGCGCAAGAGAAGGAACGGTTCGGCGCCAAGCCGAAGGAGAGTTCCGACAGTCTTGTGCGCAAGGCGCATGACTTACAGGCACGCCGGGAGAGCCGCCTGGCGCTGTTGGACCGGCAGGCCCAGCTGGCCACCAATCCGCCGCGCATCATGACCGCCGTGCTCGTGCTGCCGCTTGCCATGGTCGAGGCCGAGATCGGATCGGACGCTCCGATCAAGGCCAAGGAGACCAAGGCCGTGGAGCGGCGCGGCGTGGAGCTGGTGCTCACTGTGGAGCGTGCTCTTGGGCGCAAGCCGCGGGAGCAGGCCTTCAACAACCCGGGCTACGACGTTCTGTCCATCCCCGCCGACGGTGGCCCTTCGATCCGCATCGAGGTCAAGGCTCGTATGGAAGGAGCTGAGGACTTCTACGTCAGCCACAACGAGATCGTCACCGGCAAGAACACCGTTCCCTGCTACCGGCTGGCTCTGGTGACAGTCAGCGAGGCCGGTCCCGAGCACGACCAGGTCCGGTACGTCGCCGACCCGTTCTCCGGCGTTGACTTCGGGGACCTCGCTGCGACCGGCATCCGCGCCAGTTGGTCGAGGACCTGGGCTGCGGGTACGGCGCCCTTTTGAGCTATGGAGCTGGTCTCGGTCACTCGCCAGCCGGAGGGGAGCGGTGCCGACGACGCTGTTGCGTTCGCGGATCGCTGGGCATGGTGAAGGTGTGGTCGGCGCCGGGACAGATGGCCTTGGCCAGTTCGGCGAACGCCACAGCGACCCGCCGGGCGGGCGGGGTGTCGATCGTGATCTCGTAGTGTCCGCGGCGCAGGTTCTGCATGAACGCATGTCCAGCGATGATCACTTGCGCAGTCCTGTCGATTTGGAGGCCGCGCATCGGTCGCAGCCAGTGTTTGAGCTGGCTGTGGTCGGCCTCCATCGGGTAGTTCGCGTAGCGTTCGACATGGTGCCACGCCTGCGTACAAGATCGTTACAGAGGATTCTGGGCACGGTACAGCTTTGCGCTACGTCCGGCGTCAACCAGCGCTCGGTGTGCCTGAAGGAGTGAGTCAGCGAGGGCGACGAGCCCGGTTCTCTCTTGGTGGAAGTCTTTGTAAGAAGGAAACCGGTCCTCGTCAAGGAAGCTAACCTCTTCGCGAGGATCCTTCTTGAACGTTCGAAGGGCGATGGCGGACATGAAGTTGTTGCAGGTTGTCTCGAGTACCTTTCTGGCATCGTCGACGGCTTGGTCATCGAAGTACGTGTTGAGCGACCAGTGATAGCGGAATTCATCAAGCGGGCGGAGTTTGTGCCACTCCCATGAACTGCCAGTAAACCACTTTGCGAGGTAGTCAATTGTTACACCGGTCGGGGGCAGCTCAGCAAGAAAGCGACCATATAGTTCGATGTCGTGTTCAGTGGGCTCCGCCGCCAAGGCTGCAAGTGCCTTTTCTGCGGTAGACAGCTTGAGCGACAGATCTGCGAGCTCCTGCCGGTTACCGGAACTCGAGGCCTCCGCCGCCGCCAGTTTGCGGTATAGGTACACGATCCAAACAATTTGCGACAGCACTACTGCTACGCTTCCCCAGAACATTTCGGTAGCGTGTGTCGTGTTCCAGCGAACGAAAGCGTCTGATCGTAGATACGAGAGTGCGCCGACAAGGTCAGACGCGTAGGCTACGGCCGCCAGGACTACGGCGCCGCCAAGACCGACAATGGCCCGGAGATTCACCGTGCAAGGCTACCGTCACGAGAGGATCTCTGTGTGGCCGCATAGGCCCGGTGATTGGGGGATCAAAGAGGGTAGAGGGGGACGCGCTGGTCCCCAGTCGGAATGGTTTCCTCGCGTGTGGGCCAACGGGCCCGCCTAGAGCAGTTTCAAGGTCGCGAGCAGACTATCGTGACACGACTGTGATCTTGGCCCTCTTGCTGAGAGGAGTGGAGTTCTCACGCTTCGAATCCCCAGAAGAAGGCCACTGATGTCAATGTCCCATGCCCAACTCCTGCCGCGGTCCCCGGCTGCCCGCACCCGAAGGGCTGACCTCGTTGATGCAGGTCCTGGGCCTGTAGGGGCTCATTATTCCGATGTGGCGGTACCTGCGGCTTCGTGATGATCTGTGCGGCTCGTTCGTACTCATTGATGAGCCCGCCAAGGATCGGTTTCCGGCGTATCCGCCGCTGCCCGGCAAGATCGATGACGGTGGCCAGCGGGCGTGGCGGTGACAGATTCAGGGCCCGGTGCGGGCGGCTGTGGTTGTAGTGCTTCACGTACTCGGTCAGGACATGGCGAAGATGGCGTTCCCCGAAGATGAGCATCCGGTCGGTGAGTTCGCTGCGCAGCGTTCTCACCCACCGCTCCGCGAAGGCGTTGGCCCGCGGGCACCGCGGCGGAGTCTTGATCACTTCGATACCGGCGCCGGCGAAGACCACGTCAAACACGTCGGTGAACTGGCCGCCGCGGTCGCGGACGAGGAACCTGCAACGGTCCACGCGCTCGCCGAGGTCCATCAGGAGGTTACGGGTAGCCTGCACGGTCCAGAACCCGTCGGGGTTGCTGGTCGTATCGAGCACGTGGACGTGCGACTGCCGAGCTCGATCGCGAAGAACACGTACACACGCCCGAGGGTGACCGCACAGTCCAAATTCAGGAAGTCGCAGGCCAGCATCGTGTACGCATGGGTGGCAAGGAACCGCCGCCACGTGGCCTGCGACCGCTGCGGCGCAGCCGGCATGCTCAATGGCGCAGCAGCCGCTGGATCGTGGCGCAGCTGACCCGGTGGCCGAGCTTGCGCAACTCGCCCTGGATCCGAACATAGCCCCAGGACGGGTTCCCGACCGCGAGCCGTCCGATCAGATCGGCGAGTCCGTCGTCGACGCGAGGTCGGCCACGATAGGTCTATTTCCTGGTGACCAGTCGGCGGTGCCAGTTGGGCACGGTCGCCGGGGTCACCAGCCACCAGGTCTGCAACTGTTTGGGTAGCAGCCGGATCAGCGCCGCGAGCACGGCACGATCGGCCCAGGACAAGCGGAGCTTCGGATTCTGCCTGCGCAGAAGCGCGACCTCATGGCGCAGGACGATCTCGGCGTTCTTCGTAGCGGTGGTCCGCGCGAGCAGCACGAGCCAGCCGAGCACCCAACAGAAGATCAAGTACAGCACGCGAGGCGAGGCAGCACACCATCATCCCCCGACCCGACCCGACCCGACCCGACCCGACCCGACCCGACCCGACCCGTCACGTCGCCGCTGGGCAACGCCACATTGTAATAATGAGCCCCTACAGGGTGAATGGGCGCGTCACCCGCCTACCGTGCGTAGGTGATCCTGCAGCTGACCGATTGTGATGAGACCGTCTCGCATGGCGCGATAGCCCTGTTCGACGAGGTCCGGGTCGACTCCGAGGGTACGCGCCTCGGCGCGCAGTGGGGCCAGGTCCATCTCGGTCCGCAGGAGCTGGTCAACCGCGGCGGCGTCCCGAGCCAGGGTGTCGGCGGCAGCCTCCTGCTGACCGCGGCGGAAGAGGAGGACCGCGGCTGCGGGACCGCCGACGAGGGCGGCGCCAGCCGCGAGGAAGTAGAGGATTGCCTTGGACATGATGAACCTTTCAGACTGCGGCCGGACCAGAATATCGGGCCAGGTTGTGCTGTGGGGTTCCAAAAACCGTCACGCGGCTGAGCTGGCCTTTCATGCGGCGCGTTCGTACTCGTTGATCAGCCCGCCGAGGACCGGCTGCCGCTTGATCCGCTCCAGCGTCAGGTCGATCACCGGTCGGTCGGAGCGCGGCGGCTGCAGTCGCAGTGACCGGTGCGGGCGGCGCCCGTTGTAGTGGCGGGCGTAGCGGTCCAGCGTCCGGCGCCGGTGCTGTTCGGCGACGATCAGCATCCGCACGGTTACCTCCGCTCGGACCGTGCCGACGAACCGCTCCGCAAAGGCGTTGGCCCTCCGCACATGGGCAGAACGGGAGATACAACAACCGCAGCGCCATAGATCACGATGATGCCCCACGTGACAGCACGGCACCATATCATCACAGGTCAACCCCCGTGACGCCTTTGCGGAACCCCACAGCTTGCCGATGAGCTCGATCTGGTGGGTCTTGCCGTCGACGAGCACGACCCACGGTCGCCGGCCGCGCGGGTCGGCGCGGTGGGCCTGGTCGAACATCGCGGCGATGACGGTGGCCGCGTCGTCGGTGTCCGAGGCCGAATTTACAGTCGGGCCAACGGCACCTCACCACTCGCGGTATTCCAGATAGTGGCGCTCATGGTTGATCTCCCGGCGGACAGCCGCGTCCGCTTCCTCGGCCAACGTATCGTAGAACCCCCGCTCCAGCGAGCCCTCGGCCAGCGTCGCCGCGACGGCTCGGCTCCGGTCGCGCTGCTCGACGTCCTTGGGAAACGGCGCACCGATTGGGCCTGCCCATCCGCCGCTCCAGACCGAACGATGAAGGCCGATCCAGATGTCCCGGCGGCAGCCGTCACCGTGTCCTTCTGCGGCGCGAAGGGCACGGGCGACGAAATCCGGGTATTCCCAGACAAAAGTTCGTTGCGCATGGGCCAGAACCACGCCGACTGTCCTGACGTACTGCACCTTGCCCGTCTCCATGGCACGGTTTAGCATGTTGCGGACGTCGTCGCCGAACGTCACCGCCACCGCCGCGAAGAGCGCAGCAGGATCGTGGATGCTGGGATCGTCGATATTGTCGGCGACCCACTCCAATACGTCCCACAGGAAGTCGCCGAAGCGCGCGTTACCGCGGAACCGGAGATTCTCCTGCCACTGGTCGGGCAAGGCGCGATAGCCAGCGGTTCGCGGTTCCGCCCACGCCGTCGCTCGGTCCTTCAGCAGTCGCAGGACTGCTTCCGGGTGCACTTCCGACAGACCGGCCAGGAATGTTTGGACCTCGTACTCTTCGATCGTGGCGAGTCCAGCTATCCCGGCAAGCAATCGTTCACGGTCCGCGTCGTCGACTTCGTCGAACGACAGATAGCCGTGCTTGCCGAATGCGGCGAGCACCTCCTTGACCACCGGCGCGGAGTCATCGAAGGTGACCGACAGGACCAGTTCCGCGGCACCGCCCCGGTCGTACTCGCCGATCCACCGCACCGCCTGCAGCGCCAGGAAGCGGGTCGTCTCGTCCTCATGGCGCAGCAACTGGCGGAGTATTCCTCTCTCCCGGAAGTCTACGGGCCTCTGGCCGCCGCGATAGCGGCTCAAACCGTTCGCGGTCAGTCGCGTCAGGGCGAGGTCATCGTGGCGAAGTAGTGTGCTCACCGCTTCCCATCCGGCGTCGGCGTCGCTTTGCACGAGCTCCTGCGCGGCGACCGGGAGCAACTTTGCCAACGCGCTTTCCGGTTCACGAATCACCGATGCTACGAGAGCATGCGTGAGCGAGGGTCGGTTCCGCAATAGGGCACGAGCGAACGGCTCGGGGTTCGCTGGCCGACCGGTCAACGCGGCATCCTGCTCCGCCTGCATGCGGCGGGTGAGCTCGTCGAGCTCGGTGCCCTCCGACCACCTCGCCAAGGCCAGGCGAGCGAGAGAATTTAGCTTCTCGTCCTGTACTTGCAGCCTGTTGTGGACGTCGTCTGCGTCGTCCAGCAGGTCGGCCCAGCCATCGTGCAGGGCAATCGCGATCTCGTCGTCGATGGTTTCTGGGAGCGCGTCCAGCACGGCTCGGGCTGCTGGCTTCGTGGCGCCGGGCGCATGGCGCGCGTGCCACTTCAGGCTCTGCCGGACGACGATCGCGACAACTGGGTCGATCGGTCCAATGGCGATCAGATCACGGAGCCGGCCGAGCGTTTCCAGGAAGTCAGGGGTCCAATCGTCCCGTCGCTCTACCGAAACGGTGTGTCCGTAGTACCCGTGGGGGTACCGCAGGACCTTCTCCAAGGTCTCCGCAGCGCGGGCGGCTTCCCAACGGTCCGGAGACCCCAGCTGGTCTAGCACGAGGTCGACAACCTCCCGGCGGAGCGGTGATACCGCCACTCGGTCTACTTGGAACTGTTTCAGGATGAGGCGGACACCGTCGGACTCCTCCTCGGTGACCTCCGTCGCCAGCAGGGGGTGAAGAAAATCCAACGGCGAAACAGCGGGCCGACCACCCCTGTTCGCAGCAATCCACCCCTTCACCGACTCGACCATCCGAGTGTTGATCGCCAGCGGCTTCCCCAACTTGAACGCGGCGAGATCCAGGAGGACCTGGACGGGATGATCCGGCTGGCGCTGGTCCGTTCGCCCGTCCTGCCCAACCAGCTTCCAGAGCAGATCGACCGAGGCGGAGAATTGGTCCGGGCCCAGCGCCGCTTTCCCCAGTACGGGCGGCAGCGCGGCCCTGATCTCCTCCGGGAACTGCGGATCACCATCGGGTCCGGAGTTCTCAGACGCGAGCTGGCAGATACGCAGCAACGCCGCGGGCCGATAGAAGACTACCCGTCGCATCCGCCGCAGTAGGGCCAACCGCTCCTCGGAATCCGCCGCGTCGAACCGCATGACCAAGGCGTCCCACAGCGCTTCCACCAGAGAGGGCCGCGACTCCGATGCCGAGTAGCGGACGTTCCAGTCCACCCGGCTGGAGTTGAGCACCAGATGAAGTAGAGCCTCGCCATCGACCAACCGCAGGATCCGCTCGAGATAGCCGGTGCCAACTCCCGAGCGAATGTCGACGATGGCGTCGGCAAGAAGGGTGTCGCCCAGTAGGTCCGGCACGATCCGCACCGCGTCCTCCCGGCGCAGCAGAACTCCGGCGTACTCCAACTCGCGCAGCTGGGCCAGGACCTGATCGAACGCCCGACCGGTCAGTGCCTCAGCAGCCGTACGGAACTCCGGCTCGTTCAGTCGAAATGGCTGCAGGGCCGCAACGGCATACAACACCTCGCGCCGAAGGCCGGGATCAGCGACCGATGCATCGGAGCTGAGCGCCTTTGCGAAGGTCGCCATCACCTCATCCCGTAGAAGGTCATCGTTCCCCACTCGGTTGGCGTCGAGCAAGCCCAGCCGGATGAGTCCCCCGCCCACCACGATGATCAACGGGCAGTCACGGCCGATCGCCGCGAGCCTGCGCGCCACGTCCTCGTCGCACCCTTCCCCTAGCACCGCGCCAGCTAGAACGGTCGCATCCGTGAAGGACAGATCCTCCAGCCGCCAGTGCGGCACGTCAGTCCGGTGAAGTCCCGCACCGCGCAGATCCAACAGCAAGTGATCCACACCGTAGGGCCGCGTCGCCAGCAGGATCCTTGCCGTCGGCCGCGCCCGACGAATGCCGACGACCATCGCGGCGACGCCCGGCGACTCATGCGCGTCGTCCACGATGACCAGAAGGCGATCATCGGCGGGCAGCACCTCGACGTCCTCCGGCAACACGGAAACCGTGCGATCGAGAAAGCGCACTACGTAACCATGCTCCCGCGCCGCGGCATCGGCGAAGGCACGCAGCAGACGCGACTTTCCGATCCCGCCCCGGCCGTCGAGCAGCGCGACGCTCGGCCCATTCCCAGCCAGCCACTCCACCAGGCCGAGCAGTTCCGGCCTACGGCCAACCAACATCCAGTCGTGGGAGTACAGGCCGGTGCCGCTTTGCAGGACGAAGAATCGGTCAGTCTCGAGCCAGATACCGGGACGACCGCTGCCCGGCATGATCACCGTGGTCGTAATGATCCCGGTGTTGTCGCCGCCGACCGCGACCGCTCCGGGACCGGACGCCTCCACGCGGAAAGCCTGCGGCGCGCCAGGAGCCGCGTTCCCGCCTCGCCGGAAGATCACGGTTGCCGTCCGGCGTCCGGTGCGGTGACGCGAGTGCTGATCGGCGCGGTATTGTCACCGCCGACAGCAACCGAACCCGTCCCGCTGGCGTCAACGCCGGCGCCTTCGCCAGGCGGCGGGGACAACAAGGCTGCCATGCCCGACACATCGGTGCGGATCTCGGCATCGCTACCTCCCCCGACACTCACGGCGCCGACTCCGCGCGCTGCCACCGCTGGGACGGCACGACCGTCCGCCCGGGTCTGCCGCCACGTCAACCAGCCAAGAACCAATCCGCCGGCCCCCATCGCCATAGACACACACATGCCGACGATCGAGACCCACTTCTCCGCTCGGTCGAGTCCCTCGCCGAGCAGGAACCATCCCGCGCCGATCCCTCCAACGACGACAAGGATCGCCGCGACACCCACCTTGGAACCGAGCCTCATTCCCTCATGATGACTGATGGCTACTCGGTGCAGGTGCTGGCGGCACCCGGCGCGCCGCCGTTGACGAACGGACCTAGACAGAGCTAACGCGCGAGCCTGTGGAGTTCCAAACCGTCGTCACGACTGTTGACCTGCGATGATTCGCTGCAGCACGACCCCGTCATATCCCATCCCCACGTGGGCGGCACATCCGTCGATTGACGACCCTGTCCCGCTACCCGGACTTGCCGTGCCTGGTCGTACCGCCGACGATCAGCGCCGGACCGTTCCGCCGCGGAAAGCCGCATCGGCAACATCCGGAAGAGTCAACGCATCGCCAACTTGATCTTGTGCTCCCGTGATGCTCCCACGGTAACCAGCACCCAAGCACTAGCCGCTTACCACGGACCCTGAGAACATCGCTCACCTGCGGGTTTTCACTTCGGATCCGGCTTCCGTTGACGGTGGCGTCCAGCCCCCCAGTCAAGTGCGCTACCAAGCTGCGCTACAGCCCGTTGCCGAGATGATCTCTCACCGCGGCAGCCCGTACAGCGTAGCGCACTCTTGCCGGGGCTGCGCACACGGCCCCCGTGTCCGTTTCACGCCAATTCCCCTGGGCGATTAAGCCAGCTTTGTCTAGACCATCCTAGGAACCTGCCTAACCGGCGCCACCAGAAGGGCGCCGACTCCGGCCGTAGCGCCGGAAGCGCACTTTCCCCGAGTACAACGGCCGACAGGCCCACAAACCATGATCAGCGTCGTTCGGCGCTCCTCAGCGCTGTTCGGGGCTCTGTTGCGTTGGCTATTGGCAAGATCTGACGCAAGCTTGAGCGGTGAAGTCTTCGACCATGAATCGGCAGTGGCTGCCTCCGAAGTCGACGTTCGCCGGGTTCCGGTTTCCACCGGAGGTGATCATGGTCGCGGTGCGGTGGTACCTGCGCTACAACCTGTCCTACCGCGATGTTGAGGAGTTGCTGGTCGAGCGTGGGGTTGAGGTCGATCACGTCACGGTCTACCGGTGAGTGCAGCGGTTCACCCCACTGCTGGCTGACGCTGCGCGGCTCTGCCGGCACTCGCCGGGCAACAGGTGGTTCGTTGACGAGACCTATGTCAAGGTCAACGGGGTGTGGCGGTACGTGTACCGGGCGATCGACCAGTACGGGCAGGTCATCGACGTGCTCGTCTCGGCCCGCCGCGACGCCGACGCGGCCCGGCGGTTCTTCCGTCGGGCGCTGTCGACGTTGAAGGTGACACCGGGCGAGGTGGTCACCGACGCCGCCCCGGTCTACCCCGGCGTGCTCGATGACCTGATCCCGTCTGCATGGCATCACGTTGAGCAGTACGCCAACAATCCGATCGAGGCCGATCACAGCCGCCTCAAACACCGGTTGAGGTCGATGCGGGGGTTACGAACGGAGAAGACGGCCCAGATCATCATCGCCGGGCACGCATTCATGCAGAACCTGCGCCGCGGACACTACGAACTCGCGATCAACTTCCCACCCGCCCGGCGGGTCGCCGCTGCATTCGCCGAACTCGCCACGGCGATCTGACCACGGACCTGACACCGGTTCACCGTGGCCGCCGATCCCGCAATGCAACGGCGCCTCGCCGACGCGGGCGCCCGGCGGTCCGATCAGCTGACCGGCTGAGTGCGACCGGCGACGATGGTGACAGCCTCAATCAGGCTGTCTGCACCGGCTAGGCCCTGGTCGCGCAGCTCGCTCGGGTCGATCCCGCGCGCCCGGACTGCGTCGGCGAAATGTTCGATGTCCTTGCGCATCAGCGACTGCAGGTGCGGTGCCAGATCCGGGGTGATCTCGACGTTCAGGGCGCCCAGTATGAAGCTGGCGCCGCTGCTGGCCGACAGTGCCGTGATGAGCGCCGGTACGTCCAGGTCGAGGTGCTGGGCGATGCGCAGCATGTTGGCAGCGTTCTTGAGGTTGCTCATTGTCATGGAGTTGTTCAGCAGTTTGGTGAGCTGGCCGGTGCCGACCGGGCCCAAGTGCACCACCAGCCGGGAGAACGTGTCGAAGATCGGCTGACAACGATCGTGGGCGGACCGCTCGCCGCCCACGAACGTGGTCAGCGTCCGGGCGCGGGCACCAGGGCCGCCCCCGCTGACCGGCGCGTCCAGGTACGCCACGCCGTGCGCGGCGAAGCGCTCCCCGAACGCCACGTTCCGGGTGGGGTCGCCGGTGCCGTGGTTGACCACCACGCTGCCGGGCCGCATCGCTTCCAGGAGCCGACGATGATCCAGCAGGTCGAGGATGTCGTCGTCGTCGCGCATACAAAGCAGCAGGACATCGACCGCGCGGGCCAGCTCAGCCACGCTCCCCGCGACGGTGTACGGCGTCCCCTCGATCGCTCGCAGTGATTCCGGACGACGGGCCCAGACGTGCAGGTCGTATCCGCTTTCACCGACCGCGCGAGCCATCGGCGCGCCCTGGTCGCCGAGCCCAATGAAACCGACCCTGGTCATCGGGCGCCCGCCCCGGCCGCGATCAGGTCCGACGCGACGGTCCAGAGCCGCTGGGCGTTGCCCGGGTCGACGGCGTACGCCGCGACGCCGGCGTAGTCGGCCGGGCGTTCGGTGACCACCGCGGCCTCGGCGCAGTCCTCGAAGTACCGGCCACCCACGCCCTCTAGCAGCGGGGACGCGGCGAGCAGCACCGATGTCGCCGCGCCCTGCTGCGCGGTCTTGTGCATCTCCTTCGGGGACTTCAGGCCGCCGGTGTGTTTCTGCAAGCCGGTCGCGATGGCCCCCGGGTTCAGCGCGTTGGACCAGATGCCCTGGCTGGACCAGCGGCGGGTCACCTCCACGGCGAGCAGCGCCTCGGCGCTCTTGGACTGCCCGTACGCCAGGAGCGGGTCGTAGGGGCGGAAAGCGAAGTGCAGGTCGTCGAAGATCACCGGTGAGAAGAGGTTGCCGCTGGAGCTGACCGAGACCACCCGGGCGCCGTCGGCCGCAGCGAGCGCGTCATGCAGCCCGACTGTAAGTGCGAAGTGCCCCATGAAGTTGGTGGCGAACTGCATCTCCCAGCCCTCGGCAGTGCGCTCCAACTCGGGCAGCGCCATGATCCCGGCGTTGTTGACCAGCATGTGCAACGGCTGATCCCAGCCGGCGACGAACCTGCGTACCGAATCCTGGTCGGCCAGGTCCAGCTCGCGGGCGGTGACCCGGTCAGCGCCGATGCTGGTCGCGATGTCCGCGGCCGCCTGCTGCCCGGCGCTGACCCGGCGTACCGCGAGCACCACCTCGGCGCCGGCGCGGGCCAGCGCGCGGGCGGTCTCGACGCCGATGCCGCCGGCGCCGCCGGTGACGACGGCTCGCTGACCGGTCAGGTCGACTCCGGCGATGACTTCGTCGGCGGTTGAGTCGAATCCGAACGGGGTCTTGATCCGCTCTGTCATGATTAGGTTCCCATCTGTGTCGATCACTCTTACGAAAGACACTGTCACCCCTCCGGCCGCGGGTAGCCGGGTTCCTGGTTTTCCTGGTAGTGCGAGGACCAGGCTGGGCCGGGTGGGGGCCGATACGATGGGCGGATGGGCAAGGCCGGTTCTCTCGGGGAGTACCTGCGTGCCCGGCGCGAGCTGATCCTTCCGGGTGAGGTCGGGCTGCCGGCACACGGGCGGCGCCGGGTGCCTGGCCTGCGGCGGGAGGAGCTGGCCCTGCTGGCCGGTATCAGCGCCGACTACTACTTGCGGCTGGAGCAGGGCCGCGACCGGCATCCGTCGGCGCAGGTGCTTGACGCGTTGGCCCGTGCGCTGCGGCTGGACCTGGAGGCTGCGGCACATCTGCGCCGGCTGGCCCGACCGGGGCCGGCCGGGCGGCGTCGCCCGGAGCGGGTGCCGGTGGGCATCCGGCAGCTGGCCGGCTCGTGGACCGACACGCCCGCGTTCGTGCACGGCCGCCTCTTGGATGTACTGTTCGCCAATTCGATGGCGACCGTGCTGGCGCCGATCTACGCGGTCGGGGTGAATCTGCTCCGAGCGGTCTTCCTGGACTCGAGTGTGCCGGCGCTGTATCCGGCTTCCGAGGCGCTGGCCGCGGATGCGGTGGCTGGCCTGCGCTCTCGAATCGGCGCCGAGCTGGACGGGCCGGAGCTCACCGAGCTGGTCGAGGAGCTGTCTGCCGGCAGCGAACTGTTCCGGCGCCTCTGGGCTCGGCATGACGTCGCCGCCCGCACGGGCGGTGGGGTCCGGCTGTTCCCCGGTGGTTTCCGCACCAACTGGGCCGGTTGCGCCGCCAAGACCGCCGCGCCGGTCGGCGAGGACTACCAGCCGTCGGTGGGCGCCATGCTGGAGTTCTTCGAGCAGTACGCGGGCCACGAGCCCGGCGACCCTGCCCGCGCCGCGCAGGTGCTGGTCGACCTCGCCGAGACCGAGGATCCGCCGCTGCGGCTGCTGCTCGGTTCCGACGCCCTGCAACTGGCCCGACAGGAGGAGCAGTCCCGCCACGACGAGACCGAGCAGTGGGCAGACGTCACCGTCTCCACCGACTACCCGGCAGGGCAGTAGCGGTACACGGATCGCCGGCCGGCCTTCGCGTCAGGAGGCTGCCGGTGTGACACCCAGCCCGTCCAGCGCGACCGCGAGCACGTGGTCGCGCTGGGCCGCGTCGGCGAACTCCACCGAGGCGATGCCGCTGACCATGCGCATCACGTCGTCGATGGTCACGTCGGGCCGCACGCGGCCCTGTTCCTGCGCTCTGGCCAGCAGGGGCCCGCCGGCCGCATAGAGCGCGCCGCGGCAGCCCTTGAACATCTCCGATTCGCGGTTGAGTTCGTTGATCAGGGTGCGCTTGGCGCCGATGTAGCCCACGAAGCGGCGCAGCCAGGCGGTGAGCGCCTGCCCGGGATCGAGGTCGGCGACGTCGTCGGCGGCCGTGCAGATGTCCTCGACCTCGGCGAAGTAGACGTTCTCGATCAGCTGCTCCCGGGTGGGGAAGTGCCGGTAGAGGGTGGCGATCCCGACGCCGGCGCGCCGGGCGATCTCCTCCAGCGAGACACCCGCGCCGAGTTCGGCGTAGGCCGAGCGGGCCGCGGCGAGGATCGCGTCGAAGTTGCGTCCGGCATCGGCGCGGTGGGGTCGGCGCGGCCGGAGGTGTTCCAGGTCTGTCACCTGTGCCACTCTCCCTGAGCTTGTAACCGGAGGCTACCTATCACTAGACTGATAGTGCACCTCTCAGATATTCGGAGGGCAACTCTCAGTATACGTGCCGGCCGGTACCGCGACCCAAGGTCGCCAGGCGCCTCCGGCAGATGAGGAACGCACCGATGCCAAGCTCCCCCCGCCGCTCCGGCGCCACGCTCACCTTCGTCCTGCTCGCGCTGGCCGCCGTGTCGCTGTCACTGCTGCAGTCGCTGGTCAGCCCCGTACTGCCTGTCATCCAGCACGATCTCGACACGACCCAGTCCGCCATGTCCTGGACGCTGATCGCCTGGCTGCTGTCCGCCGCCGTGTCCACGCCCATCCTCGGCCGCCTCGGCGACATGATCGGCAAGCAGCACAGCCTCGTCGTCGTGCTGTCGGCGATCGTCGTCGGCAACGTCGTCGCCGCACTCGCCCCGAACATCGGCGTACTCGTCGCCGGCCGGGTCATCCAGGGCCTCGGCGGCGCCGTGTTCCCGCTGTCGTTCGGCATCATCCGCGACGAGTTCGCACCCCGGCGCGTGCCCTCGGCCATCGGCGCGCTCTCCGGCGTCATCGCGGTCGGCAGCGGCCTGGGCACCGTGCTGGCCGGCCCCATCACCGAGACGCTCGGCTGGCGCTGGCTGTTTTGGATCCCCGCCGCCGTCGTAGCCGCGACCGCCGTCCTGTGCAAGCTGTTCATCCCCGAGTCCCCCATCCGCACCGGAGGCAGGATCAACCTCCTCTCGGCGACCCTGCTGACCACCTGGCTGGTCGCACTGCTGCTGCCGGTCAGCCTCGGCCGGACCTGGGGCTGGGACTCCCCCGCCACCATCGCACTGTTCGCCCTGGCCGTGCTGAGCTTCACCCTCTGGGCGATCGCCGAGACCCGCAGCACCAACCCGCTGATCGACATGCGCATGATGCGCCAGCCCCTGATGCTGACCGCCAACACCGTCGGGCTGCTATTCGGCGCCTCGATGCTCGCCGCGTTCACCTTCCTGCCCCAGTTCCTCGAGACACCGTCCACCGCCGGGTACGGCTTCGGCGCCTCGGTCACCGCCGCCGGCCTGCTGATCCTGCCCATGCTGGTGACCATGGCCATCGGCGGGCTGATCAGCGGCCCCATCCACCACGTCGTCGGGTTCAAGGCACAGGTCGCCACCGGCTCCGCACTCATCGCCGCCGCCTGCGCCGGCTTCGGCCTGCTCAACACCGCCCCATGGCAGCTCGCCACCGGCGGCGCCGTGTTCGGCCTCGGCCTCGGCATCGCCTACGCCGCCATCACCAGCCTCATCGTCCAGGGCGCCAACCCCGCCCAGACCGGCATCGCCACCGGCATGAACACCAACATCCGCACCATCGGCGGCTCGATCGGCATCGCCGTCGTCACCGCGATCGTCACCTCGGACCTGCAGCCCAGCGGCCTGCCCGCCAAGAGCGGATACACCACCGGCTTCCTGCTCGTGGCCGCCGTCGCCGCCGCGGCGGGCGTCGTGGCGCTCCTGGTCCCGACGGCCCGGCCCACGACCCCCGAGACACACGAGGTCCCCGCATCCCGGCACGCAGCCGGCGCGGAGTCACCCGGGCACAGCGAGCAGCAGACTTCGCACGGCGTGACAGCCCACCGCGACACGTCGCACATGCTGATCTTCGCTGAAGGACCCGACTCCCGCACCCAACCGGCCGGGCGACACCGGTCAGCCGCGTGACCGCGACGCTCGCCGAGGCCGGTACCGAGGCGGAATCCTTCCTCGGTTACGTGATCCTTGAGAACGTAAGCGTCGCCCACCTGCGCTATATACATGCGCAGTACAGTGAGCCATTCTGCGAAGGCGCTCTCGTGAGGTTGCCAGGTCCAACCGGGCAAGGACTTGGACGACCGGGCAGTGTTCGGCCCGGTTGCTCATAGGCTCACCTGTCGACGTTGTCGAACACCACCAACCTCGGCGTCCGGTCGTCGGCCTCCAGCCAACCCAGCGCCTCCCGAGCCAACAACTCCGGCGCATCATCAGGCCCGCTGCACGGATAGGTGACAGGTCTAGTCACGGGGCCCGACCCGCCGAAGGGGTCAAGCTGGTTCTGTATTCGGCGGGTCAACCGGCCCAGGCCGCGGTGACCGAGTCGTCACCATCCAAGCGGATTGGCTGGCTTACGCGGCGTGCCTGCAACCTTCTGCGCTGCCGTGTTCTAAATTCATGATCATGGGGTCTGACGTCGGCCGGACGATGCCTCGTCACGCCGAGCCCGACCGGTACATGGTCGGCTCACCGATGACCGTCCCGATGGTGCCTGAGGAGTACGCCAGAGCGGTCCACTCCTGGGCTGTCCTTATCGCCGCGTGGTGGACCGACAACCCACCCGATGAGGATGCCGAGTGACCCGCCGCTCGCCTCTGCCGCCTGGCGCCCACCGCGTGAGGGCCTGACGCGTACGGCGGCCCGCAATAGAGCTTCTAAGGCCAAGGCCGGTACGACCGCGACCGGCGTCCTTCGCGTCGCGACCTATACCCGGCGCTCCACCGACGAGGAGCACCAGCCGTTCTCCATCGACGCGCAGGACACCAAGCTCGCCGCGTACGTCGCCTCGCAGCCCGGCTGGCATATCGTCGAGCGGTTCACCGACGATGCCTCCGGCGCGACCATGAACCGCCCCGGCCTGCGCAAAGCCCTCACCGCGGCGAAAGCAGGCCGATACGACTTCCTACTGGTCTACCGTCTCGACCGGTTCACCCGCCGCATCCGCGACCTCGCGATGCTGATGGACGAGCTGGACAAGGCCGACGTCCACTTCCGCTCCGCCACCGAACCGTTCGACACCTCCACCCCGGCCGGCCGGATGCTGGTCCAAATGCTCGGCGTATTCGCCGGGTTCGAACGCGAGATCATCATCGACCGCGTCCGCAACGGCATGCAACGCAAAGCCGCCAAAGGCAAATGGACCGGCGGATCAGTCCCCTACGGCTACCGCCTGGACCGCGACCTCGACATCCCGATCCCCGACGAGGCCGAAACCGCCGTCGTCCGCCAGATCTTCACCACCTACGCACTGGCCAGAGCCGGCACCAGGGCCATCGCGACCTCACTCAACCAGCAAGGCATCCCCACCAAGACCGGCAAACCCTGGTCCGGCCACACCATCGGACGGATGCTCACCAACCGCGCCTACCTCGGCGAAAAGGTCTTCGGCGACATCAACGTCCCCGACGCCCACGAGCCCATCATTAGCCCAGGCCTGTTCGACGACGCACAACAGATCATGACGGCCCGCGGCCAGCCCGGCTCCAGCCGAGCCGCCTCCAACTCCAATTACGACCTGACCGGCCTGATCACCTGCCCGGTCTGCGGCCTGAAATACATCGACACCTCCGCCAAGGGCCGCAGCCGCAGCTACCGCTACTACGCCTGCTTCTCCCGCATCCGCTACGGCAGCCACGGCTGCGGCGCCCCCCGACTACCCGCCGACGACATCGACCAGGCGATCCTCAACGCCCTGCTCGACCTCTACACCGGCACCGACCTTATCGGCGACGCCATCCACGCCGAACGGCAGCTACGCGTCGGCCGGCATGAAGCCAACCGAGCCGAACTGTCCGACGTCACCCGCGAGATCGACCAGGCCGACGCGGCGATAGGTCGCTACCTGGCCGCGTTTGAGCAGGGCACTCTCAGCCCGGAGCTGTGCGGAGAACGCGTCCGCGACCTTCAAACGCGCATCGAGCGGCTCGCCCGCCGCCGTACCGACCTCGAAAATGCTGCCGAATCCGCACCCGGACGCCCCAGCCCGCAAGCCGTCGACCAGCTGCGGCGCGATCTGGCCCATGTGTTCCGCCACGGCACCCCAGGCCAGCGCAAAGCGATAGTCGAGACCCACATCGTCGAGATCCGCATCGACGGAGACCAGCTCATCCCCACTTTCAAGATCCCATTACGCGACCCTCGGTGGCGACGACCGCTGGTACCTGTGGGACGTCGACACCTGCGGGTACATGCCGTTCACCGTGCACAGCGGGTATTACCCGACGCAGGAGCAGGCGCTGGCAGCCTGGCTGGCCGGAGTCGGCCCGATGGCCGCCGAAGCCGCCGCCGCGCCGGTCGACGATCCGTCGCTGCTGGCCGAGCTGCTGTTTCCCGGCGACGGCTTCTTGCGGCCGGGCGGTGAATCCACCGAGCAGCTCGCCGAATACCACCGCAGCGCACGGCTGGCCGACACGGCCCTGTCGACACTCACCCCCTCGCCGTATGACCCGGCGGAGGATCTGGTGGCTGACGAGGCCGAGAAGTTCGTGGCCTGGCTGCGCCAGCACCGGCCGGACCGGCTGTCGACCGACATCGACGAGCTCGCCGTCGAACTCGCCAGCTCGTGGCGTATCGACAGTCCACCGGCGCTGTTCCACACCTGCTCCCCGCACCGGGTGGCGTCGGTCGTGGCACACGTTCGCGACTACTACGAAGACGACTTCGCCGAGCAACTGCTCGGCGTACTGCCGGACTGGATCTCATGGCTGGCAGCCCGCACGGGGCTGTCCCCGGACCTGGCCGACCGGTGCACGCCCTACGTACGGGGCCTACGGTTCCCCGGCGCAGAAGGGGACGGCACACAACCGAACTACCGGGCCCGCGTTGTCGAATAGGTACGCGCTCACCGCGCACGGATCTGAGATGTGCGTGCCGATGACCAGTCTCGATCCGGCTGCTGCGCGACGGCTCAGCGCACCCTGACCGAGGTCGTCATGATCACTCGCGGGCGGGCACGGGTAGCCGATCATTCCGTAGACGTGCCGCAGCCGGGCCTCGTGCGGCTGGACGTGATGCTGACCGGCGAGCCACCGCAGGCGATGATGTGCTGGTGCCCAAGTGCCCGTTCTGCCTGCCACAGGTCCGCAGTCGGATCATTCTGTCTGATGCGTGGTGCTACACGATCTGGACCGAGGACACCGGCACACCGGCGGGGTCGGCGATGGTGCTGCCGGTCGCGCATCGGCCCACCGCTTTCGACCTGACCGGCCGGGAATGGGCCTCCACGATGACATTGCTGCATGCGATGCAGCAGATGATCGCCGCCGAGTATGCCCCCGACGGCTGGAACATCGGCTGGAACGTGCACCCGGTGGGTGGGCAGAGCGTCGCGCACGCGCACTGCCATCTCGTACCGAGATACGCCGGTGAGCCCTTCGCCGGGCGCGGTATCCGATCCTGGATCAAAGACCCAGCCAACCGGCCGACGAAACCTTCCGACCCCCCGGGGGATGAGGACTGCCTCCGCGTAGACGGCGTGCTGACGAGCCCAACTGCGCCGTCGGTGTTCTTCTGCGGTTCATCAGCGGTCCCTACGATCGGCGGCCGAGATCACGGACACCACGACAACGGGCAGGCGATGACCGACGAACGCAGCACCAGCGGCGACCGCTCGCCTCTTCCGCCCACCAGCCGCGCGGGCGGTCCGCGAGGCTCGGTACGCGAGGTGGCGGTGCTGTTCCTCAAGCTCGGCCTGATCGCGTTCGGCGGCCCGGCCGCGCACACGGCGATGATGCGCGACGAACTCGTACGCCGCCGCGGCTGGGTGACCGACGAGCGGTTCGTCGACCTGATGGGCGCCACCAACCTCATCCCCGGCCCGAACTCCACCGAGCTGGCCATCCACCTCGGCTACGACCGCGCCCGCTGGCGCGGCCTGCTCGCCGCCGGGATCTGCTTCATCCTGCCCGCCGCGCTCATTGTCACCGGCCTGGCCTGGGCGTACGTCACCTACGGCGACACCCCCGCCGTCGAGGGACTGCTGTATGGCATCGTCCCGGCCGTCATCGCGATCATCGCCCACGCCCTGTTCGCCCTGCTACGCACCGTGATCAAAACCGTGTGGCTAGGTCTGCTGGCCGCCGCCGGGCTCGCGGCGTACCTGCTCGGCGTCAACGAACTGATCATCCTTGCCGCAGGTGCCGTGATCGCTGCCGGAGCAAACATGGTCCGCCGCCCGCCCCGGCTGCGGCTGCACGGCTGGATGGGCGTGCCGCTGCTGGGCGGACAGCCGCTGTTCCCCGACCCCACAAGCGGCCAGCTGTGGACCCTGTTCTGGACCATGCTGAAGATCGGGTCGGTGCTGTACGGCAGCGGTTACGTGCTGCTGGCGTTCCTGCAGGGCGACTTCGTCGACCGCCTGCACTGGATCACCCAGCAGCAGCTCATCGACGCCGTCTCCATCGGCCAGGTCACCCCCGGCCCCGTGTTCACCACCGCCACGTTCATCGGCTACCTCGTCGCCGGACCCGCCGGCGCGTTCGTGGCCACGGTGGCGATCTTCCTGCCGTCATTCGTGTTCGTGGGCTTGCTCACCCAGCTGACCGACAAGCTGCGTTCCTCGCCGTGGGCCTCCGCGCTGCTCGACGGGGTCAACGCCACCGCCCTGGCGCTGATGGCGGGTGTTTCATTGCAGCTGGCCCGCACCGCTGTCGTCGACCCGCTCACCGCCGCCATCACCGTGGTCACCCTGTTGCTGCTGTGGAAGACGAAGCTCAACAACGCCTGGTACATCGCCGCAGGTGCCGCGATCGGCCTGGTCCATACCCTGCTCGCCTGACGCGGGCTCGCTGTCCGTACCACGTTCGAGTCGTCCCGTCGATGGCCGGCCTGCCACCGGATAGGCTGTGGCGACCCTGGGGAGGTGGTGTCGGTGAGTAATCGGGCAAGGTCGTCCTTCGGTCTGGACGACTTCGGCCTCGACGACCGCATGCGCCTGTTCACCTACGTGACCACCGAGAACCGCGGGGCTTACCTGTGGGTCCTGCGGGCGTTCGACGCGGCACGCGACAACTACCACGTCCTGCTCCACACCACCGACGTGGCCTCCTCGCTCGCCGGGCTCGCCACCGGCCACGACGACTGCCCCCAGCCGGACGACCTTGATCTGCCTCGCCTGCTGGACGCGCTGGTCGAGTGGGGTGTGCTGGACCGGGCCCAGGACAGTACGCGTGCCGCGACCTTGGCCGAGTACCGCAACCGGCACTCCGTCTACCAGTTCACCGAGGCCGGCTACCGGGCTCACCGGGCAGTCGAGAGTGTGCTGTCGGCGAGTCTCGATGACAGCAACCTGTCCCGGCTGGTCTTCGCCGACCTCCTCGCCGACCTGGCCGCCCTCGCCGAGGCCAATCGGGCCGGCGACGCAGAGGAGGTGTACCGCAAGCTCAACCGGCTGGACCGGGCGCTGGCCGACATCGCCGAACGCGCGGCGCGCTTCTACCACATGCTCGGCGATCTCAGCCGCACCAATGACGTACGCCCGGAAGTGTTCCTCACGCACAAGGACGCACTCCTGACACACCTGCGGGACTTCCACGACGAGCTGCAGCGCTACTCGCCGCGGCTCAAGCAGGCCGTCGACGTCGTCGAGGCGACCAGCCTGGACCGGCTGGTCGAGGCGGCAGCCGAAGCCGACGAGCGCATCTTCCGCACCCCCGCCGAGCGCCTGCACGACTGGCGGCGACGCTGGTCGGGCCTGCGGTCCTGGCTCGCCCCGCCCGGCGCCGACCAGCTCAGCGAGGCAGACCGGCTCGCCGACGCGACGATCGGCGCGATCGGCGACGTGCTGGCGCTGCTGCGCCGGGTCACCGAGGCCCGCCGTGGCGGGGTCAGCAGGGAGTCTCAGCTGCGGCACCTGGCGGCCTGGTTCACCGGCGTCGGCAGCGACGCCGCGGCGCACGCACTGTTCGACACGGTGTTCGGGCTCGGCGCCCCGCGCCACGTCGGCGTCGCCTATCCCGATCCGGAGACCGTGCCCACCCGCCATTCGTGGTGGGAGGCGCCGGCCGTCGAGCTGTCGCGCACGCTGGTGGAGACCGGCCGGGAGCCGGGATCGCGCAACAACCTTCCTGCGCGGCTCGATCGCGCCGAGTCTGGCCGGGCACGGCTGCGCGAGGCGCAGCTGGCCGAGGAGCACCGCCTGCGCGCCGCGGCGACGTCCCTGGCCGAGACGGGGCTGGACCATCGCATCCTCGACGACGCCGCGACCGTGCTGCTGCTTCGCCTGCTCGACCGGGTGCTGGCCAACCGGCCGACGGGATCGATCCGGGTGCCGGTGGTCGCCGCGGCTTTCGGTGTCCGACTGCAGCTCACGCCGAAGCCGGGCACGTTCACAACGATCACCACCACGCACGGGGTGCTGCGGATCGACGGCTACGCGCTGACCGTCACCCCACACGGCGGTGAGGCGTGAGCGACCGCACGGAGCGAACCATGTGGGGCGCAGAGACCCATGCCGGCGTCGAGCGCGGCGAGGTGGTGGCATGAGCCGGTTCGCCCGCGACATCACCGAGGCGGAGCTCGGCGACTACCAGCGCGCCGTCCGGCTCGTCCTGCGCCATCCGCTGATCACCGCCCGGTGGCCCGACGACAAAGCCCTTCGCCGGGTGCGCCGGTTCAGCGCCCAGCTGCGCCAAGACCTCGCCGACGCCTTCGGGTACCGGCTGGAGCTCCACGGGGCGACGGCTCGCCTGGTGCGCCAGAAAGACCAGGTCGACGCCGCACAGCCGGCCCGTACCCGGACCGCCAAGGAATTCGACCGGCAGCGGTACGCATACCTGATGCTGTGCTTGGCGGTCCTCGGACGCGCGGGCGGGCAGATCACGCTCAGCGAGCTCGCCGAAGCGGTGGCCGCCGACGCCGGGCGGATCGCGGGCCTGGAGCTGGACCCCGACCGGGGCGCCGACCGCCGCGCGTTCGTGGACGCGGTCGCGTGGCTGGAGGAGCGTGGTGCACTGACGGTGGCCGACGGCTCGGCGCAGTCATGGGCCAGCGACCCGCGCGCCGGTGAAGCCCTGTACGACGTCGCCCGCGATGTCGTGCTCGCGCTCTACCGCCCCACCAAGATGGTGCAGGCGGTCGCCGGCATCGCCGATCTGCTCGACCGCAGCGCCGCCACCAGCGGCAACGAGGAGCGGCGCATCATGGCCCAGAGCGCGCGCCGGGCCGCGGTCGAGCGGCCGGTCGTCTACTTCGCCGACGTCGACGAAGCGGTGGGCAACCATCTGCGCGGGACGGCGTTCGCCGAGGACATCCAGCGCCTGACCGGGCTGCGGCTGGAACGCCGCGCCGAGGGGGTGCTGCTGGTGGACACGGTCTCCGGCTTCTCCGCCGAGCGCTTCCCCAGCACCGGGTCGGTCGCGCAGGTGGCGGTCCTGCTCGCCGTGGAGATGGCCGATCGGATCACGGACCCCGACGGCCGCCGGGTCAAGCGGATGGACGGTCCGAGCATCGCCGAGCGACAGGTCGCACTGACACAGCTCATCGACGTCGGCCTGCCCACCGCCAGCCAGGTGCTTCTGGACGAGGAGCTGCGCGAGCCCGACGGTGACGTTCCGGTCCCCGACTCCGACGACGGCCGGTTGCCCTTCGTCACCGACAGCTTCCTGCTCGACGCCACCCGGCGCATCCTCACCCGGCATGCCGGCTCGTTCGGCGCGCAGTGGCACGGCGACCCCGAGCGCCTGTGCGCCGAGGCGAAGGCGCTGCTGGAGCGTTTCGGCTGCGTCCTGGCCGTGCCCGGCGGGGTGCTGGTGCTTCCGCTGACCGGCCGTTACCGCAACACCACCGCTGCATCGAAGGCCCGCCGCTCCGCACCGAGGTTGTTCTGATGAGATTCGTCCCTACCCGCGCCGGGATCATCAACCTGTGGGACTACCGCGACGAGGAGTTCATCTTCGTCGACGGCTGGCTGGTGCTGCGCGGCCCGAACGGCTCGGGCAAGACCAAGGCGCTGGAGGTGCTGTTCCCGTTCCTGCTCGACGGGCGGATCGAGCCCCGCCGGCTCAACCCGTTCGCCGGCGAGGACCGGACGATGAAGTCGAACGTGCTCTACCGGGGGCAGGAGCAGTCCCACGCGTACGTGTGGATGGAGTTCGGCCGGCCCGAGACCGGCGAGCACGTGACGATCGGCATCGGATTGCGGGCCCACCGGCACGTGGACAAGGTCACCCGGCACCATTTCGTCACCAACGGGCGGGTCGGCGTGGACTTCTCCCTCATCGACCCCGGCGACCGCCCGCTCAACCGGCGCGACCTGACCGCCGCCCTGGGCGCCGAATCGGTGTACGACACGGCCGAGGAGTACCGGCACGCGGTCGACGCGCGCCTGTTCGGGCTCGGCGCCGCCCGCTACGAGCAGCTGCTCGACCTCGTCCTCACGCTGCGCAAACCGCAGCTGGCGAAGGATCTCAACCCGGTCGAGCTGTCCCGGACCCTGCAGCGCGGCCTGCGCCCCCTCGACGACGGGCTGATCATCGAGGCAGCCGGTTCCTTCGACGACATGGAGGCCGTCGCACGCACCCTCGAAGGGCTCGTCGCCGCCGACCGGGCCACCGCATCCTTCCTCTCGGTGTACTCCACCTACCTGCGCACACACGCCCGGGCCGCCGCCGACGGGCTCACCGCCCGGCGCAGCGCGGTCGACCAGGCCGCAGACGCCCTCGCCGCGGCACATGCGGAGAAGGAGACCGCCGAGGCCGCGCACCAGGCGGCAGAGCACGCCGTCGACACCGCCGAGGGCGAACCCGGCCGACTCCGGGCCCACCTCGAACGGCTGAAAAGCTCCACGGCGTACCAGTCGCACGAACAGCTGGCCGACCTCAGGCGGCATGCGGCCGACCTCGCCCGCATCGCGGCTCAGTCGGCGACGGCCGCCGCGCGCGAGGAGTCCGCGGCGCGCAACCGCCTGCTTGAACTGGAGGTTGCGCAGCGCCAGTCGGCTGACGCCGCGAGCCAGGTCACCCGGCTGCTGCGTACGGTCGCCGACGAGGCCGAGCAGTCGGGAGTCGCGTGGACGGCAGCCGACAGCGAGCCCGAGGGCTTCGGCACCCGTGCCGCCGGCCGGATCACCGCTCGTCGTGACGACATCCGGGTGCTGCGCGCCGGTGCCGCAGCCGTCGCCCAGACCGAACGTGACCACGCCAAGTCCGCAGACGCCGCCGCGAAAGCGGCCACCGACGTCGACACCGCCGAGGCGGACGAGCAGGCGGCCGAGACAGCCGTCACCGAGACCCGCGGCCGCGTGGCCGCCGCCATCGCCACCTGGGCGTCGCAGCACGCCCAGACCCTGGCCGAGGTCGACGCCGACCAGTCCCTCAGCGCGCTGACCGCGGCCGTGGAGCACCTCGGCGAGGCGGGGCAGCCGACGCTACGCGAACTGTTCACCGACCTGACGATGTCCGGCTTGACAGCGATCCGGCAGGAGATCGCGGCGCTCGACGCCCGGCACGAGACGCTGCGCGGCAGGCAGGCCGACCTGACGGCCGAGCGTGACCGGATCACCGCCGAGCATGACGACGCTCCGCCGGCCTGGCCCACGCGCACCGCGGACCGCACCGGGCGCCCGGGGGCGCCGCTGTGGCGCCTGGTCCGCTTCACCGACCGCCTCGCCGTCGCCGAGGCGGCGTCGGTGGAGGCCGCCTTGGAGGCTTCCGGCATCCTGGACGCCTGGATCCACCCGGACGCCGCCCTGACCTCGGCCGCGCTGTCGACGCCGGACTCCGACGGCTACCTGCTCGCCCTGCCGGTGGGCCTGCGCCCCGCCGGTCGTACGCTGGACGACCTGCTGGTCGCCGAGGAGCAGGAGTTCGTGCCGGCGCAGGTGGTCGAGGCCGTCCTGGCGTCGATCGCGGTGACGGATTCCATCACCGGGCCGGCTGGACGCGTCTCGGTCAGCACGAGCGGGAAGTTCGCTCAGGGCATCGTTCTGGGCCGGGCCGCCAAGGCCGTGCCCGAGTACATCGGCGCGACCGCCCGCGCCGCCCGGCGCGCAGCCCGTATCGCCGAATGCGACCGGCTCATCGCGCAGCTGTCCGCCGAGACCGACGATGTGGATCAGGCAAGGGTACGGCTCGGCCGGACCGTCGACGCCGTGCAGGCCGCCGGCCGCGAGCTGCCTTCGCCCGAGCCTGTCCACACCGCGCTGCGGCAGCTAGACCTCGCCGCCAACACGCTCAAACTCCGGCGCGAGAGCTGGCTCAGGGCCGCGGCCGCGCTGGACCAGGCCATCGCGGAACGGGCCGAGGCCGGCAAGGCGCTGCGGCGAGCTGCCGCCGAGCGCCACCTGCCGGCCGACCGCGTGGACGCCGTCGCCGACGCGGTGCGCCGCTTCGAATCCGCGGCCGAGCAGGTCCCGCCCGCGCGCGCCGCGGCCGCGCGCGCCACCGTCGCCGTCGCGCAGGCGCAGGAACGGCATACCGAGGCAGCCGACCGATGTGAGTCCGCCCGTGCCGATGCTCACGAGGCAGCGATGCGATCCGCGGAGAAGACCGAGGAGTTGCAGACCCTCACCGCCGCCGTCGACGATGCCGACGTACGCCGGGTTCTCACCGAAGTCGCCGATACCGAGCAGCGGGTGACCGAGGCCGAGGCGAAGCTGACCGCGGTACGCGAAGACCTCCGTCAGGCCGACCGCGCGCAGGCCGCCGCGGCCGTCCGCGTCGATGCCGCCGTGCATGAACTGCAGCAGGCCCGCACCGAGGCGCTGCGGGAAGCGGCCCGCCTCAGGCCGTTCGCCCACGCCGACCTGCTGGGTATCCTGCGGTGCCCGGCCGACCTGCGCTGGCCGGCGCAGCGCATCGACGACCCGGCCGCACCCCTGCCCTCCGAGATCACCGCCCTGCACGAGGCGATCCTCGCCGCGACCAGGGAACTCAACCCCACCGAGAACTCCCTCAAGCAGAGCGCCACCCGCCTCAACGGCGCCCTCACCGACCTGCAGACCCAGCTGCCCGCAGCCGGTCTCGACCACCGGCCCGAATGGGCGACCGACGACGGCGTCGTCGTCGTGCGCGTCGCCGACGAGCAGGGCCTGTCCCCCGTCGCGCACTTCGCCGAACGCATCGCCCGCGAACGCTACGACCAGGAGCAGTTGCTGTCCGACGCCGAACGGCGCATCCTCGAAGACGCCCTGCTGACCCAGCTCGCCCGGCAGATCCACCAGCGCACCGTCGAATCACGCGACCTCGTCAAAAGCATGGACGCCCAGATGCGCGCCCGGCGCATGTCCTCCGGCCTGACCGTCGGCGTCGGCTGGCAGCTGTCCGACGACCTCGACGCCGACCAGCGCGAAGCCTGCACCCTGCTCGAACGCGACCCCGCCCGGCTGAACGCGACCCAGCTGGCGACCCTGCGCCGCCATTTCGCCACCCGGATCAAATCCGCCCGCGCCATGTCCCCCGACCTGCCCTACCGAGACCTGCTCGCCCAGGTGCTCGACTACCGCCAGTGGCGCACCTTCAAGTTCACCCTGCACCGGCCCGGCGGTGTGGTCGAGAACCTCACCAAGGCCCGGCACAGCCAGCTCTCCGGCGGTGAGCAGTCCGTCTCCCTGCACCTGCCGCTGTTCGCCGCGGCCAACGCGCTGTTCGCATCTGCCCTGCCGTCCGCGCCCCGCATGCTCGGCCTCGACGAGGCCTTCGCCGGTGTCGACGACAATGGCCGCCGCGAGCTGATGGCCCTGGCCGCCGAGTTCGACCTGGACCTGTTCATGACCGGCTACGACCTGTGGGCGACCCACTCCCAGGTCCGTGGCGCCGCCCACTACGACCTGTCCCACTCCGCCGGTGAGTCCACCGTGGCCACCGTCCTGCTGGTCTGGAACGGCACGCACATCGAAGCCGACTTCGACGGCACGCTGGCCCGTGCCTTCGGATCGCCGGAGACCCGCCGCGTGCCGCAGCCGTCCACCCCGGTGGACGCGCTGACGCCGGAACCGTGATGGCCGATCCGACCGACGATCCCGCGTGGGCGCGGCTGCTGTACAGCGCCCGGCGCAGCCTGGAGCGCACCGGTGGCTCGCTCGACACGACCATCTCCCTCACCGCGCCCACCGAAGCCGAGCGCCTGCTGGTCATCGGCATCACCGGGGTGCACCGCGCTGCCGGAGCCGGCCGGCTCGCCGTACGCCTCGCCGAGCTCGACGATTACCTCCGGCAGGCCCACGGCGCCGGGCTCGCGGAGATCCTCGGCCCGGGCCTGCGCAACCGGCCCGCTGAACGCGCAGCCGAGTCCACCGCCCGTGCAGCCGCCCTTGACCAGGCGCGGGCCAGCAAGCACCACGGGCAGCCGTGGTGGCGGCAATGGCTCGATGACCTCCACCGCGACGGCAGCCTCACCCGGCTGGTGCGTGGCGGGCGTGACCTAGCTCCCGCACTGCGGGTCCTCGACGCGCTGCCCGCCGCCGAAGAGCCGATGCCCGCGTTCGCCGAGCGCCTGCTCGGCGACACCAAGGCACTCGCCGAGCCCGCACTCCGCGGCGTGCTCACCAAGGCGCTCGCCCGCTGGCAGGGCATCGACGTGCCCGCCAGCGCCGAGGAGGAACGCGCCCTCTGGGAACTGTTCGGCGTCGTCCCCGACGACCTCGCCAGCCAGGTCCTCGTGCTCAACCTGCCCGCCGACGGCGGGCTGGTCGGCGGCTGGCTCACCCAGGCCGCGCAGGCCGGCGTGCCGGTCCGGTTGACCCTGCACCAGCTGCGCCTGCACCCGCTGTGGATCCACGCCGAGCACGTCTACGTGACGGAGAATCCGGCTGTCCTACGCGCCGCATGCGCACTGGGACCGGCCGCTCCTGCCATGGTCTGCGCCGAGGGCGTCCCATCGGCCGCCGTGCACCGGCTGCTCGGCCAGGCCACGACCTCGACCTTGTGGTGGCGCAACGACTTCGACTGGGCCGGCGTACGAATGACCGCGGCGGCACTGGCGCGCTACCCCAACGCCCGGCCCTGGCGCATGGCCGCGAAGGACTACCTGTCCGCGGCGGGATCGGGCCGGCCCCTGCTCGGCGCTCCAGCCGACACGCCCTGGGACGAGCAGCTGGCATCCGAGATGAAGACCGCCGGCCGATCCGTCATGGAGGAGAGACTCCTCCCCGACCTCCTTGACGACCTGCGCTCGGACCGGCCGCCGGCGGCCACTGGCACCGCGTCGCCCACCCGGGACACCGGCTGCTGACGCAGACGCCCGCCCACGCGCAGGGATGCGCGGCGGCGGCGATCCCGCCGACCGCCACGCGCACCAGGAAGTGGTCAGCGCACGACCTTGAGGTTGAACATCGGGTTGCCCAGCGCCCCGAACAGACGCAGCCAGATCGGCAGCAGCATCTCGGTGCCGCGGGCGGAGGTGATGTCACCCAGATCGATCACGTCGCGATGGCCGAACGACTCCAGCAGGCCGGTCACGGTCTTCTTGGCGTCGGCGTCGTCGCCGGACACGAACACCGTGTGGTCCCCGTCGGCCAGCTGCCGCGGGTCGACCATGAGATCGGCGTTCACGGTGTTGAGCGTCTTGACGACTTTCAGCTCGGGGAAGGCGCGCTGGATCTGCTCGCCGAGGGAGTCCGTATCCTTGACGAACAGGGTGGGCGGGAATCCGCCGGAGAAGTCGAGCGGGTTGGCGATATCCAGCAGGACCTTGCCGGCGAGGTTGTCGCTCCCGGCTGCCTCCAGCGCGGCGAGCGAGATGGCGCCGGAGGTCGCGTTGACGATCAGTTCGGCGTCCGCGGCGGCCTGGGCGAAAGTCGCCAGCTTCACCGCGGGGTGAGCCTGCGCCCAGGCCGGGTAGGGCGGGTTGCCCATGCCGTCGGGCTCGGCACGCGCCATGGTCGCCGCGATGTCGCGCGTGCCGACGGTCACGTCGTGGCCCAACCCGGCGAGGCGGCCGGCGAGCGCCTGGCCGACCATGCCGGTGCCCAGAACTGCGATCTTCATGAACTACTCCTTGATGGGTCGGCCCTGCAAGGCCTTCAGGTCCCGCTAAGAACAAACACGCTAACAGACAGGTCTGTCTACCATCAAGAGGCAGGAGTCTCGCTTGATCGGGCCGCCAGCTGCACCCATGAACAGACTTGTCTGTAGGATGGCGGTTCCGGACCCTGGAGGCGACGATGACCCAGCCAGCGCAGCCCGCCCGCGAGCGCATCCTGGCCACCGCGTTCCGGCTCTTCTACGCCCACGGGCCGCGGGGCGTCGGCGTCGACACCGTCATCGCCGAGTCCGGCGTGGCCAAGGCGACCCTGTACAAGCACTTCCCGCGCAAGGACGATCTCGTGCTGGCGTACCTGGACCAGGTCGACCAGGCCTGGTTCGGGCAGCTGCGCGCCGCAGCCCGCGCTGCCGGCGACGACCCGCGCGAGCAGCTGGTGGCCATGTTCGACGCGCTGGCCTCGGCCTGCCGCCGGGAGGGATATCACGGGTGCGCGTTCATCAACACCGCCGCCGAGTCCGACCGCGGCAGTGACGTGCACGCCCGCACCGTAGAGCACAAGCACGTGGTGCGTGCGTGGGTGACCGACCTGGCCCGCCGGGCCGGCGCCGCCGACGCCGACCTGCTGGCGCGCCAGCTCACCCTGATGATCGACGGGGGCCTGGCCGCCGGCGTGCTCGACGCCGACTCCACGGCCCCGGCTGCGGCCAAGGCCGCCGCCCGAGCCTTGGTCGACGCCGCCTGCTCCGCAACATGACCACCCTGATGCGCTGCCGAGGTGCTTGCGCCGCTGGTCAGCGGCCTCCGTACCCAGGACGGGCTCACCCAGGCCGTGGCCAGAACGTGTAAGCACCGGCGCAGATCGGGACCTCGCCGGTGATGTGGTCCGCTTCCGGGGGTGCACAGCAGTACGCGGCACCGGCGGCCTCCTGCACCGCCCCCAGACGGCCCAGCGGGATGGCACCGGCGAGACCGGCGGCCATGTCGGCGTTGACGCCGACGGAAACCTGCCTGCCGCCGACGTCGATGTGGCCCGGTCCCGCCGGGTTGGTCAGCCGGTTCAACGGAACCCGTAGACCATTCGGTGCTCGGTCCCGTCGCGCAGTCTCAGCACAAACGTGCGGGTGATGCCAGCCCACATCCGGTCGACTCTTCCAAACCTAACGACAACGGCCGATGCCATCCTGGGCGAGGTCGCTGTTTCCGGGCGTCAGATCCAGTCCGCACCGTTGCTTCATAGTCGGATATCAGCAACGGCAACGCATCCGGACGGCCGAGGCGTTCTCGCGGATGTGCAGCGAATCGAATTCACCACCGATGACCTTATGCGCACCAGCGTGGTCAACGCTGGGCTGCTGCCGGAGACCCTGTTTGCGCTGCGCGTGTTGCAGAGCCGCCGTGCGCCCGCGGCGTTCGACACTTGGCGTCGCCGCGTCAGGCACAGCATCGGCGGCCCGGCCCAGCAGATCGCCGGACTGTTCCACCCGAACGGGATGTTGGACCTCATGACGCGGCTCGCCCCCCTCTCTCATCGGGACGATGCGGCCGCAGCCGTCGCCGCGGTCCCGGCCGCGGCGCTGCACCGAGAACTGGCACATCTCGCACAGATCGCACCGTTGCCGAGCTGGGCAGGTGACCTCGCCCGAGGTGCCCGTTCTGCCCGGATGCGCCTGGCCGCGCGGGTCGACGACGCGTTCAGCGGGACCATCTCGGGCCTTTGGCCGCGGATGAATCCACACCTGAATGCCGACCGTCTGCGCTACCTCGAGGCGATGGCGCTCGGCGGGGTGGAGCGCCTGTTCAGCTGCCTTGCCCCGCATGTTCGCTGGCGGGCACCGGTCCTGGAGATCATCGGCGCGCCCGCGCCGGGCACAGCCCGACTGCGGGGCGCGGATTGCGGATCGCGCCGTCGATCTTCTGCCATCGGCCGGAGCTCTTCTGGCACGTGGGCGGGGACGATCCAGCGTTGCTGTTCGTCCCCGCCCTCGGCGATCCGGTGGCGGCGTGGCCGGTGCTGGCCGAGCCTGACACTCAGCACGGTGTACGCCACGTGCATGCCCTCATGGGAAGATCACGTGCGGCGGTGTTGGAGGTGATCGCCGCCGAGCCGGGCATCACGACGGGACTGCTCGCGACCCGGCTCGGCCTGTCCGCGCCGTCTACGTCGGAGCATGCGACAGTGCTGCGTCAGGCCGGGCTCGTCGACAGCCGCCGGTATCGCAACACGGTGCGGCATACCGTCACCGCGCTGGGCCGGGCGATGCTCGACCACGCCGGGCTCACTGCACCGTAAGGGTGTAGCGGACCGTGTAGGCGTACCCGAAGCTGTGGTGAACCGTCCACGCCACCGTGTGCACACCGGGATGCAGCGGCTTGAGCAGCACGAAGTAGCCGTCGGCCACGGCCTGCTGCGGTGAGCCGGTGATACAGGGGTCCAGCCGCCGCATGCTCGGATCACCGGTGAAGGTGAACAGCGGCGTCGTGACCCGATGGTCGTACACGTGGGGTATCGCGGCCCCGTCGACGGTGAGCGTGAGGCTGTCGACGGTGTCGTGGCCGCGCGTGCACCCTCGGTGAGGAACTCCTCCAGCGTCTGACCGGGAGCCGGCTCGAATCCGGGGTCGCTCAGCACCGAATCCGAGAACCTACGAGTGTCATCAGCGAAAATCCCAGATCAGAGGCGGCCTGACGCGCTCTTCTGATCTTCATGGGGTAATAACGTGTCCGAAACCCAACTACATGATCAGGACGGCTGCTGACCTGCAGTTGTGCTGATCGCCCTTGGAACCGGGGGTACCGCGACCCGGATCGCCGATCGGGCGGCCAGGCACCACCGAATACAGGTGCCCGCCGTGTCAGCATCCGGTGGACTCGTCACCGGGGGACAGTTCGCCGGTCCGCACCGGCTTGCCGCAGGCGCGGCAGCAGACCTCGGCGACGAACACCTGCCCGCAGACGTCGTGGATGAAGTCGACCTCGGGCACATCGACGTCGCGGTACGTGTCTCCCCAGCGCTTGAGCACCAGAATGACCTGGCCCAGGTCTTTCCCCTTCTGGGTGAGTTCGTATCCCGCGGCCGCGTCGTGCTCGGCGAGCCGAGCCCGCAGGATGCCGGACTCGGTGAGCTTGCGCAGCCTGGCGGCCAGGACGTCCCTGGGTGCGCCCACGGACCGCAGGATCTCGGTATAGCGGGAGGCGCCGAACGCGAGCGCTCGCACGATGTGCAGCGACCATCTGTCGTTGACCACGTCCAGCGCGACAGCCAGAGCGTCACGAGTCGGTTTGGTTTTCAAACCGCCCGTGCTAGCCTTCGAGTCTGCCTGGTTTGACATTCAAACCACACTACGCGGGGAAGTGAACATGTCCTCATCACCTGATCCGACTGCCGACACCGACAAACCCATCCTCACACAGCACCGGGCCTGGACCTCCCTGGTGCTCACCGGCCTGGTCATCGGCGCAGCCTTCATCGCCGTCTATGTCGGGCTGCAACGCGACCCCGAGCCCAGCCGGCTGCCGATCGCGGTGGTAGGCGAGCAGCTGGCGGGCGCCGCCCGGACCGGTCTTGCCGACGCCGTCGCCGTCACCCCGGTCACGAGCATCGAGGACGGACGGGCCATGGTCCGCTCAGGCGAAGCCATCGCCGTGCTCGACGCCACCTCCCCGACGACCCTCGGACTCGATTACGCCGGTGCCAGCGGGCTCAGCGAAAGCGGCGCCGCACGTCAACTCGTCGCGGGCCTGGCAACGCACGTCGGAGCGACCGTCCAGGAGCACGACATCGTGCCGCTGACCAGCTACGACAGCCGAGGGCTGTCGGCCTTCTACGTGGTGTTCGGCGTGACCCTCTCGTCGTTCGTCCTCGCGCAGGGCCTCACCGCAGCCGTCACGAAGGTGCGCCTGCGCCACCGGCTCTACGCCATGGGCGGATTCGCGATAGCGATCGGCCTGGTCGCGGCCACCATCGCCGGTCCCGTCTACGGCTCGCTGACAGCCCCGTTCCCACTGCTCGCGCTCTCACTGATCCTCCTGTCGGCAGCCAGCGCCTTCACGACCAAAGCCCTAGGCGCCTGGCTCGGCCCGGCCGGCATCGGTCTGGCCGTACTCACCCTCACCACGATCGGGAACGCGACCAGCGGCGCGGCGATCGGATTCGACCTACTGCCGGGATGGGCCCAAGCGATCTCGGCGAAGCTCCCGCCCGGCGCGGCCGTGCGAGCGGTCAACAAGTTCGGCTACTTCGACGGATCCCACACGGCAGCGCCGCTCGCCATCCTCGCCGTCTGGTTCCTGGCAGGCCTCGCCCTCGTGCTGCTGCGACAGCGCACCGAGCAGCAACGCAGGCCGGCGCTGCCGACGTTCGCTTGAGAGGTGCGAATGCGTCGTGGAGGACCGTCGAGGCGCGTGCCGGCGCGATCGGCCTGGCCCGCAGGGCCCGGCCGATCGCGGTCCGCCGGAGGCGCCGCATCCACCCCAGCCATCGCTTACGCGCCGCCTTCGGTGGAGATCTTGTGGTTGCAGGCCACGGCCATTGCTCGAGCGAGGCTGCGGTGCGCACAAACTCGATCAGGTTTGCGACCCTTGTAGGGGACTCCCTCTAATCGAGAAGATTGATGATGATTTGCTCAATGTAGCGCGAAGCTCTCCCGAAGGGAGCTACCGCATGGCTGACTCGGTACAGCCCGTCGGGCCGCGGTGTCGCCGGCATCGCCCGGGAACTCGAAGGCGCGAATCCCCCAGTCGCCCCAACCGCTGCGAGCGTGCCAGCGCCGAACAGCAGAAACCCCCACCGAGGCAACCTCGCGTGGGGGTTAACGTCAATGCCGGGAAGATAAGCGTTGTGGCAGGTCATGCCGGGTCTCGTCGGACGACGTCAATGGCGTAGTGGACGGCCATGGATCTCGGCTGGGTGG
>NZ_JBEZEB010000017.1:0-152679 GCF_040648615.1 Catellatospora sp. NPDC049111 | reverse complement strand
CGGCTAGACCACCGGGTTGATAGGCCAGAGATGTAAGCACAGTAATGTGTTCAGTCGACTGGTACTAATAGGCCGAGGACTTACCTAAACAACACAGCAGATCCTGCAACGATGTCTCGCGTCCACCATGCACATCACGACACGCAACCCCCAGCACCAAGGCTGGCGCGGGTTGACATGTTGATAGAGTTACGGCGGTCATGGCGGAGGGGAAACGCCCGGTAACATTCCGAACCCGGAAGCTAAGCCCTCCAGCGCCGATGGTACTGCAACGGGGACGTTGTGGGAGAGTAGGACACCGCCGGACAAACATCGCTGTTCAAGGCCCGACCATTCACGGTCGGGCCTTGACGCGTTTATGTGCGCCTATTCGGGCCCCTACGCCATGGGGCCCTTTTTTGTGTCCAGGATCAGGGGCGTAGCAACTCCAGGAGGCGTGTGGCCTGAGCCTCGACCGTGCCCGGCGGGTTGCGGTGGGCGTTCCGCCCCTCGGTCAGCACCAGCCGAAGCCAGAACATCGCCCACAGCCGGCGGCCCGCGCGCAGGCGCGTGCGGTCCACGTCGAATCGTGCGCAGAACGCCTCGGTATCCGTCGTGCGCAGGGACAGGTGCTCGGACAGGATCGCCAGTTCCGTCGCGCGATCGGAGACCGCGGCATCCTCGAAGTCGACGATGCGCACCCGTTCGCCGTCCCACAGGTAGTTCGGCAGGTGCGGATCGCGGTGCCCGATGACCGTCGCGGCCGGCGGTCGGCTCAGCAGGTCCGGATCGGGGCCGTCCCACCACGACATGGCGGCGTCATAAGCCGCGGCGGCGACGACGTTGTCGGGGCGTGGCCCCTCGGTCAGCCGCCGGGCGAAACCGAGGTCGTCCGACCACGGCCAGGCTTCGGCCAGTTCACGGTGCGGGATGCGCCACAGCCGGGTGAGGGCCGCGCCGAGCGCGAGCGACTGGGCGGTGCCCAGTCCGCCGGAGAGCGGCTCCCCGGGCACGAGTGACATGGTCACCGTGGGCGGGTCTGCGGTGAGGTCGGCGTGCAGGGGTTCCGGCGCCAGGTCGGGTTCGTGCCGATGCACCAGCTGGAGTGCCGTCCATTCGCGCAGGTGCTCATCCCGCTCCCAGGAGACGTACCGCTTCGTGAGCTGCGTTCCCTCGATCGTCACATCATGGGTGTGCACCACGCCCGCGACGCTATCCGATCCTGATCACCGGTGGTGTCCCGCCGACCCGAGGCACCACCGTCCCCGTCGCCGCGCTTTGCGAGATCTCACCGGTAATCATCGAGCCGCCGCCGACACAGAGCAGGGTGACAATCGCCATCGCAGTAGGGAGTTCGCATGGGCCCGCCGCCCGGCCGCGACGAAGGCTGGTTCACCAAGATCTACGACGAGCACTACCAGCAGATCCTCCGGTACGGCCGGCGTCGCCTGGTCGACGAAGACGGACCCGCCGAACTCGCGCAGGAGGTGTTCGCGGTCGCCTGGCGTCGGCGCGACGAAGTGCCGGAACACTGTCTGCCCTGGTTGTACGGGGTGTCTCGGCGGCTGCTGGCCAATCAGTGGCGGGCCCGCCGGTCTGCCGGGCGGCAAGTGCCGATCGCCGAGGCGGACGCCTTGCGGGTGCCGGGCTCGGCGGGTGCCGACGCGACGCTGGGGGTGGCCGACGTCCGGGCCGCCATGCGTTCGTTGTCCGACCTGGACCAGGAGATCCTCCGCCTGATCGGCTGGGAGGAGCTGACGGTCGCCGAGGCCGCGCAGGTGCTCGGCTGCAGCCGTACGACCGCGGCGGTGCGGTTGCACCGTGCCCGCGGACGGCTCACCGCTGCCATGTCCGCCCCGCTCACCCCGTCCGTGCCGCACCGCAAACTGGCCCGATCGTGAAAGGACCCGAGATGTTTGGAGCACAGCGGACCCGTACCCTGCTCGGCCCTGCCGACCCGGCACGCCGCATGCCCTCGGAACCGCCTCGGCTCTCGGCCGTCGAGCTGATCGCCTGGGCTGAGGCGACCGCCGAGCCGAGTACGCCGCGGAGAGGCGTGCGCCGCGATGCCCGCCTGCCGCGGCGAATGGTTCTCGCTACCGGGGCGGTCACGCTCGCGGCCGGTGCCGTGGCGGTGATCGGGGCATCGGGTGCGCTCGTCGACGTGGAGCCCGGTCCCGCTGATCCGCCCGGCACTGCGGCGGGCCGGGTGCTCGTGCCGGTGGCGTACCAGCCGGGCACGGACGAGGCGGCCGGGCCCCGGCTGCGAGCGCTGGCCGACGGGCTGGTCGACGCGGCTTACGAAAGCAGCGCGGGCAGGTACACCTACCACCGCAAGCAGGTGTGGGGTGATCCGGTGATGACGTCGCCCGACGGCCGGTTCTCTGTCGCCTTCTCCCACGAGACGAAGGTCTGGTGGGCTCCCGGCGAGCCGGGACGGCAGGCCACCGTCATGGGCGTGCCAGAGTATCCGGACCAGGCATCGCGTGACTACTGGGCGAGCCGCCTGCCGGTCTCCGCGACGGCCTCGGCCGACGCGATCCCGCTGCCGCCGTTCGAGTCGGCGGCGCTGCCCTCGACGGGGCGGGAGCTGGCCAGGATGCTCAAGACCGAGCTGGGGGCGGGAGCCGTCGGCAAGGAGACGAGCAAGATCTTCGGTCGGTACGCCGTACCGCGGGCGATCCGTGCGGAGGTCCTGCGCGTCCTCGCCGACGTGCCGGGTTTCCGCTGGCGTGGTGAGGTGACCGACCGGGCGGGCCGTGATGGGCTGGCGGTCACGTTCGACGACCGCGAGCACGGGCAGCAGCACCTGCTGATCTTCCACCCCCGGACGGGTGAGCTGCTCGCCTCGGAGCTGCTGACCCTCGGCCCGGTCCGCATGAACGCCTACGAGCTGATCCTCGACACCGGCCGCACCGACCGCCTTGGCTGACCCGCGCCTTGCCGGGCTACCTGCCTCGGGTGGCCCGGCAGGGCAACCGCCGAGCGTGATCGATCATGAAGTTAGGGCAGCGACACACCGTCGAACACGGCCATAAGTTCATGATCAACGCGGAGGGGGGTCAGGGGCGGGTGAGGGTGGTGGTGCGGATGGTGGTCATGAGGGGGGCGGCTTCGGTGGGGGTGCGGCCGGGGAAGAGGGCCAGGGCGAGGCTGCCGTGGTCGGCCCAGCCGCAGACGGCCATGATGCCGTCGGGGGCGTCGGTGGCGCCGCACTTGAGGACGCCGCCCAGGTCGCCGGGGTCGTAGCCGGTGAGGCCGGTGACACCGCCGGTCTCGTCCTCCATGAGCTTGAGCACCGTGTCGAGTTCGCGTTCGGGGCTGAACATGGTGGTGGTGCCGCCGAAGACCATGACGCTCTTGGCCGCGCCCTCGGCCGGGTCGGTGTAGATGCCGGTCGCCGTGGCGTCGAGCTCGATGCCGGCAGCGAGCGCGGTCAGCAGGTAGCCGGCGGTGTCCTTGGCCGCGGGGCTGTCGTCGCGGACCATCGTGCCGATCTTCTCGGGCATGGTGAGCTTCGCGTCGTTCTGCTGGGTGATCCTGATCAACGTGGGGCCGAGCGTGAACGCGGCGGCGATCGCGCCCGCGCCGAGCACGGCCATGGCGGTGAGAGTCCAGCGGCGGCGCTTGCTGTGCGCGGCGGGGGAGTCCTCGGGCTCGACCGGGTCGGGGCCGGGCACCAGGCGCACGGCCGGCCGGGCGTACTGGGGGATCTCCACCGCTTCCGGTGCCGCCGATTCCTGGCGTACCTTCGCGTCCTGCTCTGACATGTGCCCACCTTCCGCCGACTCGCGGAGCCTAGCAAGCCGCAGCCTGCCAGCGGTGGACCCAAGGGAGCTTCGTAGAATCGGCGGGTGACCGAACACAGCCAGCAGCCGCGCGAGCCGCGCGCCCCGTCCTCGTCCGAGCTTGCCGCCGCGTACCAGCCCGGCGAGGTAGAGCAGCGGCGGTACGAGCAGTGGGTAGCCGCCGGTCACTTCGACGCCGACGCGAAGAGCGACAAGCCGCCGTTCGCGATCGTGATCCCGCCGCCGAACGTGACAGGTTCGCTGCACGTGGGGCACGCGCTCGATCACACCATTCAGGACTCGCTGATCCGCCGCAAGCGCATGCAGGGCTTCGAGGCGCTGTGGCTGCCGGGCATGGACCACGCGGGCATCGCCACGCAGAACGTCGTGGAGCGCAAGCTGGCCGCGGAGGGTCTGTCGCGTCACGACCTGGGCCGCGAGACGTTCGTCGAGCGGGTGTGGCAGTGGAAGGCCGAGTCCGGTGGCGCGATCCTCGGGCAGATGCGCCGCCTCGGCGACTCCGTCGACTGGTCGCGTGAGCGTTTCACCATGGACGAGGGCCTGTCGCGGGCTGTGCAGACCATCTTCAAGAAGCTGTACGACGACGACCTGATCTACCGCGCCGAGCGGATCATCAACTGGTGCCCGCGCTGCCTGACCGCGCTGAGCGACATCGAGGTGGAGCACAGCGACGACGAGGGCGAGCTGGTCTCCATCCGGTACAGCGACGAGATCGTGGTCGCCACCACCCGGGCCGAGACGATGCTCGGCGACACCGCGGTGGCGGTGCACCCCGACGACGAGCGCTACAAGCACCTCATCGGCACCGAGGTCGAGCTGCCGCTGACCGGGCGGCGCATCCCGATCGTCGGCGACGCGCACGTCGACCCGGCGTTCGGCACCGGCTGCGTGAAGGTGACCCCGGCGCACGACCCGAACGACTTCGAGATCGGGCAGCGGCACAACCTGCCCTCGATCACGATGATGGACGAGCGGGCGATCATCACGGTGCACGGGCCGTTCCTGGGCCTGGACCGGTACGAGGCCCGCCCGGCCGTGGTCGCCGCGCTGCGCGAGCAGGGGCGGATCGTGGCCGAGAAGCGCCCGTACGTGCACGCGGTGGGGCACTGCTCGCGCTGCAAGACCACGGTCGAGCCGCGGCTGTCGCTGCAGTGGTTCGTCAACACCGGCCCGCTGGCCAAGGCGGCGGGTGACGCCGTGCGCGACGGCCGCACCAAGATCGAGCCCGCGGAGCTGTCGAAGCGTTACTTCGCCTGGGTGGACAACATGCACGACTGGTGCATCTCGCGCCAGCTGTGGTGGGGCCACCGCATCCCGGTCTGGTACGGCCCGGACGGCGAGGTCGTCTGCGTCGGCCCCGACGACGAGGTGCCCAGCGGTGACGGCTGGCGGCAGGACGAGGACGTGCTCGACACGTGGTTCTCCTCGGCGCTGTGGCCGTTCTCCACGCTGGGCTGGCCCGAGCAGACCGCCGACCTGGCCAAGTTCTACCCGACCAGCGTGCTGGTCACCGGCTACGACATCCTGTTCTTCTGGGTCGCCCGGATGATGATGTTCGGCCTGTACGCGATGGACGGCAGGCAGCCGTTCGACGTCGTGGCGCTGCACGGCATGGTCCGTGACCAGTACGGCAAGAAGATGTCCAAGTCGTTCGGCAACGTCGTCGACCCGCTGGACTGGATCGAGCGCTTCGGCGCGGACGCGACCCGGTTCACGCTGGCCCGCGGCGCGAACCCGGGCTCGGACGTGCCGGTCAGCGAGGAGTGGTGCCAGGGCTCGCGCAACTTCTGCAACAAGCTCTGGAACGCCACCCGGTTCGCGCTGATCAACGGCGCACACACCGACGGCGAGCTGCCCACCGAGCTGTCGACGATCGACCGCTGGATCCTGTCCCGGCTGCAGCACACCATCACCGAGGTCGACGAGTACTTCGAGAACTACGAGTTCGCGAAGGTCTGCGACAGCCTGTTCCACTTCGCCTGGGACGACGTCTGCGACTGGTACGTGGAGCTGGCCAAGCCGGTGCTGACCGGCGACGACGCCGCCGCGGCCGAGCGCACCCGCCGGGTGCTCGGGCACGTGCTGGACCAGCTGCTGCGCCTGCTGCACCCGGTCATCCCGTTCGTCACCGACGAGCTGTGGTGCGCGCTGAACAAGGCCGAGGGCAACGCCTCGGTCATGGTCGCGGCGTGGCCGGCGGCGAACCCGGCGCTGATCGACGACGCGGCCGAGGCCGAGCTGGAGACGCTGCAGCGCGTCGTCACCGAGGTGCGCCGCTTCCGGGCCGATCAGGGCCTCAAGCCGGGTCAGCGGGTGGCCGCGCAGCTCGACGGGCTGGCCGAGGCCGGCATCGCCGCGCACGAGCCGCTGATGCGCTTCCTGGCCCGGCTGGACGTGCCCGGGGACGGCTTCACGGCCACCGGCACGGTCGCGGTCGCGGGTGGGGTGACGGTGTCCCTGGACACCCGGGGCAGCATCGACGTGGCCGCCGAACGGGCCCGCCTGACCAAGGACCGGGCCGCCGCCGAGAAGGAGATCTCGCAGGCCACGGCGAAGCTGGGCAACGAGGGATTCCTGGCCAAGGCTCCGGAGCAGGTGGTGGCGAAGCTGCGCGAGCGGCTCGCCACGGCCGAAGCCGACGTGACTCGCATCGACGCCGCGCTCGCGCAGCTAGGGTGACATTCGTGAGCTCTTCCGCTCAAGACGGACAGGACATGTCGTACGCCGAGGTGGAGGCCGCGCTGGACCGGCGCGGCTTCACCCGGATGGTCTTCGACCTCGGCCGCATCGAGGACCTGCTGGACGTGCTCGGCAGCCCGCAGCGGGCGTACCCGTCGATCCATCTGACCGGCACCAACGGCAAGACCTCCACCGCCCGCATGATCGACAGCCTGCTGCGCGCGCACGGGCTGCACACCGGCCGGTACACCAGCCCGCACCTGGAGACGGTCCGGGAGCGGATCAGCCTGGACGGGCAGCCGGTCGACGAGGAGCGCTTCGCCGCGGTGTACGCCGAGGTCGGGCCGCTGGCCGAGCTGATCGACGCGCGCAGCGACGAGCCGCTGACCTACTTCGACATGACCACCGCGCTGGCGTTCGCGACGTTCGCCGACGCGCCGGTGGACGTGGCCGTGGTCGAGGTCGGCCTCGGCGGCGCGGAGGACGCGACCAACGTGATCCAGGCCGGCGTCGCGGTGATCACGCCGATCGGGCTGGACCACACCGAGTGGCTCGGCGACACGATCGCCGACATCGCGCTGGCCAAGTCGGGCATCGTGCACGAGGGAGCCACGCTGATCTGCGCGCTGCAGCCGGAGGAGGCGATGGAGCCGATCCTGGAGCGCTGCGCCGAGGTCGGCGCGACCGTCGCCCGGGAGGGCAGCGAGTTCGGCGTCATCGAGCGCAACCTGGCGCTCGGCGGGCAGGTGCTGACGCTGCAGGGCCTGGGCGGGGTGTACGACGAGATCTTCCTGCCGCTGCACGGTGCGCACCAGGCGCAGAACGCCGCCCTGGCGCTCGCCGCGGTCGAGGCGTTCCTGGGCGCGGGCAAGGACCGGCAGCTGGAGGTGGAGTTGGTCCGCGAGGGCTTCGCGTCCAGCTCGTCGCCGGGCCGGCTGGAGCGGGTGCGCAACGCGCCGACGGTGCTGGTCGACGCGGCGCACAACCCGCACGGCATGGCCGCGACGGTCGCGGCGCTGACCGAGGAGTTCTCGTTCCGCCGTCTGGTGGCCGTGGTCGCCATGCTCGGCGACAAGGACGCCGAGGGTGTGCTGGAGTTGCTGGAGCCCGTCGTCGACGAGCTGGTCTGCGCCCGCAACTCCTCGCCGCGGGCGCTGCCCGCCGAGGAACTGGCGGAGATCGCGTACGAGATCTTCGGGGAGGACCGGGTGCACGTGCACGCCGAGCTGCCCGACGCGATCGAGGCCGCGGTGACCCTGGCCGAGGCGGACATCGACGCCGGCATCAGCGGCGTCGGCGTGCTGATCACCGGCTCCGTCGTCACCGTCGCCGACGCCCGTAAGCTGTTCCAGCGATGAGTGAGCAGCACGGGGAGCGCGGATGACCGAGCACAGCCACCCGGGTGAGGCCCCGGCAGGCTCGACGCCGGAGGGGCCCGCCGGGCACAAGCCGGGTGAGGCCCGCGAGCGGGATCTGCAGCTGAGCCTGGGCGGCAAGCCCAGCGGCCTGCGCAACCCGACGAAGGCCGTGCGCGGCCTGGGCGCGGGCACGCTGGTGCTGGAGGCGCTGGTGCTGCTGCTCGCGCTGATGCCGATCTGGGTGCTGCGCCCACCGGGCGGCAGCATGGCCGCGGTGACCGTGGCGCTGGTCGCCGTCGTGGTGGCGATGGCGCTGACCGCCACCCTGCGCTTCCCGTGGGGTTGGCACCTGGTCTCGGTGTTCCAGGCGGCCCTGCTGCTGCTGGGCTTCCTGCACTGGGCGTTCGCGGTGGTCGGCGTCGTGTTCGGGCTCACCTGGGCCTATGTGCTGTATGTGCGCCGGACCGTGGCCCGCTAGGCGCGCGCCTTCCACTCGATGACCGCGATGCCGTGGCCGTCGGGGTCCTTGAACGAGGCCGCCCACAGTTCGAGGCGCTCGCCGTGGTTGACGACCCGGGGGGCGTAGGTGAACTTGACCCCGCGCACCTTCAGCTCCCGGTAGACCGCGTCGATGTCGCCGACCTCCAGGTTGAGGTGCACGTGGCGGCGGTTGACCGGGGCCAGCTCGGGAGTCGTGCGCAGCACCAGCCGAGTGTCGCCGGAGGCGAGCACCAGGTTGTCGGGCCCGCCGTCGATCTCGTAGAAGCCGAGCAGGTCGTGGTAGAAGACGCGGGACCGGTCCAGGTCGGTGACGAGCAGCGTGATGCCGACGCCCTGGATCGACCCGGCGGAGGCGGGGCGGGCGTGCGGTGACGCGACGAGCAGGTCGTCGATGCCGGCTCCGGCCGGGGGCGGCAGCGCCACGGGCCCGGTGAGCGTGTCCGAGATCGCGGGCGCGGCCGGCTCCGGCACGTCCGCGAAGTCGATCACGTCGACGGAGGTGAAGTCCGGCGACTCCTGGTCCATCGGGGTGCGTGGTCCGGGCACGTCGCCGCTGTACAGCTCGCCCTCCAGGACGGCGACCGGCGCGGACTCCTCGCGTGGCACGGGCGGGCGGCGGTGCGGGCTCGGCTGGCGGCGGGGCAGCGGATCCGCGGCGGGCACCGCGTCGAGGTCGATCGGGTCGTCGTCGCGGAAACCGGCGTAGGTGTCGTCGGACCCGCGGTGGCCGTCGTGGCCCGGGTCGCCGTAGTGGCCGAGGCCGTCGTCGTGGTGCGGGTCGTCGAAGTGCGGATCGTCGTAGTCGTCGCCCGGGTCGTGGTAGAACTCGTCGTCGCCGTGGTCGAACGCCTGCTCGTAGCGCTCACCGTGGGTGCCGACCTTCTCCCACTGGATCTTGATCCGGCGCGCGTCGGCGACGGCGACCAGGGCGGGCAGCGTGTCGCCCGCGTCCGGCCACTTCAGCACCGGCACCCGCGGGTCGTTCATGATCACGGTCTGGCCGGGGTGGCCGGGCGCGTCCACCAGCACCTGCATCTCGCAGCGGCCGAACTCGGCGCTCAGCGGCGGTTCGGAGGCCTTCACCACGTGCACGGTGCCCGCCACGTACGCCTTGTCGGCGCCGAGCATCGACGCGGTGGTCAGCAGCGCCACGGCGACGACGACCATCGCCGCGCCGACCGCCCCCAGCGGCCAGCTGCCCAGGCCCGCGGACATCGAGATGACGAACAGGCCCAGCGCGCCGAGGCACACGGCGGTGGTCACCCGGCCTGGCCGGACCGGTTTGCGCCCTAACCGTGCCAACGCGTGCCTCCCCGAGCGCTGTGTGCACGACCACAGCGCGCCGCCTCCCCGCAACGCTGTGTCTTCAATCCATGACCTTAGGCGGGTCCGTCGATCGAGGAAAGTGCAGTTCGGTAGGCTGATGAGCCCACCTCGTGTTGTCGCAGGTGGGGACATGTGTCGCCTTCAAGGAGGAAGTTCGTGGCGGAACGTTCGCTCGTGCTGATCAAGCCGGACGCGGTGCGCCGTGGCCTGGTCGGGGAGATCATCTCGCGTTTCGAGCGCAAGGGGCTGACCGTCGACGCGCTCGTGCTGCGCACGATGGACGCCGACCTCGCCGACGCGCACTACGCCGAGCACGTCGAGAAGGCGTTCTACCCGCCGCTCAAGGCCTTCATGACCGCCGGCCCGCTGGTCGCCGCGATCGTGTCCGGCGACGAGGCCATCGCGGTGATCCGCCTGCTGGTCGGCGCGACCGACGGCCGGGCCGCGGCCGCGGGCACCATCCGCGGCGACCTCTCGCTGTCCAACCGCGAGAACCTGGTGCACGCCTCCGACTCGGCCGAGTCCGCCGAGCGCGAGATCAAGCTCTGGTTCCCCGAACTGTCGTAGCCCGTCCCTACGGTGGCCGCCATGTCGGTAGCCACCTACTCGTATCCGGGGCCCTCCGCGCTGACCGCGGAGGGTCTCGCGTTGCAGACGTCCGGCGGGTGCGGCGCGCACCCCCGGTTCTTCGACGGGTTCATGACCACCCCGCAGACCGTCGCGGTCGGCCTGCTCGCCGTCGCCGAGGTCGCCCGCGCCCGCTACTTCCAGCGCACCGACTGGGTCAGCCTCGACCCGGTGGTCACCGGCAGCGAGGACATGCTGCGGTTCGAGTCGTTCAGCGGCTGCTGCGGGGTGTACGCCCGGATGGACGTGCTCCCGTCCGGTCTGGACGGTGAGCGCCCCGAGCACGGCACCACCAACGTCGACGTGAACGTGCCGCTGCAGCTCGCGCTGGCCCGGGTCGGCGGGCTGGACCCGCTGCACCTGGCCGTCGGCCCCCAGGACCTGACCGTGTCCACCATGGACGGCTCCGTCGTAGAGCGCAAGGTGCCGCTGCCCGGCCGGTGGCTGCGCGGTTTCGCGCAGGTGCACGCGGTCACCGCGGGCATGGAGCCGCGGGTGCGGATCGACGCCGCCGCGGCCGCTGAGTTCCTGCGCCGCCTGCCGAAGGACCGCAGCACGCTGTGGGCGGTGCCGGCCGGGCAGGGTCTGCGGCTGACCGCCCGGCCGGTGCCGGGAGCCGTCTGCCTGACCGGCGCGGATCGGCTCGGTGCGCTGCGCGGGCTGCTGCGGCACGCGACGGCCCTCACCGTGTACGGCCCGGCCGTGCGCCCCGGCAGCGCCGCCGTCGCCTCGGTGTGGGAGCTGGAGACCCCGACCCTGCGGTTGTCGCTGACGCTGTCGCCCGAGCCGTACCGCGGCTTCTCCGGCGAGGGCGCGGTGCTGTCCGCGCTGGCCTCCGACGACGCCGCCGACGCGGCCGACCGGATCAGCGAGCTGCTCAGCCTCGCGCCCACCCTCGACGCCGACGCGCTGGCCACCGCCACCGACCTGACCCCGGCGCAGGTCCGGTCCGGGCTCGCGCTGCTGGGCACCGCCGGTCGCGTCGGCTACGACGTCGCCGAGGCGAACTACTTCCACCGGGTGATGCCGTTCGGCACCGCGGCCGCCGAGAAGCTCAACCCCCGGCTGGCGGGGGCGAAGGCGCTGCTGGAGGCCGGGGCGGTGACCGTGTCCGGCGACGTCGCCTCGGTGCGCGGCACCGAGGGGGTGTACCAGGTCCGGCTGGTCGACGGCGCTCCGGCGGGCTGCACGTGCCGGTGGTGGGCCAAGCACCGGGGCGGCCGGGGACCCTGCCGTCACCAGCTCGCGGTGCGTATCACGGTGACGCAGGAGGTGCCCGCGTGAGCGCGGAGGAGCTGCACCGGGCCGTCGACGCGGCCGACGTGGCCGCCGTCGTGGCCTGGGTGCGCCAGGCCGGCGAGAAGCAGCGCCTCGCGGCCTTCGCCGGACTCGCCGCCGCCGCGAGGCAGGACGAGGACTGGCAGACCTCGCAACGGCGGGCCCCGGCCCGGATCGTCGCGCTGGTCGGCTGCGCGTCCACCGCGAAGAAGGTCGTGACCGTGCTGCATCGCGGCCAACTGCGGTGGGGGCTGCGGGCCGCGCAGCCCGGCCCGGTGCTGGAGGTGCTGCGGTTGCGGCAGGTGCCGTGGCTCGGCGAGTTCGCGCAGCTGATGGCCGACCGGCTACCCCTCGACGGGAGCTGGGGCGCGTTCGGTCACTGGCGGCTGGTGGACGTCCTGGTCCGGGAGAGCGGCTGTGCCGTGCCGACCGGTGAGGCGTTCACCGCCTGCTGGATCGACGCGATGCGGGACGCGTCCGACGTCGACGCCGCGCTGCGGGACAGCCCGTACACGGCGGCGCTGGTGCCGATGCTGTTCACGCACGACCGGCTCGGTTCGCGGCTGGACTACGAATACGCCCCGGACGCGCGCGGGTTCGTGCCCGCCCTGATCCGGCTGGGCGCGGGCGACGACGCCGTGCGCCGGCTGCTCGTCGAGGGCTGCCGGTCGCGGCTGCTGCGCGGGGGCAAGCCGGGGGAGCTGCGCGCGTACACCCGGCTGCACGAGGCGCTGGCGGTGACCGCACCGGAGGCGGCAGCCGGGGCCGGTGACTATGTCCGCCTGGTGGAGGCCGGCAACTCCACGGTCGCGGGTATGGCGCTCAAGGCCCTGCGCGGAGCCGACGAGGCCGGGCTGTTGGCCTGGGACACCCTGCGCGAGGTCGCCGAACTCGCGCTTGCCCGGCCGGAGAAGACGCTGGTCAAAGCACAGACGACGTGGCTGCGTCAGGTGGCGCGACGGCGGCCGGAGCACGCGGCGGAGATCGCCGCGCTGCTGTCCGGGCCGGCGTCGCCCGCAGCCGAGCCGGTGCCGGCCGCGTTGCCGGTGCCCGTCGCGGCACCGCTGGGATCGCCGCTGGGCAGCCTCGCGGAGCTGGCCGAGGAGGTGTCGGCGCTGCTCGCGGGGGACCGGTCGGTGCCGACGGTCGAGCGGGTGCTGGCCGCGATCGCGTACTGGCGGGTGCGGGACCAGGAGGCGCTGGCGCGGACCGTACGCCCGCTCGTGGACGCGGACCGGGCGTGGTGGGGCAAACTGGCCGAGCAGACGCGCGAGATGCTGCTCACCGCTTCCGTCGCGAGTGCACGCTCCGACCGGTGGCGGCAGCTCGCCGACCTGTTCCGCACCGACGGCGGGGTGCAGGCCCAGGCGTTGCGCAAGATGCGCGGCAACAGCAGCGGCCTGCACCTGGTGCTCGCGGCCCGGCTCGCGGAGATGTCCGTGCAGCTCAACCGGCACCCGGTGCCGCTGCTCATGGCGACGCCGACGCACGCCAACGGCCGGCTGGAGCCGACGGAACTGCTGCGGCGGCTGGAGCAGGCCGAGCGCGAGGGGTGGCAGCCCTGGGCGCTGGACTTCGAGCAGGCTCTGCTGCGGCTGCCCCGCGAGACCGATCCTCAGATGGTCACTGCGGCGCTGCGGCTGCGTTCGCCCGCCGGGGCGGCGTTCGCCCGCTGGCTCAGCGGTCCGGTGCCCGACCCCGTGTCGCTGCGCCGCAGCCAGCACGCTGACACCAAGCCGTCGAGCTACTCCTATCAGCACCAGCCCGCCGTGCGCCGGGTGGTGGCACTCAAGCCGCCGGAGCACGCGGGCCCGCTGGTCCTGGAGACGATGACGGTCGTCCGATACGACCACCCGACCTGGGCTCCCGGACACCTCGAGGAGCCGCAGCTGTGGACGGCCGCGCTGCCGTCGCACCGGGAGGTGGTGGCCGCCTCGGCGCTGCCGATCCTCGCCGCGAACGCCGACCTCGACTTCGATGGCGGCGGCCTGCTGCTGGCCCACCTCGCCGAGTGCGGGGGACCGGTCGGCCCGGCGGTGAACCTGGCCCTGGCGTACGGCCTCGCCGCCCGCTCGGCGGCCGACCGGATCGCCGCCGTCGACGGACTGCTGGGCCTGGCCGCGACCGGGGACCTCGACGCGGCCGCGGTAGGGCGGGAGCTGGGTGAACTGGCCGCGGCGGGGGTGCTCAAGGTGAACCGGTTCGCGTCGGCGCTGGACGAGGCCGCGCAGGCGGGCGCGGTCGCCGCCGTGTGGCAGATCGCCGTCGCGGCACTGGCGCCGCTGGCCGTGCTGGACAAGGCACGCCCGGCCACGGCCGACCTGATGGCGCTCGCGGTCCGGTGCGGCCGTGCCTGCGGGGCCGCGCAGCTGCCGCCCGAGGTCGCGGCGCTGGCCGAACGAGGCGGTTCGAGCCGTTTGGCCGCCCAGGCCCGCGAGCTTCGGGCACTGGTCGCGGCGTGACCGCCCAGTCGCCCGGCGAACGGCCTGCGGCGCAGGTCAGAGCCGTCCGATGTTAAGAAGGGCACCTTCTTCTACGCACAGCGTGAAGAAGGTGCCCTTCCTTTGTGGAGGGTCAGCCCTTGCCGTTGCTGACGCTGGTGTTGGTGAGGATGATCTCCGTGTCGGCGGCGACCTTGCTGCCGGGCTTCACGGACTGCTTGACGACCTTCCAGCTGACCAGCAGCGTCAGGTCCTTGCCGTCCTCGCCGACGAACTTCACGTTGGTGAAGCCGGCGTCGGCCAGGATCTTCTCGGCGTCGGTGGCCTTCTTGCCGACCACGTTCGGCACCGCGATCAGCGTCGGCCCGGCGGTGGGCGACGGCGACGGGGCGGCGGTCGGCGACGCGGCAGCACTGGGGCTGGCGGCGGCGCTGGGGCTGGCGGCAGCACTCGCGCTGGCAGCAGGGGGCGCGACGGTGGCGGTGGCGACCGCGGACGGGGACGCCGACGGGTCCACGTCCTTCTTCTGCCACCACTTCATGTACGCGAAGCCGCCGCACAGCAGCAGGAGCAGGATCAGGAGCAGCAGGAGGAGCAGGAGCAGCCAGCGCTTGCGGCCGCCCTTGTCGTCGTCGTCCTTGTCGTCCTTGTCCTTGTCGTCCGCGCCGTGCGCCGGCTTGTAGTCGCCGCCCTTGTCATCGGCCGGCGGCGGGGTCGGGGCGGGGGTGGTGTTCTCGTCGGGGTCTGACACGTCAGGTGCCTCTCGATATCCGATGTGTACTCACGCAGCAGCACGTATGCAAACATCGGCCATGATGGCGGTCCACGCAGCTCCGGTCACTAGACCGCTGGTAGCGTCCACAGCCGCCGAACGGTCAGCCATCGACCCAGGCAGCGGCGGAGCCGCGGCGGCGCGGCTCCCGTGCCTGCTGAAGGCCCGCAGGTGGCGAACATGTCGATCACTGTCGGATTCCAGCCTGTGATACGGACGGCGGCTCCCACGCCTTCGGCCCCTCGACCCATGATCGTTCGACCTGCCTCTTGAGCCCGCTTTCGCCCACCTGCCTGGCAAGTCGAGCGATCATGGTGTGGGATACGCCCGTACAACGACACGTCGGCGCTATGGTGCTACTGGGCTAGTGGCATCGAGGGATGGCAAGTGGCCGGGGCGATATCGGGCCGGCGGCATCTATGCGACCAGTAGCGCTGCGGTTCGCCCTGACCGCCCACCACAAGCAGGCGCGGCTGGTGCAGCGCCAGCTCGCCTACACCGTGCGGCTGTGGCGGGAGCTGGAGTCGGTGGTGGCCGAGCGAGGGCTGCCGGAACGTGCGGTGTCGGCGCTGTACGCGGCGGCGCTGGGCGAGGGTGTACCTGATCGACGGCGTCGCCCGGGAGGCGCACCTGGCGGCGATGGACGCGGTGCGCAAGCCGATGCGGGAGCCGTACCGGCGCTGAGGTGGCACGTCGGGGGGATTGACATCGATCTTTGCCACTTGTGTAATGGATCGTGAACCCATCGTGATGATGGCCTGCGTCACTGTGCGCCGCCGTCGCCCCCCGTGCACCGCCTCCCGGAACGGAGGACCGCCGTGTTCGCCATCCCACCGGTCGACTGCCCCCTCGCCTCCCGCATGTCCCCGCACGTGGCGCTCGCCGAACAGGACCTCACCGGCTGGGCTCGCAAATGCGGCCTGATCAGCGACGGCGACGGGCAGAGCTGGCTGGCCGGCGAGGCGTACGCCGGACATGCCGGCCGGATCTTCCCCGACGCGCGACCGGACGACCTCGCCCTGCTCGCCATGATCTTCGCCTGGTTCTACCTGGTGGACGACGTCTGCGACGGCACGGCGCACCCCGAGCCGCCCCGGCTGCGGCGTTTCGTGACCGAACTGCTGGCCCTGCTGCACGGCTCCGACCGCCCGACCGAGGTGTTCGCGGGCCCGGCCCGGCTGATGCTCACCGAGATCTGGGCCGTGCTGCGCGAGCGCATGCCCGACGCCTGGCAGGCCCGCTTCACCGACGCGGTGGCGGTGCACCTCGACGGCGTGCTCACCGAGGCGGAGAACAAGGCCGCGGGCCACCTGCCCGGCGTCGACGAGTACGTCGAGCTGCGCCGGGCGGCGTCCGCGGCGGAGGTCTCGCACCTGCTCACCGAGCTGGCCACGCACACCCACCTGCCGGACGCGATCTACCACCACCCGGCGCTGCGCGAGGTGCGGCTGGCCGGCACGGACCTGCTGTCCTGGTTCAACGACCTGTACTCGCTGGACAAGGACATCGCCACGGCGGGCGGGCACAACCTGGTGCTGGCGATCTCCCACGAGCGGCGGGTGTCCATCGAGGCGGCGGTGCAGGAGGCGGTGGACATGTGGCAGGAGCGCATGGACGGCTTCGCCCCGCTGCGGGACCGGGTGCCGTCGTTCGGTGCCCAGTTCGACCCGGCGGTGCACGCCCACCTGGACGGGGTGGCCGGTTCGGTGCGGGGCACGCTGGACTGGACCGTGGTCAGCGGGCGCTACCGGGGCGAGACCCGGTAGGGCGACTCACCGGAAACCCGGTGGACGGTCGAGGGTGCGGCGGCGGTAACCTGGAGCGCACAGGCATCGACCCGGCCATCACCGGTGAGCCTCCGGAAGAACAGGCCGCGACGGCCCCAGTAGAACCGGACGGGACGGCCCGTCACAGCCGACACGAGCGGTCCGCCGTGCACCTGCGGCGGGCAAGCGAGGTGGTACCGCGGGCCCCGGCTCGTCCTCGCACTGTGAGACGACAGTGACGAGTGTGACGAGGAGCCCGCGATGGCTTACCCACTGCACGACACCGCGGCCGACGGCGTGTCCGCCAGCCCGGACCTGCCCGCCCTGGAACGGCGCGTGCTCGACTACTGGGCCGCCGACAAGACCTTCGCGGCCAGCGTGGAGCAGCGCGACGCCGGGGTGAAGGGGTCGAATGAGTTCGTCTTCTACGACGGTCCGCCGTTCGCCAACGGCCTGCCCCACTACGGCCACCTGCTGACCGGCTACGTCAAGGACGTGGTGCCGCGCTACCAGACGATGCGCGGCCGCCGGGTCGAGCGCCGGTTCGGCTGGGACACCCACGGCATGCCGGCCGAGGTCGAGGCGGAGAAGCAGCTCGGCATCACCACCAAGGCCGAGATCCTCGACATGGGCCTGGCCGAGTTCAACGAGGCCTGCCGCACCTCCGTGCTGCGCTACACCAACGAGTGGGAGCGTTACGTCACCCGGCAGGCCCGCTGGGTCGACTTCGCCAACGACTACAAGACCCTCGACCTGGACTACATGGAAAGCGTCATGTGGGCCTTCAAGACCCTGCACGACAAGGGCCTGGTGTACGAGGGCTTCCGGGTGCTGGCGTACTGCTGGCGCTGCGAGACGCCGCTGTCCAACACCGAGACCCGGATGGACGACGTCTACAAGGACCGGCAGGACCCGACGCTGGCCGTCAAGTTCCAGCTGGACAGCGGCGAGAAGGTCGCGGTGTGGACGACGACGCCGTGGACCCTGCCGAGCAATCTGGCGCTGGCCGTCGGCCCGGACATCGACTACGCGGTGATGGAGAAGGACGGGGAGAAGCTGCTGCTGGGCGCGGCCCGGCTCGGCTACTACGCCAAGGAGCTGGAGGGCTACGAGCAGACCGGCACCGTCAAGGGCGCGGATCTGGTCGGCAAGCGGTACACGCCGCTGTTCCCGTACCTGGTGGACCACGCGGGCGAGCACGCGTACCAGGTGCTCGGGGCGGACTTCGTGACCACCGAGGACGGCACCGGGGTGGTGCACCTCGCGCCGGCGTTCGGTGAGGACGACCAGAACACCTGCAACGCGGCGGGCATCCCGACCGTGGTGACGGTCGACGAGCGGGCGCGGTTCACCGCGCTGGTCCCGGCGTACGAGGGCCAGCAGGTCTTCGACACCAACAAGTCGATCATCCGTGAGCTCAAGGACCGCGGCGTGGTGCTGCGCCACGAGACCTACACGCACTCCTACCCGCACTGCTGGCGGTGTGACACCCCGCTGGTCTACAAGGCGGTGTCGAGCTGGTTCGTGAAGGTCACCGCGTTCCGCGACCGCATGGTCGAGCTGAACCAGCAGATCAACTGGACTCCGGAGCACGTCAAGGACGGCTCGTTCGGCAAGTGGCTGAGCAACGCCCGGGACTGGTCGATCAGCCGCAACCGGTTCTGGGGCTCGCCGATCCCGGTGTGGGTCAGCGACGACCCGAACTACCCGCGCACCGACGTGTACGGCTCGCTGGCGCAGCTGGAGGCGGACTTCGGCGTGAAGGTCACCGACCTGCACCGCCCGTACGTCGACGAGCTGACCCGGCCGAACCCGGACGACCCGACGGGCAACTCGACCATGCGCCGGGTGCCGGAGGTGCTGGACTGCTGGTTCGAGTCGGGCTCGATGCCGTTCGCCCAGGTGCACTACCCGTTCGAGAACACCGAGTGGTTCGAGAACCACTACCCGGGCGACTTCATCGTCGAGTACATCGGACAGACGCGCGGCTGGTTCTACACCATGCACGTGCTGGCCACCGCGCTGTTCGACCGGCCGGCGTTCCGCAGTTGCGTGAGCCACGGCATCCTGCAGGGGTCTGACGGCCGCAAGATGTCCAAGAGCCTGCGCAACTACCCCGACGTGTACGAGATGTTCGACCGCTACGGCGCCGACGCCATGCGCTGGATGCTGATGAGCAGCCCGGTGCTGCGCGGCGGCGACATGGCGGTGAACGAGTCGGGGATCCGGGACTCGGTGCGCCAGGTGCTGCTGCCGCTGTGGAACGTGTACTACTTCTTCACGCTCTACGCCAACGCCGCCGGGCACACCGCCCGGCCCCGGACCGACTCCACGCACGTGCTCGACCGGTACGTGCTGGCCAAGACCCGGGAACTGGTGGAGACCACGACGGCCCAGCTCGACGCGTACGACCTCTCGGCCGCCTGCGCCGGGGTGCGGACCTACCTGGACGCGCTGACCAACTGGTACGTGCGCCGCAGCCGGGACCGCTTCTGGGCCGGCGACGCCGACGCCTTCGACACCCTGTACACGGTGCTGGAGACGCTGGCCCGGGTGGTCGCGCCGCTGGCCCCGCTGACCGCGGAGGAGATCTGGCGCGGCCTGACCGGGCAGCGCTCGGCGCACCTGGCCGACTGGCCGGACGCGGCGGCGCTGCCGGCCGACCACGACCTGGTCGCCACCATGGACCGGGTGCGCGAGGTCTGCTCGGCGGCGCTGTCGCTGCGCAAGGCCAAGGGCCTGCGGGTGCGGCTGCCGCTGGCGTCGCTGACCGTGGCGACGCCGGACGCGTCCGGGCTGCGCGACTTCGCCGAGCTGATCGCCGACGAGGTCAACGTGAAGTCGGTCGAGCTGAGCGACGACCTGACGGGTCACTGCGAGCAGGTGCTCACGGTGGTGCCGCGGGTGCTCGGCCCGCGCGTCGGCGGCTCGGTGCAGCAGGTCATCAAGGCGGTGAAGTCGGGGGACTGGTCGCTGGTCGACGGGGCCCCGGTCGCCTCGGGGGTCACCCTGCAGGAGGGCGAGTACGAGCTGAAGCTGGTCGCGGCCGACGCGGAGCACAGCGCGCCGCTGCCCGGCGACGCCGGTGTGGTCGTGCTGGACACGGCGGTCACCCCGGAGCTGGAGGCCGAGGGGCTGGCCCGCGACGTGGTCCGGGTGGTGCAGCAGGCGCGCCGCGAGGCGGACCTGGCGATCACCGACCGGATCGCGCTGACCGTGCAGGCGTCCGATGAGGTGGCCGCGGCGGTGCGTACGCACCAGGCGTTCCTGGCCGCCGAGACGCTGGCCGACAGCGTCGGCTACGGCGCGGTCGACGGCGGCTTCACGGGTGAGGCCGGCGACGGCGGCAACGTGACGGTGGCGGTCACCCGCAGCTGACGGGTTCACGAACGGGGCGCGGCCTGTGCCGGAAATGTCACAGGCCGCGCCCCGATCCGTATGCGGCGCAACGTGCGCGCAGCTCAGTGCCGTGGTCCAGGCCCGCAGGCGGGCGCGGAGTATCTCAGACTCCGGGCGCATAGGCGATCTGTTCCGGGGGTATGGGCCCGCTCAGAGGACTACGGTAAGTTCACTGGCCGGCTAGCTCATCACCTGTGGAGGCAGAAAGTGCCGGTGCTCTATACGGTCGGATTGTGGACGGTGGCGCCCGCGATCAAGCTCGGCTGGCGCCCCACCATCGAGGGTGCGGAGCACATCCCCGCCACGGGCGGCGCGATCTTCGCCGGCAACCACCTCTCCGTGGCCGACGAGCTGTTCCTCGGCTCCGCGGTCGGCCGGCACATCTCCTTCTGGGCCAAGGAGGACTACTTCGTCGGCACCGGCCTGAGCGGCCTGTTCTTCCGCACCCTGATGGGCGGCCTGGGCGCGATCCCGGTGCACCGCTCCGGCGGCCGGGCCGCGCTGAGCGCGTTCGACGCGGCGATCCCGGTGCTCCAGGAGGGCGGCCTCGTCGCCGTGTACCCGGAGGGCACCCGTTCGCCCGACGGGCGGCTCTACCGCGGCCGCACCGGTGTGGCGCGGCTCGCGCTCGCCGCGGACGTGCCGATCATCCCCGTCGGCATGATCGGCACCGAGAAGGTGCAGCCGATCGGCCAGGCTCTGCCGTCGCTGAAGCCAGGCCAGGTCACGGTGAAGTTCGGCAAGCCGATCGAGGTCGGGGCGTGGCAGGACGCCGAGTCGGCGAGCACCGCCGCGCGCGAGATCACCGACACCGTGATGACGGCCATCCAGCAGCTCACAGGGCAGGAGTACGTGTCCCGGTACGCTCCGAAGCGAAGCTCCGGCGACGCGGAGCAGTAGACACGCAGGTGGCAACCGGACATCGGGCTCGCAATCGCCCGAGGTCCGGCCCTCCCGTGCGACCGCGTACCCTTGTTACCCATGCGTGGCGAGTCGGTCTTTCCCCAGCTTGAGCAGTTGCTGCCTCTGATCAGCAAGCCGATCCAGTACATCGGCGGTGAGCTGGGCTCCGTGGTCAAACCATGGGAGTCGGCCACCGTCCGCTGGGTGCTGTCGTACCCGGACGCGTACGAGGTCGGCCTGCCCAACCAGGGCGTGCAGATCCTGTACGAGGTGCTCAACGAGCGCGAGGACGTGCTCGCCGAGCGCACCTACGCGGTCTGGCCCGACCTCGAGAAGCTGATGCGTGAGCGCGGCGTGCCGCAGTTCACCGTCGACAGCCACCGTGCCGTCGGCGACTTCGACCTGTTCGGCTTGTCCTTCTCGACCGAGCTCGGCTACACCAACATGCTCACCGAGCTGAGCCTGGCGCAGATCCCGCTGCTGGCCGCCGACCGTGACGAATCCCACCCGATCGTGGTGGCGGGCGGTCACGCCGCGTTCAACCCGGAGCCGATCGCCGACTTCGTCGACGCTGCCGTGCTCGGCGACGGCGAGGAAGCCGTGCTGGAGATCACCGACATCGTCGCGGCGTGGAAGCGCGAGGGCAGTCCGGGTGGCCGGGACGAGATCCTGCTGCGCCTGGCCAAGACCGAGTCGGTGTACGTGCCGCGCTTCTACGACGTGGACTACCTGCCCGACGGCCGCATCCAGCGTGTGGTGCCCAACCGCGCGGGTGTGCCGTTCCGGGTGCACAAGCGCACCACCATGGACCTCGACGCGTGGCCGTACCCGAAGAAGCCGCTGGTGCCGCTGGCCGAGACGGTGCACGAGCGGTTCGCCGTGGAGATCTTCCGGGGCTGCACCCGGGGCTGCCGCTTCTGCCAGGCCGGCATGATCACCCGTCCGGTGCGTGAGCGCTCCATCACCACGGTGGCGCAGATGGTGCACGACGGGCTGGAGTTCTCCGGCTTCACCGAGGTGGGCCTGCTGTCGCTGTCCAGCGCCGACCACTCCGAGATCGGCGACATCTGCTCCGGGCTGGCCGACCAGTACGAGGGCACCAACGTCTCGCTGTCGCTGCCCAGCACCCGGGTGGACGCGTTCAACATCGACCTGGCGCAGGAGCTGGCCCGCAACGGCCGCCGCACCGGTCTGACCTTCGCGCCCGAGGGCGGCTCGGAGCGCATCCGCAAGGTGATCAACAAGATGGTGTCGGAGGAGGACCTGATCCGCACCGTCACCACGGCGTACTCCAACGGCTGGCGGCAGGTGAAGCTGTACTTCATGTGCGGCCTGCCCACCGAGACCGACGAGGACGTGCTGCAGATCGCCCGGCTGGCGCACAACGTCATCAAGTCGGGCCGCCAGGCGACCGGCTCCAAGGACATCCGCTGCACCGTGTCCATCGGCGGGTTCGTGCCCAAGCCGCACACCCCGTTCCAGTGGGCCCCGATGGAGCGCCCCGAGGTCATCGACGCGCGGCTCAAGGCGCTCAAGAACGAGATCAACTCGGACCGCTCGCTGGGCCGCGCCATCGGCTTCCGCTACCACGACGGCGAGCCCTCGCTGATCGAAGGCCTGCTGGCGCGCGGTGACCGCCGCGTCGGCGCGGTCATCCGCAAGGTGTGGGAGGACGGCGGGCGCTTCGACGGCTGGAGCGAGCACTTCTCGTACCGCCGCTGGGTCGACGCCGCCGAGGCGGTGCTGCCGGGCTTCGGCGTGGACCTGGACTGGTTCACCACCCGCGAGCGTGAGCAGTCCGAGGTGCTGCCCTGGGACCACCTGGACTCGGGCCTGGACAAGGACTGGCTCTGGCAGGACTGGCAGGACGCGCTCACCGAGTACGAGCAGGACGACTGCCGCTGGACGCCGTGCTTCGACTGCGGCGTGTGCCCGTCCATGGACACCAGCATCCAGATCGGGCCCACCGGCAAGAAGCTGCTGCCCATCACGCCGGTCAACACCGGCCTGCGCGTGCCCGCGGAGGCCTGACGTGGGACGCACCAAGAATCAGCCGACCGGTGGCCAGGCCCCCGTCGTGCAGCGCATCCGGCTGCGCTACACCAAGCGCGGCCCGATGCGGTTCACCTCGCACCGCGACTTCGCCCGCGCCGTCGAGCGAGCGATCCACCGGGCGGGCATCCCGATCGCCTTCTCGCAGGGTTTCACCCCGCATCCGAAGATCTCCTTCGCCAGCGCCGCGCCGACCGGGGTGGCCTCCGAGGCGGAGTACCTGGAGATCGGCCTGCGCGAGCGGGTCGACCCGGCGGACCTGGCCAAGGCGCTGGACGCGTCGCTGTCGCCCGGCCTCGACGTGATCGAGGCGGTCGAGGCGGTCACGCCGGGCAGCCTGGCCGACCGGATCACCGCCTCGTCGTGGCGCATCGAGCTGCCCGGGGTGAGCGACGAGCAGCTCGCCGCCGCCGTGGCGGCGTTCGTCGCGCAGAGTGAGGTCCTGGTCGAGCGTATGACCAAACAGGGCCGCCGCACGTTCGACACCAGGGACGCCGTGGCGTCCATCGCGGCCGTCTCGTCACAGTCCTCGCCACCTGACGTGGTCGGGGCAGCGCCGTGTGCGATACTCGACCTTGTCGTGCGGCAGGTCACTCCCTCCGTACGGCCCGATGACGTCCTGTCCGGCCTGCGCGTGGTTGCGGACCTGGAGCCGTCGGCGCCCCATTCACTGAAAAGTGCCAGGGCGACCCGGCTGGCACAGGGCACGCTGACCCCCCAGGGGGAGATCGTGGATCCGCTCGACGTGGATCGCGACCCCGTCGCCATCGGCGAGCGTTGACCCGACCGGTCTCCGCTCTCGGCAGACTTCGGCGGATGCCCGTCCGAGCGCCTCGACAGGCGCTCTGACGGGCGACCCCGGCGGCAAACACCGGTGCTCCTGAGTGGCTGCGTTGTGACGCGCCCGGGACCGCCAGAACTGGAGAACAGTCCGGATGCTCGACCACGAGCCCGCAGATCGGCACGAGAATGCCGACAACGTTTCGCAGAACCCGCCCGGCGCGGCCCCGGCTGACCAGCCGAGTGCCGTGACCGGCGAGAGCACCGGCGGCGACGCCGTGACGGGCGCGCCTGCGACGCCCGAGCCCGCCCCGGTGACGCCTGAGCCCGCGATGGCCCAGCCCACGGCACCGGAGGCGGCCCCTGACGCGGCCGCCGCGGAGGGCGAGGCCGCGCCTGCGCGGCGGCGCACCCGCAAGCGTGCCGTCGCGGCTGCCGCGCCGGAGGCGGTGGACGCCGTGGGGGAGACCTCCGAGGAGGCCGCGCCCGTCAAGAAGGCGACGCGACGCCGGAAGAAAGCCGCAGAGCCGGACATCTCCGGCGAGTCTGGGGCGAATGACGTAACCGAGCCGGTGCTTCCGGCCGTCGAGGAGCTCGCGCCCACCGTGGCCGACGCGCTCGACGAGGAAGCCGAAGAGGACGAGGAAGCGGCCGAGGCCGCTGCCGCGGCCGCTGAGCAGGTGGGCGAAGCCCCGCGCCGGCTCGCCCCGTCCGTGCTGTTCATGGCCCCCGAGGCCACGGCCACACCGGTGCGCCCGGTGGCCGCCGCGCGGCCCGTGCCGGTCGAGGAGCCCGCCGAGCCCGCGGAGCCGGCCGAGACCGGCCGCCGCCGCAAGCGCCGTCGGGGTCGGGACGAGGAGGAGGCCGTCGTCGAGGCGGAGGCCGCCGAGCCGGTCGCCGCCGACGAGGAGCAGGAAGAGGACGAGACCGAGGAGAACGCGCGCGCCCGCCGCCGCCGGGGCCGTCGCGGCCGTGGCCGGGGCAAGGGCGGCGCGGAGGACAACGGCGACGAGGAGCAGCCCGAGGCCGTCGAGGCCGAGGAGGAGGAGACCGACTCCGACGGTGAGCCGCTGACCCGCCGCCGCCGTCGCCGCCGCCGCAAGGGCGCCGGAGACGAGGGCGCCGAGGCCGAGGACGGCGTGCACACGGTCGTACGCATCCGTGAGCCGCGTGCCGTCAGCGACGAGGTGCAGGGCGTCTCCGGCTCGACCCGGCTGGAGGCCAAGCGCCAGCGCCGCCGGGACGGCCGCGAGCAGCGGCGCACCCGCCCGCCGATCCTGACCGAGTCCGAGTTCCTGGCCCGCCGCGAGGCGGTCGACCGGGTCATGGTGATCCGCGAGAACCCGGACCGCACCCAGATCGCGGTCATGGAGGACGGCGTGCTCGTCGAGCACTACGTCACCCGCGCGTCCACCGCCACCATGGTCGGCAACGTGTACCTGGGCAAGGTGCAGAACGTGCTGCCGAGCATGGAGGCCGCCTTCGTCGACCTGGGCCGGGGCCGCAACGCGGTGCTGTACGCCGGTGAGGTCAACTGGGACGCGGCCGGGCTGGAGGGCCGCCAGCGCTCCATCGAGCAGGCGCTGAAGTCCGGCGACTCGGTGCTGGTGCAGGTCACCAAGGACCCGATCGGGCACAAGGGCGCGCGGCTGTCCAGCCACGTCGCGCTGTCCGGCCGCCACCTGGTGTACGTGCCCAACGGCAACGCCTCCGGCATCAGCCGCAAGCTGTCCGACGTGGAGCGCAAGCGGCTGCGCGACATCCTCAAGAAGCTGGTCCCCGAGGGCGCGGGCGTGATCGTGCGCACCGCCGCCGAGGGCGCCTCCGAGGAGGACCTGGAGCGCGACGTGCTGCGCCTGCAGGCGCAGTGGGAGGACATCCAGGCCAAGGCGTCCGAGGGCGGCGCGCCCGCGCTGCTGTACGGCGAGCCGGACCTGGTCGTCCGCGTGGTCCGCGACCTGTTCAACGAGGACTTCAAGGAACTCGTGGTGCAGGGCGACAACGCCTACGACACCGTGCAGACCTACCTCGGGCACGTCTCGCCCGACCTGGTGGACCGGGTGCACCGGCACACCGGGGTGTCCGACGTGTTCGCGACGTACCGTATCGACGAGCAGATCCTCAAGGGCCTGGACCGCAAGGTGTTCCTGCCCTCCGGCGGCCACCTGGTGTTCGACCGCACCGAGGCGATGACCGTCGTCGACGTCAACACCGGCAAGTACACCGGTGTCGGCGGCAACCTCGAGGAGACGGTCACCCGCAACAACCTGGAGGCGGCCGAGGAGATCGTGCGTCAGCTGCGGCTGCGCGACCTCGGCGGCATCGTGGTGATCGACTTCATCGACATGGTGCTGGAGAGCAACCGCGAGCTGGTGCTGCGCCGGCTGACCGAGTGCCTGGGCCGGGACCGGACCAAGCACCAGGTCACCGAGATCACCTCGCTGGGCCTGGTGCAGATGACGCGCAAGCGCATCGGCGCGGGCCTGCTGGAGGCGTTCAGCGAGCCGTGCGAGCACTGCAAGGGCCGCGGGGTCATCATCCACACCGAGCCGGTCTCCGAGCGCCGCGCGCCGGTCCACGCCGCGCCGCCGGCCCAGGCCCCGCCTGCGCCGGTCAAGCAGGCCGCCGCCGCGCCGCCCGCGCCGAAGCAGCAGAAGCCGACGGCCGCGGACACGGGGTACTACGACACCGAGGGCTACGACCTGTCCCGGTACGAGACGGCGGCGGTCGAGGACGACGACGAAGCGGGCGAGGAGCCCGGTGAGGACGGCGGCGACACGCCCACCAGGCGGCGTACCCGCCGCGGCGGTCGGCGGCGCACCCGCCCGTAGACCGACAGGGATCGCTCGCGGCTGATCCGCCGGCGGGGGACTCGCATAAGCTGCCCGGGGTATGGGTGCACCATTCCCCGGGCAGTTCGCTGTCCGCCCCCGCAGAGCCTGGAGGACCCCTATGCGACGTTTCCTCGCCGCAGCCGTGCTCGGCGCGGCCCTGCTGACCGCCACCGCCTGCTCCGCCGACCCGACGCGGCCCGACGCGGGCTCGGGGCCCTCGGCCGGGGCTTCGGCGCAGACGAGCCCGGGCACGAGTGCCGCGCCAGGCGCCTCCGGGGCCGTCACCGGGACCACCGACGCGAAGGCGACCTGTGCGGCGGTGATCGCCGAGAGCAAGAAGTTCGTCGCGAACCTGGTGGTCAGGGCCGAGGAGCTCGGCCAGTCGCTGAGCGACCCGGAGAAGGTCAAGGTCTTCTTCGGCGCGCTGAGCAAGGACTACGTGACGCTGTCCACCACGGTGAAGGCGGAAGCGGCCAAGAGCGCCGACCCGAAGCTGCGCAAGGCGCTGGAGGACCTCGCCAAGGCCCTGGACGCCGCGGTGGCGCAGTTGAGCGACCCGCAGAAGCTCGCCGAGGACCCCTCGAAGATGCAGCAGATCCTGTTCAGCCCGGACCTGACCGCGGCCAACGAGGCGCTGAACGAGATCTGTCCGGCAGCCTGACGGCGTACGGCGACCCCCGCACCACCCCCTCTGGAGGCAATTCCATGCGACGTTTCCTGACCGCCGTCCTCGTGGCCGGATCCCTGCTCGGCGCGAGCGCATGCGCCGACGACACGCCCAGCCCGTCGGCATCCTCGTCCAGCGCGGCCGCCGCGCCCGCGCCGAGCGGCTCGACGGCGGCCGCGGCGGTCTGCGCCGAGTTCGACAAGGTGTTCAACGGCAAGGCCCGGACCGACCTGACCACCGCGATCGGTGGGGTGCTCAAGGCACGGGCGGGCACCGACGCCGCGAAGACCCAGGCCGCGGAGATCAAGCTGCGCGAGGCGCTCACCGCCCTGGAGACCCAGATCACGGGGGTCGGCGCGGTCGCCGCCGACCCCGCGGTCAAGGCCGCCTTCGACCAGGTCGCCGCGAACGTCCGGCAGACCGGTGCCGACCTGGCGTTCCTCGACGGGGTCACCAAGATCTCCGAGCTTGAGGCGAAGCTCACTCCGGCCCTGCTGTCCTGGATCATGCCTTTGGCCAGGATCTGTCCCTGAGACCGTTATCGGGCCGTCATCAGGCTTCCCTAAGCTGCCCCGGGGCGTTCACACCGCTCCGGGGCAGCTTTGTCCGCTGCCGTCATCTCTCACGTGCCAAAGGACCTTTTCGTACATGCGTCGTGTTATGACCACCATCGTTCTCAGTCTGACCCTGCTCGGCGCCGCCGCGTGCGCCGCCGACCCGGCCGAGACCACGGCCACGTCCTCGTCGTCGGCCGCTCCGGCCCCGGCCGCCTCGTCCGCCGCTCCGGCCGCGCCCACCGGCACCGCCGACAAGGCCGCGACGTGCCTGGCGTTCATGATGATGAACATCAGCGAGAAGGGCCTGGGGGTGCTGGCGGCCAGCACCAAGATCATTGGTGTGGCGATCGACGACGAGGAGAAGGCCAAGACCCACGTCCCGGCGCTCATCACGGCGATCGAGGTCTACCGCGGGGAACTGGCCAAGCTCTCCGCGGACACGGCGGATGCCGAGGTCAAGGCAGCCCTGGACGCGGACATCGCCACGGTGGCCGGTGCCGGGCAGGCCCTGACAGCCGCCGGCGGCGATGTCGACAAGGTGCTCGAGATCCTGGAGGGCACCGCCCTGGACCTCCACGAGAACAAGACCTCGAAGGTCTGCGGCTGAGGCTGCCGAATCCGTTGTCGGCCACCGTGGCTAGGCTGCCTCGGTGGCCACAAACGAGGGTTCGGCGTGTACGGGGCCGAAGCTTCGGCCATATGACAAGTAAGCACGGGTGCCCCGCTGACCTGGCGCACCCGATCACCCCGCATAGACAAGGAAGAACATGCGACGGATTCTGGCCACCGCCACCCTCGGTCTCGCGCTGCTGGGCATGACCGCCTGTGCCGACACCGACACCCCGACCCCGGGCGCCTCGGCGTCGATCCCGGCCGCCGCCACCAGCGCCGCGGCCGCGGCCATGGACAAGGCCGCCGCCTGCGCCGCGTACACCAAGGCGGAGGACGCGGCCAAGGCCCCGCTCATGGAGCTGGCGATGCAGCTGGACGCGATCAAGGCCGACCCGGCCAAGGCGCAGGAGGCGGTCGGCAAGCTGACCAAGGCGTTCACCGACTTCCAGGCCGCGCTGGCCCCGATCGCGGCCGGCGTGAACGACGCCGAGCTGAAGGCCGCCGTCGAGTCCGACATCGCCGCGCTGAACAAGGTCATGCCGGCGATCGCGGCTTCCGGCGGCGACGTCACGAAGGCGATGGCGGCGCTGGAGACCCCCGAGTTCGAAAAGGGCGGCGAAGCCGTCCGCGCGCTCTGCGGCAAGTGAGCACAGCCCCGACACGCGGTGACAGCCGTCACCGCGTGTCGGGCCGGGGGGTGCCCGGTTTGGGCATCGGGCCGGGCATGACGTAGTCTTCTCCACGGTGCCCATGACAGGGCGCTGCATGCGTGCGTGTGTGCCGGCCGTCTGCGGCCAGGACTGCCGAGCGCAACAAAGTAGTGAAGAGTCGACTCGCCTCGCGGGTCGATGGACCAACCGCCAGCACCTACGACAGGAGTCCGCGTCTCATGTACGCGATCGTCAAGACCGGCGGCAAGCAGTACAAGGTCGCCGAGGGCGACGTGATCGAGGTCGAGAAGCTCGCGGGCGCGCCCGGCGACGTGGTGGCGCTGTCCGCAGTGCTGCTTGTTGATGGCAGCGACCTGGTGACCGACGCGGCGAAGCTTGCCAAGGTTTCTGTTTCCGGTGAGGTCGTGGCCCACACCAAGGGCCCGAAGATCCGGATCCACAAGTTCAAGAACAAGACCGGCTACCACAAGCGGCAGGGTCACCGTCAGCCGCTGACCCAGGTCAAGGTCACCGGCATCAAGAGCGGGAAGTAGGCCTCGAGATGGCACATAAAAAGGGTGCATCCAGCTCGCGCAACGGTCGCGACTCCGCCGCCCAGCGGCTCGGCGTGAAGCGATTCGGCGGTCAGGTCGTCAGCGCCGGCGAGATCCTCATCCGCCAGCGCGGCACCAAGTTCCACCCGGGCGACCTGGTCGGCCGTGGCGGCGACGACACGCTGTTCGCGCTCGCCGCGGGCTCGGTGCAGTTCGGTCTCAAGCGGGGCCGCAAGACCGTGAACATCGTTCCGGTCGAGGCCTGACAGTTCGTCGGAGGCGGGAGGGCGCGCGAAGCGCCTTCCCGCCTTTGCCGTTTCCGCCCCCGGAAACACCCAGGTGAGACGCGGCTAACGCCGCCCACCGGAACACCCGACCCCCACCACGCGCTGCCCTAGGGGGCACGCGCCCCCTGCCTCCCTGCCGCAACTCTTAAAGACATGCGGCCTCAGGAGGCCGTCCTGGCCGCGACTCTTTAAGAGTTGCGGCGAGGGGCAGGCGGGGGCGGGCGGGGTGCAAGCGGGCATATGCTGGTTTTTTGTTGATGTATGTGGAGGATGGAACGTGGCTACGTTCGTAGATCGTGTGGTGCTGCACCTGCAGGCGGGTGACGGTGGCCACGGCTGCATCTCCATCCACCGCGAGAAGTTCAAGCCGTTCGGCGGGCCGGACGGCGGCAACGGCGGGCACGGCGGCGGCATCCTGATGCAGGTCGACCCCAACGTGCACACCCTGCTGGACTTCCACTTCCACCCGCACATCAAGGCGACCAACGGCAAGGGCGGCGCGGGCAACAACCGCGAGGGCGCGAACGGCGGCGACCTGGTGCTCAAGGTGCCCTCGGGCACGGTCGTGCAGACGCTGGACGGCGAGGTCATCGCCGACCTGGTGGGCGCGGGCACCACGCTGGAGATCGCCCGGGGCGGCCGGGGTGGCCGCGGCAACGCGGCGCTGGCCAGCGCGCGGCGCAAGGCCCCCGGCTTCGCCGAGCTGGGCGAGCCGGGCGACCGGCTGGACGTGGTCGTCGAGCTGAAGAGCGTCGCCGACGTGGGCCTGGTCGGCTTCCCGAGCGCCGGCAAGTCCTCGCTGATCTCGGTGATCTCCGCGGCCAAGCCGAAGATCGCCGACTACCCGTTCACCACGCTGGTGCCGAACCTGGGCGTGGTGCAGGCCGGCGAGCACGTGTTCACCGTCGCCGACGTGCCGGGCCTGATCCCGGGCGCGGCCGCGGGCAAGGGCCTGGGCCTGGAGTTCCTGCGCCACATCGAGCGCACCGCGGTGCTGGCCCACGTGGTGGACACCGCGACCCTGGAGACCGACCGCGACCCGGTGGCCGACATCGAGGCCCTGGAGGCGGAGCTCGCGCAGTACGGCGGGCTCGGGGACCGGCCCCGGATCATCGTGCTGAACAAGATCGACGTGCCGGACGGCCGGGACCTGGCCGACATCACGACCCCTGACCTGGAGAAGTTCGGCTGGCCGATCTACCAGGTCAGCGCGGCGACCCGGGAGGGCCTGCAGGACCTGGTGTACGCGCTGGCCCGGATGGTGGAGGAGCACCGGGCGGCCGCGCCGGTGCTGGAGCCGACCCGCATCGTGCTGCGCCCGAAGGCGGTCGACGACTCCGGGTTCGAGATCGCGCAGGACCGCGCGGGCGTCTGGGTGGTCAAGGGCACCAAGCCTGAGCGCTGGGTGCGCCAGACCATGTTCGACAACGCCGAGGCGGTGGGCTACCTCGCGGATCGGCTCGCCCGGCTGGGGGTCGAGGAGAAGCTGGGCAAGCTCGGCGCGCAGCCGGGCGACCCGGTGCGGATCGGCGAGCGCGAGTTCGACTGGCAGCCCACGATCTACGCGGGTAAGGACTTCACGCCGGGCAACCGCTTCACCGACGAGCGCCTCGAGGACGACATCACGCGGCCGAGGGCCGCGGAGCGGCTCGCGGCCCGCAAGGCGCGGCGGGAGCGCCCGGAGGGCGACACCGCGGGCGACGAGTGGCTGCCCGACGAGCGGGATCTGCGCGCCGCGGACGATGACGACGACGACGACGATCTCTAGGCGGCGGTACCAGGGCGGACACTGTTAAGTAAAGGTTCGGTGACAGTGTCCGCCATCTCACCGTGTACGGCCTCGCTGTGCGGTTTGTGAAACAACGCGGAAACATGCCCTGGCTAGCGTCCTGACGGTGTTGATCCAGCACCGTGAGATCACCCACCCTGATGTCACCGCGCTCGTGCTCGCCGCTGAGGACGAACTCTTCACGCGGTATCCGGGCACCACCCGTTCGCCCCTGGACCCGCACGCCCGTTTCGTCGTGGCGTACGTGCTGGGCAGGCCTGTCGGCTGCGGCGGCATCGTGCCGTCCGCGCCGGGTGTCGGCGAGATCAGGCGGATGTTCGTACTGCCGGCGCATCGCCGCGCCGGGGTGGCCCGCCGCATCCTCGCGGCATTGGAACGACGGGCCACCGCCCAGGGCTGGGACTCGATCATCCTCGAGACCGGCGTGAACCAGCCTGAGGCGATCGCGCTGTTCGACTCGTCCGACTACCAGCGGACCGAGCCGTACGGCAGGTACATCGGCAACCCCTACTCGGTCTGCTTCACGAAGAAGCTCATCAGAAGCTGACGAGTCCTATCGCCTCGCCGGCTCGCCGCAACGTGGCGGCGGCCCGCGGGCGTGCCCGTGACGCGCCCTCGCGCAGCACCTGCTCCACCGCCTCCGGCCGTCGCCGCAGAGCCTCGTAGCGCTCCTGGATCGGCCTCAGCACCGCCACCACGGCCTCCGCGGTCTCCCGTTTGAGCTGCCCGTAGGAGGCGAAGTCGCCGGCCGACCCGGTGCAGGCCTGGTAGATCTCCAGCAGGTTGGTAACGCCGGGCTGGTTCTCCCGGTCCCGGCGCACCGTGCTCCCGCTGTCGGTGACCGCGCGCATCACCTTGCGGCGTACGACGTCGGGTTCGTCCAGGATGGAGATGACTCCGGCGCTGACCACATTGGTCTTTCCCATCTTGGCCGTCGGGTCGGCCAGGTCCATCACCCGTGCGGCGACCGGGGCGGGCACCGCCACCGGCACCGTGAAGGTCGGGCCGTAGCGGCCGTTGAACCGGGTCGCCACGGCCCGAGCCAGTTCGACGTGCTGCATCTGGTCGTCGCCGACCGGAACCTGCTCGGTGTCGTGCAGCAGGATGTCGGCCGCCATCAGCACCGGGTAGGTGAGCAGGCTGAGCCGCACCTGCTCACCGCGGGCGGCCTTCTCCTTGAACGCGACCATGCGCTGTGCCTCGCCGTAGCCGGTGGCGCATTCCAGCAGGTAGTGCAGTTGGGCGTGCTCGGGTAGGTGGGACTGGACGTACAGGGTGCAGCGTTGCGGGTCGACCCCGGCGGCGAGCAGCACCGCGGCCTGTTCCAGGGTCAGCCCGCGTACCGCGGAGGGGTCGTGCTCGACGGTGAGCGAGTGCAGGTCGGCGAGCATGGTGATGGTCTCGGTGTCGTCCTGGCCGGCCACCAGCGGCAGGATCATGCCGAACAGGTTGCCGAGCTGCAGGTGGCCGGTCGGCTTGCAGGCGGACAGCCGGCGGGCGCGCACGCGGGTCGGGGCGATGGTCATGTCGGTCTCCTCGGGAGTCGGGCCACCCCGTCCGGAGACCCCGGCACGGCAGGAGCCGCGCACGAAGAAGGCCGCCCGGAGGGGCGGCCTGGGTCGTCTACTGGGTTCGCGGAAGCGGGCCGCCCGTCAGGGCAGCCACCACATGAGGTTCGTCGTCCGCATGGCGACCATTGTCCCCGCACCGGCCTTGATCGGCAAGAACGTAACGGAAGGTAAGGGGCTACCGCCCGTTCACCACCTGCCGTCATCAGGCAGGATGGGCGTCATGTCGCATCGTTGCCTCAGCCACCTCGAAGCCGTCGCGCGGGCCGCCACCGTCCGGAACCTCGCGTACGCCCTGGACGTGGACCTGACCACGGGAGACGAACTCTTCCGCACGGTCACCACCGTCCGCTTCACCGCCGACCCCGGCGCCGAGACGTTCCTGGAGGCGCGGCCGGAGCGGCTGCTCGGCGCCACCTTGAACGGTGTCGAGCTGCCCGCGGAGGCGTTCGCCGAAGGGCGGCTGAGGCTGGCCGACCTCGCCGCGGACAACACCGTCGTGGTGTCCGCCGAGTACGCCTACACCCGGTCCAGCGAGGGCGTCCACCGCTTCGTCGACCCGGCCGACAAGCAGGTCTACGTGTACGCGCAGCCCTCGATCACCGACGCGCCGCGCTTCATGGCCTGCTTCGACCAGCCCGACCTCAAGGCGCCGGTGACGCTGTCCGTCACCGCGGACCCGTCCTGGCTGGTCCGGGCCAACGCGGAAGGCGAGCAGACGGCAGCGGGCCGCTGGGAGTTCCCGGCCACCAAGCCCGTCGCGACCTACCTGATCACGCTCGTGGCCGGTCCTTACGTCGAGGTGACCGACAGCCACGACGGCATCCCGCTCGGCCTGTACGCCCGCGCCAGCTACGCCGAAGTGCTGGAGCGCGACGCGCCCGAGATCCTCTCGCTGACCAAGGCGTTCCTCGACCGCTACCACGAGCTGTTCGGCGTGCGGTACCCGTTCGGCAAGTACGACCAGGCGTTCGTGCCCGAGTTCAGCTGGGGCGCGATGGAGTTCCCCGGCTGCGTGGTGTTCCGCGACGAGCTGCTGTTCCGCGCCGCGGTGACCGACACCGAGCGGCTGGAGCGGGCCGCCATCATCGCCCACGAGATGGCCCACATGTGGTTCGGCGACCTGGTGACCATGCGCTGGTGGGACGACCTGTGGCTGAACGAGTCGTTCGCCACCTACATGGGCTACCGGCTGGTCGCCGAGGTCACGCCGTGGCCGCAGGCCTGGACCCGCTTCGGCGTCGGCCGCAAGGCCTGGGGATACGCCGCCGACCAGCGCCCGTCCACGCACCCGATCGCGCCGACCGAGGTCGCCGACACCGACGCCGCGTTCGCCAACTTCGACGGCATCTCCTACGCCAAGGGCTGCTCGGCGCTGCGGCAGCTGGTCGCGTTCATCGGCGACGAGGCGTTCCTGAACGGGCTGCGGGCGCACTTCGACAAGCACGCCTGGGGCAACGCCACGCTGGCCGACCTGCTCGGCGCGCTGTCGCTGGCCAGCGGGCGCGACCTGGACGCCTGGGCGCAGGCCTGGCTGCGCACCCCGCAGGTCAACACGCTGCGCCCGGTGATCGAGTGGGCGCAGGACGGTTCGTACGCCTGCGTCACCGTCGATCAGACGGCCGCCGAGCAGTACCCGACGCTGCGCCCGCACCGGGTCGGCCTGGGCTGGTTCGACGAGCACGGCGCCTGGCAGCACACGGAGATCGAGGTGACCGGCGCGCTCACCCCGGTGCCGCAGCTTTCCGGCGTACGCGGCCGCGGCCTGCTGCTCAACGACGGCGACCTCACCTTCGCCAAGATCCGGCTCGACGAGCGCACCCGCGCCGAGCTGCCCGCGCTGCTGGCCGCGCAGCCCGACCCGCTGTCGCGCTCGCTGTGGTGGAACAGCGCCTGGGACGCCGTACGCGACGCCGAGTGGCCCGCCACCGAACTGGTCGAACTGGCCGCCGCGGCGCTGCCCGCCGAGCCGGACGTCACCATCGTCGAGTCGGTGTTCGGGCTGGCCCGGTATGCGGCCACCCGCTTCGTGCCCGTGGACGGGCAGGCGGCGGCCCACGCGGCGCTGGCCGGTGCGGCCAAGACCCTGCTGGCCACCGCCGAGCCGGGCAGCGGCCACCAGCTCGCCGCGGCCCGCACGCTCCTCTCCACCGCCGCCGACGACGACCGCGCGGTGCTGCGTGGCTGGCTGTCCGGCGCGGACGTGCCCGCGGGCCTGGCCGTCGACGCCGAGCTGCGCTGGGCGATCCTGGGCCGGCTCGCGGTGCTCGGCGACGTGACCGAGGAGGAGATCGACGCCGAGCTGCAGCGCGACACCAGCGACAAGGGCGAGCAGGAGGCCGTCCGGGTGCGGGCGAGCCGCCCCGACCCGGCCGCCAAGGCGCGGGCGTTCGATCTGGTCGTCACCGAGCAGGGCCAGTCGAACCGGATCGCGGCCGCGGCCGGGGCCGGTCTGTGGCAGCCGGAGCACGCGGAGCTGACGGCCCCGTTCGTGGCCCGGTACTTCGCCGAGCTGCCGCGCTCGGCTGGTCGCTCCGGTGACATGCTGGCGCACCTGGTCAAGGCGTCCTACCCGGTGTACGCCGTGTCGGAGGACACACTGGCCGCCGCGCGGGCGGCGCTGGCGGGGGACATGCACCCGCTGCCGCGCCGCGCGCTGGCCGACGAGACCGACGACCTGGCCCGCGCCCTGCGCGCCCAGCAGGCCGCCTGACCAGCCCGTCCACCCCGCCGGCCGCCCCGCTTCCACCCCGGGCTCGCGGCGTCCGGCGGGCTCGCGGCTCACCGGCCCCGCCCGACGTAGACGTTGGCCTATGACATCGAATACGATCGCCGATTTTTCGATGTCATAGGCCAACGTCGATGACAAGCCGGGGCGGGGCGAGCGGAGGCATAGAATCAGCGCGTGGCGACACGTATCGGGATCATGGGCGGCACCTTCGACCCCATCCACCACGGTCACCTCGTCGCGGCCAGCGAAGTGGCTGACCGGTACGCCCTGGACGAGGTCGTCTTCGTGCCCACGGGCCGACCGTGGCAGAAGACCGAGCACGCGGTCACCCCGGCGGAGGACCGTTACCTGATGACGGTCATCGCGACGGCGTCGAATCCGCGGTTCAGCGTGAGCCGGGTGGACGTGGACCGGGTCGGGCCGACGTACACCGTCGACACGCTGCGCGAGCTGCGCGACCAGTACGGCGAGAAGACCGAGCTGTTCTTCATCACCGGCGCCGACGCGCTGTCGAAGATCCTTTCCTGGAAGGACGCGGACCAGTTGTTCGAGCTGGCCCATTTCGTGGGGGTCACCCGTCCGGGGTTCATGCTGACCGACGCGCACCTGCCCGCCGACGTGGTGAGCCTGGTCCAGGTGCCGGCGATGGCGATCTCGTCGACGGACTGCCGCCGCCGGGTCGCCGCCGGCCAGCCGGTCTGGTACCTGGTACCGGACGGGGTAGTGCAATACATCACAAAACGGCATCTATACCGCTGATGTCCGGGTGTCCCGGCCCACCGCGTGTCTATCTCAGCGGCAGACCGGGTAATCACTGTGAGACTCTGGATGCTGAGCCTGATCGCGAGCATCGCGACCGGGCCACCGACGAAAGGACCAAGGTGCCCGCAACCGAGCGTGCCGTCGAGATGGCCCTGGCCGCCGCGCAGGCGGCCGCCGACAAGAAGGCCGAGGACATCGTCCTGCTGGACGTGGGCGAGCAACTCGTCCTCACCGACGTCTTCGTGGTCGCCTCCGCTCCGAACGAGCGCCAGGTCCTGGCCATCGTCGACGCTGTCGAAGAGGCCCTGCTGAACCTGCCCGAGAAGGCCAAGCCGGTGCGCCGCGAGGGCGAGCGGGCCGGCCGCTGGGTGCTGCTGGACTTCGGCGACATCGTGGTGCACATCCAGCACAGCGAGGAGCGCGAGTTCTACGCCCTCGACCGCCTGTGGAAGGACTGCGCCCGGATCGAGTTCGTCGACCGCGACCTGGCGACCCAGGACGCCGCGTGAGCGAGCCGCGCGAGCGAACCCAGTGGGTCCGTTCCGCCGCCGACGAGCGCAGCGAGGAGAAGGCGTGAGCCTGGAACGGGGCCAGGAGCAGATCACGCGGGTGCTGCTGTGGCGGCACGGCAACACCGACTGGAACGCCGCCCAGCGGGTGCAGGGACAGCTCGACGTGCCCGTCAACGACCGCGGCCGGGCTCAGGCCCAGGCCGCGGCCGAGGTGCTCGCGCGCGGCGAGGCCCAGCTCATGATCACCAGTGACCTGAGCCGGTGCACGATGACCGGCGCGCCGCTGGCCGAGCTGACCGGACTGGTGCCCGAGCGGGACGCCCGGCTGCGTGAGCGGCACTTCGGCTCGTGGCAGGGGCTCACCACCCCGGAGGTGCGTGAGCGCTTCCCCGATTCGTACGCCCGCTGGCGCGCCGCCGACCCGGACCCGGGCGACGGCATCGAGTCGCTGCCCGACCTGGGCAAGCGGGTCAGCGAGACGATCCGGCAGGCCGCCGAGCGGGTGCCCGGCGGCACCGCGGTCCTGGTCAGCCACGGCGGTGCCATCAAGTACGGGGTGGCCGCGCTGCTCGGCTGGCCCGAGGAGATGCTGCCGACGATCGCCCCGGTGCAGAACTGCCACTGGGTCGACCTGATCCTGCAGCCGTCGTACGGGTGGCGGGTGTCGGCGTACAACGTCGGCGCCTGACGCCCCCTCGCGCAACTTGCCCCCGGGCGGTAGCGTCCGAACTGACATGACCACACGAAGCCCCCTCACTCATCTGTTGCTGACCGGCGCGCTGCTGGGCGGTCTCCTGCTCACCGCGTGCGCCCCGAGCGAGGAGCCGGAGGTGGGCAGCTCCATGACCCCGCAGCCGTCGGCCTCGGCGGTGCCGCCGAGCACCCCGAAACCGAGCATGTCCGGGCCCGTGGTGCCGCCGCCGGCCAAGGACGGCCAGCCCATCTCGGTGCGCGGCCTGGTCGAGCGGGTGGAGCTGGAAGGCGGCTGCACCGTGCTGCGCGCCGACAACGGCACCACCTACCAGCTGATGGGTGGCGACCCGAACGTCGTCAAGCCCGGCGCCACCGTGCGGATCAGCGGCCGCCTGCGCGCCGACATCATGACGATCTGCCAGATGGGCCCCGTGCTCGAGGTCGACTCGGCGCAGCCGGCATGACGAGTTAACGTGCCCGCATGTCCGTAGCAGTCGTCACCGACTCCACCGCCTACCTGCCCGCCACCGTCGCGGACGGGTCGCTGACCGTCGTGCCGCTGCACGTCGTGCTGGGCGGCGTGTCCGGGCGGGAGGGAGTCGAGGTCTATCCCGCCGAGGTCGCCGTCGCACTGGCCGCCCGCCGTGTCGCGGTGACCACCTCGCAGCCCACCCCGGCCGAGTTCGGGCAGGTCTACGACAAGCTGTTCGCGACCGGTGTGGACGGCATCGTCTCGGTGCACCTGGCCGGCGCGCTGTCCGGCACGCTCGGCGCGGCGTCGACCGCGGCGGGTGAGGCCGCCGGGCCGGTCGAGGTGATCGACTCCTGCTCCGCGGCGATGGGCGTGGGCTTCCCGGCCCTGGCCGCGGCGCGGGCTGCGGCGCAGGGCGAAGACCTCGCGGGCGTACGCGACGCCGCCCTGCACACCATCGACCGGACCAGCACCTTCTTCTACGTGGACACGCTGGAGCACCTGCGCCGCGGCGGCCGCATCAACGCCGCCTCGGCCCTGCTGGGCACCGCGCTGGCGGTCAAGCCCCTGCTGGAGGTCTCCGCGGGCGGCATCACCATGCGCGACAAGGTGCGCACCGCCGCCCGCGCGCTGGACCGGCTGGTCGCGCTCGCCCTGGAGGCGGCCGGGGACGGCCCCGTCGAGGTCGCCGTGCATCACCTGGCGGCCGCCGAGCGGGCGGAGTGGATCGCGCAGGCGCTGCGGGAACGGCTCGGCGAGCGGCTGTGCGAGCTGTACACCAGCGAGGTCGGCGCGGTGGTGGCCGCGCACGTCGGCCCCGGCCTGGCCGGCGTCGTCGTGCACCGCCTGCCCGAGGCGGCCCAGTCGCTGCTCGACGAGCAACTCTGAACGGCGCGCCGGGCCGCGGCGGCTCCGTCTTTTCACAGACGTTGGCCTATCTCATCGATTTCCCGTGCCCCGTATTCGATGAGATGGGCCAACGTCGATCGGAGCGAGCACGTCCGCCGAGCCGTTCCCCGAACACGGGTGGCGCTGCGGCGGGGGCGTGGTGATACTCAGCGTTCATGGAGAAGGCTCGTTCTGAACTTCTCGGCCGGGACCTGGCGCATGCGCTGCGCACCGGCCCGTTCTCCGCCGCGTTGCACCTGGCCATCGAGGATCGGGGCATCCGGCCGGAGGAGATCCAGGAGAAGCTGTCCGCCGCGGGCATCAGCGTCAGCCTGGCCACCCTCAGCTATTGGCGGCGAGGTCGCAGCCGCCCGGAGCGCCCCGAGTCCATGAAGGCGGTGCGGCTGCTGGAGCAGATCCTGTCGCTGCCCGCCGAGTCCCTCATCGCCCAGCTCGGCCCGCGCCGCCCCCGGGGGCGCTGGCTCAACCAGCCCCCGGGGACCATCGACATCGACCGGCTCTTCGAGGACGGCAACAGCGTCTCGAAGATCATCCGAGAGCTGGACCGGTGGATGTATCACGAACTCACCCGGATCAGCCTGCACGACCTGTACCAGGTCGGCGCGCAGCGCCAGGAGCTGCGGCTCAACTGCCGCCAGGTGCTGCGGGCCAACGTGGACCGGGTGTCGCGCACGGTCGGCATCTTCCGCACCGACGACCTGGGCGCGCCCACCGGTGTGCAAGCCCTGCGCAACTGCCGGCTGGGCCGGGTGCGCTCGGACCCCGAGTCGGGCCTGCAGGCCGCTGAGATCATCTTCGACCGGATGCTGTCCCAGGGCGACACCGTCGTGCTGGAGTACGAGTTCGAGAGCGGCTCGATGATCGCCACCGACAACTACTACCGGGGCTTCTCGGTGCCGGTGGGGGAGTACGTGCTGCAGGTGCAGTTCGACCGCGACGCGGTGCCGGCCCGCTGCTACCGCTTCGAACGGCGCGGCCTGCACGCCCCCGACCAGGGCGTACGCGAGGTGTGGATCGGCTCGACGCACGGCGCGCACCTCGTCGCGACCGACATCCCGCCGGGCATCGTCGGCATGCGCTGGGAATGGGAGTGAGCGGCCGGGCATCGTCGTGAGATGCCCGGCCGCTCGGCCCCCCGTCGGCCTCCTGATCGCCGAGGCCCCCCGGATCAGGAGACGCTGATGGTCACGTCGTCGATCACCCAGCTGGTCTGCAGGGACTGGTCCTCGACGCCGTTGAACTTCAGCGTCACGGCCTGCCCGGCGAACTGGCTGACGTTGACGACCTTCTCCACGTAAGCGGAGTTGGCGTCGAGGTTGGTCTGGGTGGCCACGGTCGTGCTGCCCATGGTCACCGTCAGCCGGTCCCAGATCTGCCCGTCGGTCTCGGCGGTGCTGATGCGCACCCAGTACCGCAGCGTGGCGCTGGTGCAGCTCGCCGGGATCGTCACCGACTGCTGGACCCAGTCGGTCTGGGTCTGGCCCTGGCCGCCCAGCCAGGCGCTGCGGGTGCCGGTCTTGCCCGGGTAGCCGTAGCTCGACCAGGCGCCGACGACGCCCGTGTCGGCCGTCCACGGCGTGGTGCCGCTCTCGAAGCTCGAGTTGCCGACGACCTGCGCCGCGGTGCAACCGCCGCCACCGGTGGTGATCGTCCAGGTGAAGTTCGTCGACCCGGTCTTGCTCGCCGAGTCGGTGACCGTCACCGTGACGTTCGAGGTGCCCGCGGTGGTCGGGGTGCCCGAGATCAGGCCGCTCGACGAGCTGATCGACAGCCCGGCCGGCAGGCCCGACGCGCTCCAGGTGTACGGCGACGTGCCGCCGCTGGCCTGCATCTGCAGGCTGGCCGCCTGCCCGACGACGCCGCTGCGGTTACCCGGGTTGGTGACCGACGGGTTGTTGGGGTTCGTCCCGCCGTTCATGAAGCCCGTGTAGAGCAGCCGGTTCGGCGAACCCGTGCCCGGCGAGGTGACCTTGCCGGTGGTGGCGTTGTTCACCAGCGCGTCGCGCACCTGGGCGGGCGTCGCGTTGGGGTTCAGGCCCAGGTACACCGCGGCGGCGCCGGCCGTGTGCGGCGAGGCCATCGAGGTGCCCGTCATCGTCGCGCTGCCGTTGTTGCTGGAGTAGGACGCCGACACGATGCTCGTGCCCGGGGCGAAGATGTCCAGGCAGGAGCCGTAGTTGCTGCTGCTGTTGCGGGCGTCGGAGCTGTTGGTGTTGCCGACGGTGACCGCCGCCGCGACGGCCTGCGGGCTGTAGTAGCAGGCGTCGTCGGAGGAGTTGCCGGCCGCCTGGACGAACTGCACGCCCGAGGAGATCAGGCTCGACACGGCGCTGTCCATGGCCTGGCTGGTGCACCGGCTCTGGCAGCCGATGCTGTAGTTCACCACGGCCGGCTTCTGGGCATTGGTGCGCACCCAGTTGATACCCGCGATCAGGTCGTCGTTGGTGCCGCTGCCCTGGCAGTTCAGCACCCGGACGGCCACGACGGAGGCCTTCTTGGCCACGCCGTAGCTGGTGCCCACGGCGGTGCCGGCCACGTGGGTGCCGTGTCCGTGGCAGTCCGTCGGCGAGCTGTCGTCGTCCACCATGTCCGTGCCCTGCTTGACGCGGCCGGTGAACTCGACGTGGTTGGCGTTGATGCCGGTGTCGAGCACATAGACCGTCACCCCCTGACCCGGGTTGGTGGGGTACGTGTAAGCCTGGTTCAGCGGCAGGTTCGCCTGGTCGATCCGGTCGTCGCCCCAGTTCGGGGGGTTGTTCTGGGTGTCCAGCACGCCGATGCGCTGCACCGCCTCGACCGAGGCGACCGCGGGGTCGGCGGCCAGCTTGCGCGCCTGCGCCGCGGTCATGCCGACCGAGAAGCCGCGCAGACCGGCGGTGTAGACGTGGCGCGCCTTGCCGCCGAAGCGGCCGGCCAGGTCACGGGCCTTGGTGCCGACGGTGCTCGCGGGCACCGCGGAGTCCTTGAAGACCACGATGTAGCGGTCGGCGACAGCGCTCGGGCTGTCGGCGTACATGATGCTGCCCTCGGCCCCGGCGGGAGCGGCGTTGGCCGTCCCACCCGCGCCGAGCGCCCCGGCGAACGCGACGATGATCGCGAAGCCGAGAGCGGAGACTCGATGCCGCAAGGTTCTCTCCTCCCAGAGATCCCCGCTGCGCGGCCGGGTCCCGATGACACCGACCGCGTAGGGGTGACGCAGAACCTAGGAGCGGATGAATCCGTTGCGGCAGAGCGGTTAACAGCGATCGATGATTCGTAACGTCAAAACTGTTTATTGAACGTGCGCCATGTCGTCGGTCGTGATCGGACGATCGGTGCGATGTGCTGTGGCGGTGGCGTCGCCTGGGTCGTGATCAGGTCGTTGTCCGGCACCGGCCCGCCGTCTGGAGACAAGAGAATTGGGGGTGTACGCCCGCGCGGTCCTGGCGTGCGTCACTGGCGTCGGCGCAGGTGCCAGAGGATCGTCCAGCGCCGGGTGTGCGGCTGTGTGGCGTCGCGCCCGGCATGGCCAGTTCCGCCGTTTACCCGAACATCCTCCAGCGTCGCCTGCCCGGCTGGACAGGCTCGCGGCCTGCCATGAGCAGTTCTGCCGTGCCCTGCCAGACCGCCTGGCAGCTCACCTTGGCGCAGATGCGGCAGCGCCCCATGCGCTTGCGGTTCCTGTGGCGGTACAGCTCCTCGTAGAGGAATGCCGCCCGCTTGTCGGTGATCGGCTCGATGTACGAGGTACGCACGGCACCACCCCAAACGAGTAAGAGGTTGAAGAGGTTCAAGACTTGGTTGCTATAAATCAACCAGGCGTGATCGACTCGGAGAGCCGACCCGAGGAAGAGTCATGCCAGCCATCCCGATGTCGTCCACGCAGATCGCGCAGGACATCACCGCCCGCATCCAGTCCGGGGAGTACCCGCCCGGTTCCCAGCTGCCTACCATCGCTGCGCTGGCGGACCTCTACAACGTCAGTGACGGGACCATCTCCCGCGTGATGATCGTGCTACGCACACAGGGCACCGTGATTGGCGTGCCAGGACGCGGCACGTTCGTGCCGGAGAAGGACTGACCCGCACGGGGGACAGTCTGAGCGCGCCAGGGCACCAGGGCGTGGGCGTGTTCGTGCCTGACAACGAATGATCCCGGGCGTCCGCCGTAGCACGCAGGAGCCTTGATCAGGCGGTTGTCCACAAGCGGCGCGCTGTCCACAGGCAAGAGATTTGAGGCGTACGCCCACTGCCCTGCCCGCCCCTAGCGTGGCCGCGTGCCGTCCTCCCCGTTCCGCAAACCGCCGCCCGTCGAGGCCGACCTCGACCGGCTGCACCGCGTGCTCGCCCAGTCCCCATCGCCGGCCCGGCTGCCGCTCGCGCCCCCGCCCTGGCCGGACGCTCTCGACGCGCCATTTCTCGACGTCCTGCCCGACTTCGCACTGTCGCGGGCCATTCCGCAGACGTCGTCACCGGATCCGCGCGTCTTGCGCGACTCACCGGCGTACGCAGCCGCGCCATCGGGGGCCGCCGTTCCGGACACGGACGGGTCGCTGACGGCGGACAATCTGCCGAGCGCGTTGCCCGGCCGAGCGGCGTTCGATCCGGGGCGGCGCGGGCTACGGGCGCTGGCGGCGGTGGCCGCGCTGGTGGTCGCCATCGCGGCATACCTGGCCTGGCAGGCGCGTCCGTCCGTGGAGCCCGCACCCGAACCGGTGCCGTTGCCCGTCGCGGAATCCGGGCGGCCAGCAGCCTCGCCCTCGGCGACGACACTGGTCGTGGCGGTGACCGGGCGGGTACGCAAACCAGGACTGGTCCGGCTGGCACCCGGTGCCCGAGTCGCGGACGCCATCGAAGCCGCAGGTGGGGTGCTGCCCGACACCGACCTGTCCGCAGTCAACCTGGCCCGCAAGGTCACCGACGGCGAACTGATCGCGATCGGGGTGCCGGGCGTGGTCGGCGCGGAGGGCCCGGCCGCTGGGGTGGGACCTGGTGCGGGTCCCGTAAACCTCAACACCGCGACCCTCGCCCAACTCGACGCCCTGCCGGGGGTCGGTCCCGTGCTGGCACAGCGCATCCTCGACCACCGTGCGCGACACGGAGACTTCCGCAGCGTCGGTGACCTGCGCCAGGTGGAAGGTATCGGCGAGTCGAAGTTCGCCCAGCTCAAAGACCTGGTGACAGTCTGATGGAGGCCTCCGCCCGACCGGCTCAGCGGCCGCCGGACGGCCCTGACCTGCGGCTTGCTCCGTTCGCGTTGGGCTGCTGGGCGGCGTCGCTGGCCGCGCTCTTCACCGGACTGGGATTCACGCTCGCACTCGGCGCGGTGGGATCCGTTGGCGCGACGCTGGTCGCGGTTCGCCGGATCGGCCAGGGCCAGGTGCACGAGGTGTGGACAGGCTGGCCTCGGCGGGCGAGCTTGACGGCTTGGCGGGCAAGCAGCGGAGCAAAGCCGGGCACTTGGCGGTGGATCGTGGCAGGCGCGTTTCTCGGGGTGCTGTGCGGGGCGGCGGCGACCGGGGCGCGGCTGGCGGCGAGAGATGCTGAGGAGGTCGCTGCGCTGGTGGACGGGCGGACGTCGGTGACGGTGACGCTGGTCGTGCGCGACGATCCGCACCGGTCGCCCGGAATCGTCGGCCGTCCGGCGACCTGGGTGGTCACGGCGGACCTGGAGCAGGCCGGTGAATTGCATACCGACGTCGGGGTGCTGGTGCTGGCGAGCGGCGACGGCTGGGCGGGGCTGCTGCCGGGGCAGCGGGTGCGGGTGCCCGCCCGGTTCGGCCCGGCCCGGGGCGGTGACCTGCGAGCCGCGGTGCTGTCCACGGAACGGCCGCCCGAGCTGCTGGGGGAGGCGTCGTGGGCGCAGCGGGCGGCCGGCGGCCTGCGCGCGGGGCTGCAACGGGCCTGCGCACCGCTGGACGCCGCGACCGGCGGCCTGCTGCCGGGTCTCGTGGTGGGCGACACCAGCCGTCTCGACCCGGCGGTCGAGCAGTCCTTCCGCGACACCGGGATGACTCACCTGACGGCCGTCTCGGGCAGCAACGTCGCCATCGTCACCGGGGCTGTACTGCTGCTGGCGAGGCGGACCAGGGCTGGGCCACGGCTGACCGCCGTGGTGTGCGCGGTGTCCGTGGTCGGGTTCGTGATCCTGGCTCGGCCGTCGCCGAGCGTGCTGCGGGCTGCGGTGATGGGCGGGATCGCGCTGCTGGCGCTCGCCTCGGGCCGGTCGCGGGCGGCGCTGCCCGCGCTGTCGGCGGGTGCGGCGGTGCTGCTGATGGCCGATCCCGAGCTGGCCGCTGACGCGGGTTTCGCGCTGTCGGTGCTCGCCACGGCCGGGCTGCTGCTGCTCGCGCCGCCGATGCGCGACGCGCTGCGCCGCCGGGGGATGCCGGGCGGGGCCGCCGAGGCGTTGGCCGTGCCCGCCGCCGCGCAGGTGGCCTGCGCCCCGGTGGTCGCGGGCATCAGCGGCACGCTGAGCCTGGTCGCCGTACCCGCGAATCTGGTCGCGGTGCCCGCGATCGCGCCCGCGACCGTCACCGGAGTCGCCGCCGCGCTGCTGTCGCCGGTGTGGCCGGGCGGTGCCGAGTTCGCGGCCTGGCTCGGCAGCTGGCCCGCGTGGTGGCTGGTCACCGTGGCCAGGGTCGGTGCGCAGGTGCCGGCCGGGGTGTTGCCGTGGCCGGGCGGGCCGCCGGGCGCGCTGCTGTTGGCCGGGTTGACCGTGCTGCTCATGGTCGGTTTCCGGCGGCCCGCGGTGCGTCGGCTGGCGGCCGTCGTGGCGCTCGCCGGAGTCCTGGGCGCGCTGCCGGTGCGCGTGCTCACCGGCGGGTGGCCGCCCGACGGCTGGCTGGTCGTGGCCTGTGACGTGGGCCAGGGCGACGCCACCGTGCTCAACGCGGGCGGCGGTGCGGCCGTGGTCGTCGACGCCGGGCCCAAGCCCCGCGACGTGGACCGCTGCCTGCGCGAGCTGGACGTGGACGAGGTGCCGTTGTTGCTGATCAGCCACTTTCACGTGGACCACATCGGCGGCCTCGACGGGGTGCTCGCCGGGCGGCGGGTCGGTGCTCTGGTCACCACGCCCTGGCCGGAACCCGCCACCGGCCGGGAGGCGGTGACCCGGGCCGCCACCGCGCACCGGGTGCCGGTGTCGGATGCCCCGGAGTCCGGTGGCTGGACCGTTGGCGACGTAAGGCTGGAGGTGTTGCCCGCGCCGCCCGAACGCGGCACCCGCAGCGACCCGAACAACAACTCCCTGATGCTCGTCGCGACGGTACGCGGGGTGCGGGTGCTGCTGACCGGCGACGCCGAGACGGAGCGGCAGCAGGCGCTGCTGGCGGCGGGCGTGGACGTGTCGGCTGCCGTGCTGAAGGTCGCCCACCACGGCAGCGCCTTCCAGGAACCGTCCTTCCTGGACGCTGTCGCGCCGAGGATCGCCCTGGTCAGCGTGGGGGAGGGCAACGACTACGGGCATCCGAGCGGCTCGGTGCTCGCCCGGCTGTCGGGGCGCGGCGCGCGGGTGCAGCGCACCGACGTCAGCGGCGACCTCGCGGTGGTGCTCGACGCGGGCAAGCTTTCCGTCGTGCTCCCGACGCGCCCGTTGGAGTGACGGCGGGCGGGTGCCAGTTCGCACGTGCGACGATAGCGAGGTGGTGAGCCAGGTTCCGTCCCCCGTCCTGACACCCGTGGTCCTCGTGCTGGGCGACGAGGAGCTTCTGGTGGCGCGCGCGATCGCCGACGCGGCCGCGCAGGCGCGTGCCGCCGATCCGGCGGCCGAGGTCCGCGAGGTGGAGGCGAGCACGATGCTCGTCGGCGAGCTCGCCGAGCTGCTCAGCCCGTCGCTGTTCGGCGGGGTCCGGGTGGTGGTGGTGCGTGCCGCGCAGGATGCCAAGAAGGACGTGTCGGCGGTGCTGCTCGACTACGCGAAGTCGCCCGACCCTGACGTGAGCCTGGTTGTTGCGCATGCCGGCGGTGCCAAGAACAAGGCGCTGGCGGACTCGCTGGCCAAGGCGGGCGCGTCCGTGGTGCCCGCGGCGAAGCTCAGCAAGCACCGCGACCGGGTGGACTTCGTCACCGGCGAGGTGCGCCGGCTCGGCGGGCGCTGCGCGACCGACGCCGCCGAGACGCTGATCGAGGCCGTCGGCAACGACCTGCGTGAACTCGCGGCGGCCTGTTCGCAGTTGATGGCCGACACCGGCGGGCGGATCGACCAGGCGACGGTGGCGCGTTACTACCGGGGCAAGGCCGAGGTGAGCGGGTTCGCCGTCGCCGACGCCGCGGTCGCCGGGGACGTGCCGGCCGCGCTGGAGGCGCTGCGCTGGGCCCGGCACAGCGGCGTGGACCCGGTGCCGATCGCGGACGCGCTGGCCGACGGCGTGCGCACCGTGGCGCGGGTCGCCTCGGCGGGGCGCGGCAACGCGTACCAGCTGGCCTCGACGCTCGGCATGCCCGCCTGGAAGATCGAGAAGGCGCAGCGGCAGGCGCGCGGCTGGACCCCGGACGCGCTGGTGACCGCGATGCGGGCGGCTGCCGACTGCAACGCCGCCGTGAAGGGCGGCGAGGAGGACCGCGACTACGCGCTGGAACGCGCCATCGTGGCGTTCGCGCAGGCCAAGCAGGCGGGAGGTGGGCGATGACAGCGGGCATCCGATCCCGGCGCGCCGGGGGCATCAGTCCCGAAGAGGCGCGCAACCGGCCGCTGTACGCCCGGGTCCTGGGCCTGCAGTACGTACGCCCGAGCAGCCTGCTGTGCTTCCTGTACTTCGAGGGCACCGTGGCGCTGGCCGTCCTGCTGTCCCTGGCCGAGCTCACCGGCTGGTGGGCGGTGGCCGTGCTGCCCGCCTCGGTGGCGGTGATGGTGAAGCTCAACGACGTCATCGCGGGTGCGACGACCCGGTCGGGCGGCACGGCGACCCGGTCCCGCGGCCAGGCGACCCGGTCGAAGTCCGCCACGCGACGGGCCCTCGCCCAGCCGACCGTGCGACTACGAGTGGCGGCGCCAGCCGAGGACACCCGGCCGTCTCGTCGCGCCGAGCGGCCCACGGATGACGAGCACGACCCGTTCCCGAGCTCCGCCGGGTACGACCCGTCGCCGGAAAGCCGTCCCGGCAACGGCCTCCAGGACTCCTACTCCGGCCGTACCGCCGCCGGCGAACAGGGCATGCCTGGCTACGCCGACCAGACCGGGTACGGCGCACAAGGCATCTACGCCTCCGGCGGGTATGCCGACCAGTCGACGTATGCAGGGCTGTCCGATCTCGGCGCGCCGGCACAGCCGGCATCGACCGGTCCGGACGCCGAGGAGCCCTGGCTCAGCACGGCCGAACAGCGCGCCCGCCAGTCCGCCGCCCACCGCTACGAGTAGCGCCTGCGCCACCGCCGCCTCATCAGCCCAGCTCAGTGCGGGTCGGGGAAACACCGATGCCCGGCTCCCATCGGGAGCCGGGCATCGGGTGATGTCTTGGCGGTGCCGGGAGGCACGCTGCGACGATCAGGCAGAGAGCGAAGCCAGCTTCTTGGCGATCGACGACTTGCGGTTCGCCGCCTGGTTCTTGTGGATCACGCCCTTGCTGACGGCCTTGTCCAGCTTGCGCGAGGCGTCGCGCAGCAGCGCGGTGGCGTTCTCGACGTCACCGGCGGCGCTCGCCTCGTGGAACTTGCGGACAGCGGTCTTCAGCGACGACTTGACCGACTTGTTGCGCAGCCGGGCCTTCTCGTTCTGCCGGTTGCGCTTGATCTGGGACTTGATGTTCGCCACGCGACAGCCTCGTCCTGCTCGTTTCGGTTGACTGGTTCGGATGGGCCGGCGCAACGAAGCACCAGCCGCGACGTGCCAGGTTACCAGGTGGCCTGGGCATCGGCCAAAACAGGCCGAGGTGACACCCGTCGCGGTGCCCGACCCGGACAGCCTATCGCCCCGCCTGCGCGGCCCTTCCGGCACCCGCGTTCCGCCCGCGGTTGGTCCGCGCGGCACGTGACGATCGTCGTTTCGGGGCGAAAAGTGAAGCCGGACCACGCTTCTTGACCGCAATCAACGATCATGCGCGCGGCCGGGGCGGTGACCTTTCCGGGTGATGGGACGCGACACCCGCTCGTAGATCGAGGGCGGGCGCGGTCCGGGTGGCAGACTGTGCTGCTGTGGACATCGAGCGGTTCTGGGCTCTGATCGAGCAGGCGCGTACGGACGTCGAGGGTGACATCGGCGAGGACGGCACCGGGCTGGCCAAGGCGCTGACCGCGCGGCTGTCGGCGCTGAGCCTGGCGGACATCGCCGGGTTCGCGACGCGGTTCGAACAGCTGCGTGCCGCGGCCGACCGCTACGACCTGTGGGGCGCCGCGCATCTGATCGGCGGCGGCTGCTCCGACGACGCGTTCGTCGACTTCCGCAGCGGGCTGATCGCGGCGGGCCGCAAGTGGTACGAGGCGGCGCTGGCCGACCCGGACGCGCTGGCCGGGCACCCGTCCGTGGTCGAGGCCGTGGAGTGGGACGACGACAGCGCGATCTTCGCCGAGCTGGTCGGGTACGCGGCCGCCGACGCGTTCCGGGAGGTCGCCGGGGCGGAGCTGGTGCTGCCCGAGGTGGCGAAGGCGCCGATCGCGGGCGAGGACTGGGACTTCGAGGACGACGACCAGATGCGCCACCGGCTGCCCCGGCTGAGCGCGCTGGTGCTGGGCTGGCCCGCGAACGAGGGCTGCCGCTGCTGAGCGAGGCCGCCGCGGGAGCGTCGGCGGCGGTAACGTTGAAGCCCGCTTCGGCACGGTCGGCGGGCGTGGGATCATAGGGGCGGCAATGACCGCCTCACGCCGAACGCGGCCCGTCGCCTGCGACCCGCTTTCCGCGCCTCACGCCCTATAGAACGGATCACCGTGCCTCCGCTGCTCGGATCTAACAAGCCCGGCGACACTGACCCGGCCGCCATCCGCAACTTCTGCATCATCGCCCACATCGACCACGGCAAGTCGACGCTGGCCGACCGCATGCTGCAGATCACCGAGGTGGTGGACCCGCGGCAGATGCGGGCGCAGTACCTCGACCGGATGGACATCGAGCGCGAGCGCGGCATCACCATCAAGAGCCAGGCGGTACGCCTGCCGTGGACCGTGCGCGAGGGCGAGCGGGCCGGTGAGCAGGTCGTCCTCAACATGATCGACACGCCTGGCCACGTCGACTTCACCTACGAGGTCTCGCGCAGCCTGGCCGCCTGCGAGGGCGCGATCCTGCTGGTGGACGCCGCCCAGGGCATCGAGGCGCAGACGCTGGCCAACCTGTACCTGGCGATGGAGAACAACCTCACCATCATCCCGGTCCTCAACAAGATCGACCTGCCCGCGGCGCAGCCGGAGAAGTACGCCGAGGAGCTCGCGCACCTGATCGGCTGCGAGCCGGAGGACTGCCTGCGGGTGTCCGGCAAGACCGGTGACGGCGTGTCCCACCTGCTCGACGAGATCGTCCGGCAGCTGCCCGCCCCGACCGGCGGTGACCCGAAGGCCCCGGCCCGCGCCATGATCTTCGACTCGGTGTACGACGTCTACCGTGGCGTCGTCACCTACATCCGCGTCATCGACGGCCGCCTCGACGCCCGCGACCGGATCAAGATGATGTCCACCGGCGCGGTGCACGAGTTGCTGGAGATCGGTGTCATCTCGCCGGAGCCGATCAAGTCGCCGTCGCTCAGCGTCGGCGAGGTGGGTTACCTGATCACCGGCGTGAAGGACGTGCGGCAGTCCCGGGTCGGCGACACGGTCACCCTGAACGCCAAGCCGGCCACCGAGCCGCTCGGCGGCTACAAGGACCCCAAGCCGATGGTGTACTCCGGCCTCTACCCGCTGGACGGCTCGGACTACCCGGAGCTGCGCGACGCCCTGGACAAGCTCAAGCTCAACGACGCGTCCCTGGTGTACGAGCCGGAGACGTCGGCGGCGCTGGGCTTCGGCTTCCGCTGCGGCTTCCTCGGCCTGCTGCACCTGGAGATCATCCAGGAGCGGCTGGAGCGCGAGTTCGGCCTCGACCTGATCGCCACCGCGCCGAACGTGGTCTACCGCGTGGTCACCGACGACGGCAAGGAGATCACGGTCACCAACCCGAGCGAGTACCCGCACGGCAAGGTCGCCGAGGTGTACGAGCCGGTGGCGCGCGCCACGGTGCTGACGCCCAACGACTACGTCGGCGCGGTGATGGAGCTGTGCCAGGGCCGCCGCGGCGTGCTGCAGGGCATGGACTACCTGTCGGCCGACCGCGTCGAGCTGCGCTACACGCTGCCGCTCGGAGAGATCATCTTCGACTTCTTCGACCAGCTGAAGTCGCGCACCAAGGGCTACGCCAGCCTGGACTACGAGCCCAGCGGCGAGCAGGCCTCCGACCTGGTCAAGGTGGACATCCTGCTGCAGGGCGAGCCGGTCGACGCGTTCAGCGCCATCGTGCACAAGGACAAGGCGTACACGTACGGCACGACGATCGCCTCCAAGCTGCAGAAGCTGATCCCGCGCCAGCAGTTCGAGGTGCCGATCCAGGCGGCCATCGGCTCCCGGGTCATCGCCCGCGAGACGATCCGCGCGATCCGCAAGGACGTGCTGGCCAAGTGCTACGGCGGTGACATCAGCCGCAAGCGCAAGCTGCTGGAGAAGCAGAAGGAAGGCAAGAAGCGCATGAAGATGGTCGGCCGGGTCGAGGTGCCCCAGGAGGCCTTCATCGCTGCGCTGTCCACCTCGGAGGCACCCGAGGGCGGCAAGAAGAAGTGACGTTCGCGGGACACTGCTTCCGCTGCGGCGCGGCCCTTCCGGCCGCGCCGCCGGCCGTCTGTGGGGGCTGCGGGTACGAGCAATACCTCAACGCCCGCCCCACAGCCAGCCTCATCGTGCTCGACGGCAGCGGGCGCTTCCTGGCGCTGCGCCGCTCGCGGCCGCCCCGCGAAGGGCTGTGGGAGACACCGGGCGGCTTCTGCGACGCCTGGGAAGAACCCGCCGACGCGGCCCGCCGGGAGGCCCGCGAGGAGTTGGGCGTCGACGTCGAGCTGGGCGCGTTCGTCGGCATGTACGTCGGCGACTACGAGTTCCAGGGCGAGCGACTGCCGGTCCTGGACTGCTTCTTCCTCGCCACCCTGCCGGCCGGCGCCCACCTGCGCCTGGACCCCGACGAGTCCTCCGAGTCCGCCTGGCTCCCGCTGGCCGACCCGCCCGTCATGGCCTTCACCACGATGGACCGCGCCCTCCGCGACGCCGCCACCCTCCTCCCGTCCCGCTGACCCGCCCCGGCCGCAGACACGGGCCTGCGTCGGCCACCGGCCTGCAGTTTCAAGGAAAGTGCAGGAATCCAGCCGACGGTTCGTGCAGTTTCCAGGAACCTGCACCGTGGCGCTGCTCGCTGCGGCGGTCGCGGCCCTGCCCGAGCCAAGATCGCCCGACTTGCCGGGCAGGTGGGCGACCGGCGGGCCAAGATACGCACGTTTTCCGGGCAAGTCGGGCGATCATGGAGGTGCTCTCCGGCAGGGATGTGCCGTCGCTCGTGTGGGTTATGGCTGTTCGGTCGGCGGGGGTGCACGGTCGGCCAAAGATCTGCCGACAAAAGGCCTGGAGCCGTAGTAACTGGGCAATCTACCCATCGTTACCCCAAGTGCAGTGTTTTGCCGCTTTCGCCCGATATGAGGGCATAGCAGGTTCCAAAGTCGCACAAGGAGTGACGATGCAGATGAAGAAGGCCGGAGCCGTCGCCACGGGCGCTCTCGCTACGATGGCGATCATGGGGGCTCCTGCCGCTGCGGCGCCCAGCACGGACGCCTCTGCGCTGACCCAGGCCGGTGCCTCCACCGAGGGCAAGACCACGTCGATGCGCCAGGTCGGGGCCAACCAGCTGAAGCTCGCCCGCGGCGGCGGCTTCGACAACAACGGCTGGGACGCGCCGTGGGACATCGACTCGGCGTCGGTCGTCGCGCTGCTCAACGGTACGGTCGTCAACGTGGCCGCCCTCCAGCAGTGTGGCTCCACCAGCGGCAACGTGGTGGGCATCTCGGTGCCGATCACCTCGCCGAACACCGTTGTCTCGGGCTTCGGTCACGACGACGGCTACGGCCACAAGAACGACATCGCGTGCGCCAACGCCAACGTCAAGATCAAGCAGACGGACAAGCAGGCAGCGATCCTCGGCGTCGGCAACGACTCCGCGATCAACATCGCGTCGATCCAGTCCTGCGGCTCGACCGACGGCCAGGTCGTCGGCATCACCGTGCCGATCACCTCGCCGAACACGGTCATCGGTGACTGCCAGAACAGCAACATCGAGATCAACGGCTCCGACGAGTGGGACAACGACGACCACTGGCAGGAGTCGGCCCGGACCGAGGCCATGCCGATGGGCCAGTCCCTGGCGATGGACAAGGCCCGTCAGGCCCTGGTCAAGAAGGTCGGCGCGCTGAAGAACCGCAGCGCGTGGGCCAACCGGGCCAACGCCCGCGTCGCCCCGCAGGCGCGCGGCGGCGGCTGGGACGCCCCGTGGGACCAGGACTCCGTCAGCCTGATCTCCGCGCTGAACGGCACCGCCGTGCAGCTGATCACGGCCCAGGCCTGTGGCTCGACCTCGCCCGACGTGCTCAGCGTGGCGATCCCGATCACCTCGCCGAACACCGTCATCGGTGACTGCAAGAACGCCAACGTGAAGATCAGCAAGGACGACCCCAAGGGTGTCATCGCCGCCCTGGACAACACCTCGCTGAACGTGCTCCCGCTGCAGTCCTGCGGCTCCACGAGCGCGAACATCATCGCCGCGGCGGTTCCGATCACCTCGCCGAACACCGTCATCGGCAGCTGCTACAACGCCAACACGGTCATCGACTAGTCGCTGAACCGGCACGGCGGACGGGGCGGGTCGCGCCAGCGCGACTCGCCCCTTCGAATGCTCGCCAACGACAACTCATGCCGCGCTGACGTGTGCCTGCGACTCGGGCGCCGGCGGCACTGAATACAAGGAGTGACGATGCAGATAGGAAAGGCCGGGGTCGTCGCGGCCGGAGCGCTCGCTACGGTGGCGGTGATGGGTTCCGCGGCGACCGCCGCGCCCGCGGCCGGACCGGCGCATGCGGATCCCGTCAGGACCGCCGCGACCACCTTGAAGCAGGCGGCGGTGCAGCAGGCCGCGGGGCAGGCGCTCGCTGCCGTGAAGACCGTGAAGGACGTCGCCCGCGGCCCCCAGCGGGAGGTGCGCCAGCCGCTGATCTCCATCGCCAACGGCAGCGCGCTGACCACCGGCGCGTGGCAGGCGTGCGGCTCGGCATCGGCTCAGGTCGTATCGGCCGCGGTCGCGCTCCGCTCCCCGAACACCGTGCTGGGCGACTGTGCCAACGGCAACGTCCTGATCCGGCAGAACCAGGTGCAGGGGGTCATCTCGATCCTGGACGACACCTCGGTGAACGCGCTGCCGATCCAGGTCTGCGGCTCGAACGCGGCCATCGCCGGCGTGACGGCCGCGGTCGCCTCACCCGCCACCGTGGTGGGCGACTGCTCCAACGCCAACACGTTCATCGCCGCGCCCAAGGACAGCGCGCAGGAAGGGCCGCAAAGCCTGGTGTCGCTGCTCAGCGGCTCGGTCGTGAACGCCGCGGCCGTCCAGGTCTGCGGTTCGACCGCGTCGATCGTCGGCGTGGCCGCGGCCGTGAACTCGCCGACCACCGTGCTGGGTGACTGCTACAACAGCAACAGCACCATCCAGAAGCGCAAGAACCCGGCGGTGCTCCCGCTGCTCAGCAACCAGGTCCTGGACATCCTGCCGCTGCAGACCTGCGCGTCGTCCGGCCTGCTCGGCCAGCTCGGCCCGGCGCTGCCGATCAACAGCTCGGCGTTCGTCGCCGGCCAGTGCGTCACCGGCGGGCAGAAGATCCTGGACTGACCGCCCGCCAGCAGCAGTGAGGCCGGGCCGCGAGATGCGGCCCGGCCTCACTGTCTGTTCATGCGCTGGTCAGCGCAGCCAGGGGACGTTGCGGTCCAGCAGGCCGCGCTCCTTCAGCTCGGCGCGCAGCGGGATCGTGTCGTCGATCCAGCCGCCCTCGCCGACGCCCCACATGTTCTGCACCTTCAGGTTGCCGAACGCCTCGCCGATGAGCTGGCGCTGCACCGGGGTGAGGCCGGCGTACCACGCGGACTCGCGGTCGATCGGCATGTCGTCGACCGGGCGGATCCAGCGGTAGGTGTAGCTCATGAAGAGCATCTTGCGCGTCACGTCCGAGCGGTTGCGCGAGCGCGAGTGCCACAGCCGGCGGTCGAAGATGAACGCGTCACCGGGCTTGGCCAGCCACGGCACGGCGCCCTCCGGACCCTTGGCGATCTCGGTCGGGTCGGTCGGCCGGTACATGTGGTTGTTCAGGTGCGAGCCGGGGATGCACAGGGTCTGGCCCCGGCCCGGCTCCGAGATGTCGCTGAGCACGATGGCGACCTTGATCGACAGCATCGGCCGCGGGATGTCGCCGTAGTACGGGGCGTAGTACTCCGCGTCGGAGTTCTGCCGCCAGCCGTCCTGGTGCCACTCCCAGCGCGGGGTCTCGTCCTCCTCGTACGGCGGGTTGACGTCGAGGTGGTTGTGCTGGGAGTAGATGTTCCAGCCGGCCAGACCCCAGACCCAGCGGAAGGTCGGGGAGTAGTCGAGCATCCGGGCGAACGCCGGGCTGTGGCTGACGGCGCCGAGCAGGTGCAGCGAGCCGGTCTTGTCGATGTGACCGGTGTTCTTGTTCTCGCCGTACAGGCGGTCGGCCTCGGCCTGGAGTTCGGCCACGATCTCGGGGCTGACGACACCCGGGAGGTGCTTGTACCCGTTCTCGTGGAATTCCTTGCGCTCGGCGTCGGTGAGCGGCGCGTAGTCCACAGCCGGCTCCTGAGAGGTGATGGTCATGTCCTCCCCTTGCGTCCTTCCAGACTTGGGCACAGTCGAAGGCAGGATCGGGGCGCGCGACTTGGGGGGTGGCGTGCCGGGATGAGCAACCTTCGCGAACGAGTGCCGATACTAACTCGCGTTCCCGAGTGACTGTGTCGCGCGGGGCTCGTCGGACCGGCCTGCCACCAGGGTCACCCGCCCGCGACGACCTCGGCCACCACCTGTTCGGCCACTTTCTCGGCGCTCGACCACGCGCGGTCACCGGCGGACCACTGCTGGTCGGCGAAGGTCACCCGGGTGACCCCGGTGATCGGCGCCTGGGCCACCAGCCAGTGCGCGAACTGCCAGCCCGCCTTGCTGTTCGCGGCCGGTACGCGCAGGGCGGTGCCCTCGGCGGTGACGCCCTTGGCCTTGGCGGTGCCGAAGTCGGCCTTGATCCGGTCGGCCAGCGCCTTCGCGGTCGCGGCGTCGGCCGGCGGCTCGTCGCCGTACGTGTCGCAGGTCACACCGCCTGCCTGCTGTCCGGTCAGCACCTTGGCCAGCACGGTCGCCTCCTCGGCCCACTTCTCGTAGGCCTCGGGGTAGGCCGACCGCTGCACCCGCTGGGCGGCCTCGGTGACCCGCATCTTCTGCCACCCCTTGACCTTCAGCAGACTGGTGTAGAAGCGCTTGGCGGCGTGCCGCGGATCCATGATCTGTTTCGCGGTGCCCCAGCCCTGGCTGGGCCGCTGCTGGAACAGGCCGAGCGAGTCGTGGTCGTTGCCCTCGCCGAGATGCTCCAGGTTGCGCAGCTTCGACTCCTGCAGGGCGGTGGCCAGCGCGACGATCACCGCGCGGTCGGGCACGTTGCGGCTGATCCCCACGGCGGCGATGGTCGCGGCGTTGGCCATCTGCTCCGGGTCCAGGCGCACCTCGCCGTCGGCGCGCGCCACGCACTCGGGCGCGCCGAGCCGGGGGAGCGGGATCTCCAGCTTGCCGTCGAACTGCTGCCGGGCGAGGTAGCCGCCGACGCCGAACACCACGGCGAGGATCACCAGGACGGTCAGCGCATGCTTGCCCTTCACAGCGGCCTCCTCGACATGTGCGCGAGGGCGGGCGGCTTGTCGAAGTCCGCAAGCCGCCCGCCCCCGCCGCAGGCTCGTTCAGGCCACCCTACGGGGTGGCCGCCGCCACAGCACCGTCCTCGTCGGACCGCGGAACCCAAGCGGCATCCCGTTTCTCCCGGAATGCGGCGACTCCCTCGCGGCCCTCGGCGGAGCCGAAGAAGCGCAGCGAGATTTCCGACAGGTGGGCCAGCTCGGCGTCCAGGTCCGGCTCCGGGCGGCGGCGCAGCAGTTCCTTCGTCGTCGCCAGCGAGGCGGGCGCCCCCCGGACCAGGCTCTCGCACCAGCGTGCGACGACCGCGTCCACGTCGTCGTCCGGCGCGGTCGCGGTCACCAGCCCGATCGCGGCGGCGCGGGGTCCGTCGAAGACGTCGCCGGTCAGGTACAGCTCCGCGGCGGCGCGCGGGGCCAGCCTGGGCAGCACCGTGGCGGAGATCAGCGCGGGCACCACCCCCAGCCGCACCTCGGTGAAGGCGAACGTGGCCCCCGCCGTGCACACCGCGAGGTCGGCGGCGGCGATCAGACCCAGCCCGCCCGCGCGGGCCGGCCCCCGGACCACGGCCACCACGGGCTTGGCCGACCGGGCCACCGCGCCCAGCACGTCACCCAGCAGCGCGGCCGGCATCTGCCCGGACTTCGCCGCGGCGGCGGTCTCGGCCAGGTCGGCGCCGGAGCAGAAGACCGGGCCGGTGTGGTCGAGCACGATCACCCGTACCCGGTCGTCGGCGTTCGCCTCGGCCAGCGCCGCCAGCAGTTCGGTCATCAGCCGGTGCGACAGCGCGTTGCGGTTGTGCGGGCTGTCGAGGGTGATCGTCGTTACGCCGCGGGCGTGGGTGACCCGGACGAGGTGGGAGTCAGGTGAGGACATGAGGGCAGACTAGAGCCGTGGCCCAGCTTCCCGACGGTGAACCCGTACCCGACACCGGTGTCCTGCCCGAGTCCGCGCTGGCCGACGTCGGCGGGCGCGGCTTCGGCGTGTACCTGCACGTGCCGTTCTGCGCCAGCCGCTGCGGGTACTGCGACTTCAACACCTACACCGCCTCGGAGCTGGGCGGCGCGGACACCGAGGGCTACGTCGAGGCGGTGCTCGCCGAGCTGGCGCTGGCCGCGAAGGTGCTGCCCGCCCCGCCGCGCGTCGACACCGTCTTCGTCGGCGGCGGCACGCCCACCCTGCTCAAGCCGGCCCAGCTCGGCCGGATGCTGGAAGCGGTCGACAGCACGTGGGGACTGGCCGCCGGCGCGGAGGTCACCACCGAGGCCAACCCCGAGTCGGTGAACCCCGCCTCGCTGCGGGAGCTGCGCGCGGCCGGATTCACCCGGATCTCGCTGGGCATGCAGTCGGCCGCGCCCGGGGTGCTGCGCATCCTGGACCGCAAGCACACCGCCGGGCGCGCCCCGGCCGCCGCGCTCGAGGCGCGGGAGGCCGGGTTCGAGCACGTCAACCTGGACCTGATCTACGGGACGCCGGGGGAGACCGAGGACGACTTCGCCGCCTCGCTGGCCGCGGTGGTCGGCGCGGGGGTGGACCACGTCAGCGCGTACGCCCTGATCGTGGAGGACGGCACCCGCCTGTCGGCCCGGATCCGGCGCGGGGAGCTGGCCTCCCCGGACGACGACGTGGCCGCGGACCGCTACCTGGCGGCGGAGGCGGCGCTGTCCGCCGCCGGGTTGGGCTGGTACGAGGTCTCGAACTGGGCCGCCGACGAGGCCGCCCGGTGCGCGCACAACCTGCTCTACTGGCGCGGCGGCGACTGGTGGGGCCTCGGGCCCGGCGCGCACAGCCACGTCGGCGGCGTGCGCTGGTGGAACGTCAAGCACCCGGCGAAGTACGCGGCCCGGCTGGCCGAAGGGCTCTCCCCGGGCCTGGGCCGGGAGGTGCTGACCGAAGAGCAGCGCCACACCGAGGACGTGCTGCTGCGGCTGCGCCTGATCGAGGGCCTGCCGCTGGCCGTACTGGACGAGGCCGGGCGCGCCGCGGCCGGGCAGGCGCTGGCCGACGGGCTGCTCGAACCCTCCGCGTACGCAGAAGGCCGCGCAGCGCTGACGCTGCGCGGCCGTCTCCTCGCGGACGCGGTGGTCCACTCCTTGCTGGCCTGGTGACCCGGCTTACTTGATCAGGTTCATGGTCAGCGGGTACTTCGGCAGCTCGCCGTTGTTGGCCTTGACACCGGCCATGACGCCCATGATCAGCGGGAACAGCGGCACGAAGAACAGCACCATGGGCAGGATCAGCCAGCTCAGGCAGCTGCCGACGCAGAGGCTCACGATGCTGATGACGCCCCAGAGGATCTGGAAGTTCAGCGCGGCGGTCGCGTGCGCCTTGACCGTGGGCGACTCGTTGCCCTTGACGAGCAGGGCGACCAGCGGAGCGACGAACCAGGTCAGCGCGCCACCGAAGTGGGCGACCAGGGCCCAGGTCTTGTCATCCGGGTTGGCGTAGCCGACCGGGGCGGGGCCGCCGACCGACGGCGGAGGGGTGTAGCCGCCAGGGGCGGACGGCGGGGGAGACGCGGGGGCCGACGGCGGCGCTGCCGGGGCCGGCGGCTCGTAAGAGGGGGCCGAAGGAACCGGCGGCTCCGAGGAGCCGGGCGGGGTGGGTTCACTCATGCCCGACAGGCTAGGTCTGTGGATCAATCGGCGCCAGTCAACACCCGTGACCGATAGGCGACACACTGCGAGCCGATCGGCCGAGTTTACCCGCTGTCCACTTTGTCGATGTCCGCGCCAGGTGTCGGATGCCGCGTGGTGTCGACCCCGTCACCACGCCTATGCCGTCCGGGTGACGGCCCACGTAGACTGGCACTCGCTCACGACGAGTGCCAGCCGGGAGGTGCGTATGGGTCTGGATGACCGCAAACTCGAAGTGCTGCGTGCCATCGTCGAGGACTACGTCGCGACGCAGGAGCCGGTGGGGAGCAAGGCGCTGGTCGAGCGGCACGCCCTGGGTGTGTCGCCGGCGACCGTGCGCAACGACATGGCCGTGCTGGAGGAGGAGGGTTTCATCCGCCAGCCGCACACGTCGGCCGGCCGGGTGCCCACCGACCGGGGCTACCGCCTGTTCGTAGACCGGCTGTCGCGGGTCAAGCCGCTCTCCCCGGCCGAGCGCCGGGCGATCGAGCGGTTCCTGGTCGGCGCGGTCGACCTCGACGACGTGGTGCACCGCGCGGTGCGGCTGCTCGCGCAGCTCACCCGCCAGGTCGCCGTGGTGCAGTACCCGAGCCTGACCCGGTCCTCCGTACGCCATCTGGAACTGGTTCCGGTCTCCACCACCCGGCTGCTGCTCGTCATGATCACCGACACCGGCCGGGTCGAGCAGCGGGTCGTCGAGCTGCCTGGCCCCGTGGAGCCGGACGAGATCACCGAATTGCGCCGCACCCTCAACGCGACCCTGGTCGGCGTGAAGCTGGTGGACACCCCGCCGCTGGTGCAGGGTCTGGTCGAGCGGGCCGAGCCGCAGGGCAAGGCAACCATGAGCACGCTGGTCAGCGTCCTGCTGGAGACCCTCGTCGAGCGGCACGAGGAACGGCTGGCCCTCGCCGGCACGTCGAACCTGGCCCGGATGGGCCCGCTGGACCTGACCACCGGCGCGCTGCGGCCGATCCTGGAGGCGCTGGAGGAGGAGGTCATCCTGCTCAAGCTCTTCGACGAGGTGAAGTCGGGCGCGGCCCGGGTGCGCATCGGCGACGAGAACGAGGTCGTCGACCTGCGGGCCACCTCGGTGGTCAGCACGGGCTACGGTCCGGGCGCGACCGTCGTCGGCGGGATGGGCATCGTCGGCCCGACCCGCATGGACTACCCCGGCACCATCGCCACCGTTCGCGCCGTGGCGCGTTACGTGGGCGAGATGCTGGGACATTGATTCCGAATTTCCTGTTGTTGCTGAACGAGGCTTGAGGACAGCGTGGCCAAGGACTACTACGGCATTCTCGGCGTTCCCAAGGACGCCGACGCCGACGACATCAAGCGGGCTTACCGCAAGCTCGCCCGTCAGTACCACCCGGACGTCAATCCGGACCCGGCCGCGGCGGAGAAGTTCAAGGACATCAACAACGCGTACGAGGTCCTCTCCGACGACCAGAAGCGGCGCATGGTGGACCTGGGCGGCGACCCGCTCGCGCCGGGCGGAGGCGGCGCGGGTCCGGGCGGCCCCGGCGGCGGCCCGTTCGTCGGCTTCCAGGACATCATGGACGCCTTCTTCGGCGGCAGCGGCTCGCGCGGCCCGCGCCCGCGCACCCGGCCCGGCGCGGACGCCATCCTGCGGCTGGACCTCGACCTGTTCGAGACCGCGTTCGGTGTCGAGGCGCCGATCACCGTGGACACCGCGGTGCTGTGCACCACCTGTTCCGGCGCCGGCACCGCGGCGGGCACCCACCCGCAGACCTGCGACACCTGTGGCGGGCGCGGCGAGGTGCAGTCGGTGCAGCGCACCTTCCTGGGCCAGGTCGTGTCGTCGCGCCCGTGCAACGCCTGCCAGGGCTTCGGCACCACGATCCCGCACCCGTGCCCGACCTGCGCCGGCGACGGCCGCGTCCGCACCCGGCGCAGCCTGACCGTGAAGATCCCGGCCGGCGTCGAGGACGGCATGCGGATCCGGCTGGCCAACCAGGGCGAGGTCGGCCCCGGCGGCGGCCCGTCCGGCGACCTGTACGTGGAGATCCACGAGCGGGCCCACGACGTGTACGCGCGCAAGGGCGACGACCTGCACTGCAAGGTCACCGTCCCGATGACCGCCGCCGCCCTGGGCACCCGCCTGACCATCAAGACCCTGGACTCCGAGGAGCAGGTCGAGGTCAAGCCCGGCACCCAGCCGAACTCGACCCTGCGCATCCGCGCCAAGGGCGTCCCGCACCTGCGCGGCACCGGCCGCGGCGACCTGTTCGTGCACCTCGACGTCCGCACTCCCACCCGTCTCGACGGCGAGCAGGAGCGCATGCTCCGAGAGTTCGCCCGCGCCCGCGGCGAGGAGGTCGCCGAACTCTCCAAGCAGGGCGGCTTCTTCTCCCGAGTCCGCGACGCCTTCAACGGCCACTGAGGGGTCTCTTCACCGCGTTGATCATGAACTTATGGACGTGTTCGACGGCGTGTCGGCACCCATAAGTTCATGATCACCACTGGAGGATGTCTGCCGTGAGTGCGCCGCTGTTCCTGGTCGACGAGCTGCCTGCGGGGCGGGTCTACACGCTCGGTGGGGCGGAGGGCCACCATGCCGCGACGGTGCAGCGGCTGCGGGTGGGCGAGGCGCTGCTGCTCGCCGACGGGCGCGGTGGTCTGGCGTCCGCGGTGGTCCAGGCCATCGGCAAGGGCACGCTCGATCTGGCCATCATCGAGCTGCGGTACGCCCACGCGCCCGACCCTCGCCTGGTCGTCGCCCAGGGCATCGCCAAGGGCGACCGGGGTGAGCTGGCCGTACAGGCGATGACCGAGGTCGGCGTCGACGAGATCCTGCCCTGGGCCGCGTCGCGCAGCGTCGCCCAGTGGCGCGGCGACCGGGGCACGAAGTCCCGCGAGAAGTGGGCGGCGGTCGCCCGCGAGGCCGCCAAGCAGGCCCGCCGCACGTTCCTGCCCGTGGTCGGCGGCGACCCCGACCTGTCCACGAAACAGCTCGTCCAGCGGCTCACGACGGCCTCGGCCGTGTACGTGCTGCACGAGGAGGCGACCGAGCGGCTGTCCCAGGTCGAGCTGCCCGCCGCCGGGGAGATCGTGCTGGTCGTGGGCCCCGAGGGCGGCATCGACGATGCCGAGATCACGGCGTTCCTCGCCGCCGGTGCGGTGGCGGTGCGCCTGGGCGAGAACGTGTTGCGTACCTCGACAGCCGGCGTCGCGGCCCTCAGCGTGCTCGCCACCCGCCTGCACCGCTGGTGACTCCCCGGGCGACTTTGCTCTGCACCCATTTGCTTGCTCTGCACCCACCGGCGCAACGGCCGCGTCCGGTCACCGCCGCGAGGTGAGCACCCGACTGCGGCGCGTCCGCCATGATCGCTCGACTTGCCAGGCACCTGTGCGAAAGCGTGCTCAAGATACGCACACCTGCCAGGCAAGTTGGACGATCAAGGCCGCAGGGCCCGGTCAGCGGAGGTGGGAGGCGCCGTTGAGGTCTAGGACGGCGCCGGAGGCCCATTCGGCGGCGGGGTCGGCGAGCCAGAGGACGGCGGCGGCGATCTCCTCGGGGCGGGCGACCCGGCCGAACGGGCTCTGCGCGGCGTGTTCGGCACCGCGGGGGACCTTGTAGGCGGCGTTGGTCTCGTCCTCCTGGACGTAGCCGGGGGCCACGGTGGCGACGGCGATGCGGTACGGGGCCAGCGCCACGGCCAGGGACTGGCCCATGGCGTGCAGGCCGGCCTTGGCCGCGCCGTACGCGGGCTGGCCGGGCTCGCCGCGGTAGGCCCCGCGGGAGCCGACGTTGATCACGCGGGCGGACGGGGAGCCCGGGGGACGGGCGAGCATGTGCCGGACCGCGCAGTAGGTGACGTTCGCCGGGCCGGTCAGGTTCACCGCGAGCGTGCGCGTCCACAGCTCCTGCCACTGCTCGTAGGTGACCCCGGTGATCGGGTGCGGGTAGGCCTGCCCGGCGTTGTTGACCAGCACATCCAGCCCGCCCAGCGCCTGTGCGGCAGCATCGACCATCGTGGCGACGGCGGCCGGGTCGGCGAGGTCCGCGCGTACCACCGCGTGCCCTTGACCAGGCAGCGATGCCCGCAGCGATTCGGCGAGGTCGGCGGAGTCGCGGTGGTGGATGGCGACGCGGTCGCCGCGGGCGGCGAACGCGGCCGCGACGGCCCGGCCGACGCCGCGCGACGCCCCGGTGACCAGCACCGCTCGTGAATCGGACATGGAGGCAGCCTACGATCTGTCTCGTGACCGTTGCCGACTGCCTGTTCTGCCGCATCGTGGCGGGGGAGATCCCCGCGACGGTGGTCGCCGAGACCGAGCGCACCCTCGCCTTCCGGGACATCGCGCCGAAGGCCCCCACGCACGTGCTGGTGATCCCGAAGGAGCACTACGCCGACGTCGCGACACTGGCCGCGGGCGATTCCGCGCTGGCCGGCGAGGTGCTGGCCACCGTCGCCGACGTGGCCACCGCCGAGGGCGTGGTCGGCGAGGGCTTCCGGGTGATCTTCAATACCGGCGCGTCGGTGGGGCAGACCGTGTTCCACGCGCACGCGCACGTGCTCGGCGGCGTCGACATGGACGGCGATCTCACCGGGTAGTCTCGCCGCCGTGGCAGACCTGAACCGCACTCTCGAACGCCTGGTCCGCGCCGTACAGGCCGAGGCCCGGGTGCCCGCCCTCAGCGTGGCGCTGCGCCGCGACGACCGTCCGCTGTGGACATTCCAGGTGGGCGGGTCCGGCAACCCCGGCGCGCCCCTGGACGCCGACACCCCGTTCCGGATCGGGTCGATCACGAAGACCTTCACGGCGGTCCTGGTGCTGCAATGCCGCGACGCGGGCCTGCTGGACCTCGACGACCCGATCGGCTCCCACCTCGACGTGCCCGCGCACGGCGGGCTGACCATCCGGCGGCTGCTGTCGCACACCGCGGGCCTGCAGCGCGAGCCGGTCGGCGACGTGTGGGACACGCTGAGCCCGCCGGACCTGCCCGGCCTGCTCGACGACCTGGCCCGCACCGAGGCGATCCACCCGCCCGCGCGCCGCTTCCACTACTCGAACCTGGGCTTCGCGCTGCTGGGCCACCTCGCCGCGCGGCGGCTCGGCGGCGACTGGTGGGACCTGGTCGACGAGCGCATCTGCCGCCCGCTGAACCTGTCCGCCACCACGTACGGTGCGCCCGCGCACGCCGCGACCGGTTACCTGGTCGACGAGTACTCCGACCACGCCCGGCCGGAGCCGCCGACCGACTTCGGCGCGGTCAGCCCGGCCGCGCAGCTGTGGAGCACCGCGGCCGACCAGGCCCGCTGGGCGGCGTTCCTGACCGACCCGGCCTCGGTGGACCCGGACGGGACGGTGCTGGCCGCGGACACCCTCGCCGAGGCGCGCTGGCCGCTCACGCCACGCAACGAGACGCTCTGGGGCTCGGGTGTGGGCCTGGGCCTGATGCTGTGGCCCCGGGAGGGCCGTGTGCTGCACGTCGGACACAACGGCGCGATGCCCGGCTTCCTGGCCGCCGCGTGCGGCCGCCACGGCGGCCCCGGCAACCCGGGGGGTATGGCCGCAGCCGTGCTGGCCTCCTCCGGCACCGCCTCGGCGATCATCGACCTGCCGCACCGGCTGATCGAGGAGGCGCTGGCCGCCGACCCGGTCGACGTCGCGCCGTGGACCCCGGGCGAGCCCGCCCCCGAGCACCTGCGCAGCGTGCTGGGCCGCTGGTGGGGCGAGGGCTACGAGTACGTGTTCCGCTGGGAGGGCGGCGTGCTGACCGGGCGCGGCGCGGACGACCCGGCCGACGCGCCCCCGGCCGTCTTCGCGGCGCTGCCCGGCGAGCCGGACGTGCTGCGTACCGTGTCGGGCCGGGAGGTGGGCGAGCGTCTGCGCCTGACCCGCGACGCCGGCGGCGAGGTGGTTCGGATGCACTGGGCGACCTACCGCTTCACCCGCCGCCAGGAGACCTTCGACGGCGTATGGGTGAGCAGCTGAACTGGCGCCCGCCTTCGCGGGCGCGGGGTTCGGCCTCTCAGCCTCCCTTACCCGCCGGTCGCTCGTCCGCTGCGCGGACTTCCGCTCCTGGCGGGTGCGGTCGGCGGCCGAACTGAGCTGCCGGCGCCCGCCTTCGCGGGCGCGGGGTTCGGCCTCTCGGCCTCCCTTACCCGCCGGTCGCTCGTCCGCTGCGCGGACTTCCGCTCCTGGCGGGTGCGGTCGGCGGCCGAACCCGGCGGATAGCGGGCACGCCGTCATAACCACTGGCGGCGATGGTGGGATCGGTGACTACGATGGGACCAGCGGGCGGCGACCTGAGCCGGTCCGGTGAGTGCGGAGAGCAGGTGGCGGAAGGCCGGTCGGCCGACTTATGAGCGTTGGTTCTTCTTCGAACGCGGTGCAGACCAAGATCACCGTGTCCGACCCGAGTGTCATGGTCCAGTTGCTGGGCACCGGCGATCGCGTGCTCAAGCTCATCGAGAAGGCCCTGTCCAGCGACATCCTGGTCCGGGGCAACGAGATCACCATCACCGGCCCGGCGGCCGAGAACGCGCTTGCCGAGCGCGTCTTCGGTGAGCTGCTGGAGCTTATCGAGAAGGGCGAGACGCTGACCGAGGACGCCGTCCGACGCACCGTCGGCATGCTGACCGATGAGGGCACCACCGAACGGCCTGCCGAGGTGCTCACCCTCAACATCCTCTCCCGCCGCGGGCGCACCATCCGCCCCAAGACCCTCGGCCAGAAGAAATACGTGGACGCGATCGACGCGAACACGATCGTCTTCGGCATCGGCCCGGCGGGCACCGGCAAGACCTACCTGGCCATGGCCAAGGCGGTCCAGGCCCTGCAGGCCAAGCAGGTCACCCGGATCATCCTGACCCGGCCCGCGGTCGAGGCGGGCGAGCGGCTGGGCTTCCTGCCCGGCACGCTCAACGAGAAGATCGACCCGTACCTGCGCCCGCTCTACGACGCGCTGCACGACATGATGGACCCCGAGTCGATCCCGCGCCTGATGACGCAGGGCACGATCGAGGTGGCTCCGCTGGCGTACATGCGCGGCCGGACGCTCAACGACGCCTTCATCATCCTGGACGAGGCCCAGAACACCACGCCCGAGCAGATGAAGATGTTCCTGACCCGTCTCGGCTTCAACTCCAAGGTCGTGGTCACCGGTGACGTGACGCAGGTCGACCTGCCGGGTGACCAGCGCAGCGGCCTGCGGGTCGTGCAGGAGATCCTGGACGGCCTGGACGACGTGCACTTCTCCCGGCTCACCAGTGCCGACGTGGTGCGGCACCGGCTGGTCGGCGAGATCGTCGACGCATACGAGAAGTGGGACTCCGACCAGCAGCGTGAGACGCTGCCGGCGAACGTCCACTCCGTGCCGCGACGCGGCGCGGGGCGACGCCGCTGACGAACAAGGAATAAAGAGTGTCTATCGAGATCGCCAACGAGTCCGGAATCGACGTCGACGCGGACAACATCGTCGCCGTCGCCCGGCACGCCCTGGTCCAGATGGGGGTCAACCCGCTCGCCGAGCTGTCGGTGCTGCTGGTCGACTCCGATTACATGGCGGAGCTCAACCACCGCTGGATGGACAAGGACGGCCCCACGGACGTGCTGGCCTTCCCGATGGACGAGGACACCATCGACCACGGCCCGTCGGAGTCCTCCGGCGGGCAGCCGTCGCTGCTCGGCGACATCGTGTTGTGCCCGGAGGTGGCCGCGGCGCAGGCGCTGCGGTACGGCTCCGCCGACCCGCGCATGCGCACCGGTGATAGCGTGCCGGATGCGCCCGCCCCCGGGCTGCACGGTGACTACAGCACCGCGGACGAGCTGAGCATGCTCACCATCCATGGCGTGCTGCATCTGCTCGGCTACGACCACGCCGAGCCGGAGGAGGAGCGGGAGATGTTCGCCCTGCAGGGCAAACTCCTGGACAGTTGGCAGGCTCGGGCAGCGGGCGGGGCGAGCGGATCATGAATCCTGCCCATACCGTCCCGACTCGTGACGGGGCAGTGCCGTGACCGAGCTGGGCGGACTGCCCGACGTGCCGCTGCTGTGGTCGGCGGCCGGTCTGGTGGTGCTGGCGGGGCTGTTCGCGATGACCGAATCGGCCCTAGCCGTGATCTCTCCCGCCCGCGCGGCGGAGCTCAACCGGGAAGGCCAACGCGGCGCGGCGGCGCTGCAGGCGGTGGCGGCCGACGCGGTACGCCACATCAACCTGCTCCTGCTGCTGCGGCTGCTGTGCGAGCTGACCGCCACCACCCTGGTGGCCCTGGTAGCCGTGGACACGTTCGGGCCCGGCTGGACGGCCGCGCTGGTCACCGCCGGCGCGATGAGCGTGATCAGCTTCGTGGTGGTGGGTGTGGCCCCGCGCACGATAGGCCGCCAGCACGCGTACGAGGTGGGCCGCTACACCGCCCCCGTGCTGCGCTGGCTCGGCCGGGTGCTCGGCCCGCTGGCCAGCCTGCTGATCATCATCGGTAACGCGGTCACCCCGGGCAAGGGCTTCCGTGAGGGGCCGTTCGCCAGCACCCAGGTGGAGCTGCGCGAGCTGGTGGACCTCGCCGAGCAGCGCGGCGTCGTGGAGCACGGCGAGCGCGAGATGATCCACTCCGTGTTCGCGCTGGGTGACACCATCGCCCGCGAGGTCATGGTGCCCCGCACCGAGATGGTCTGGGTGGAGTCGACCAAGACCGCCGAGCAGGCGCTCGCGTTGGCCCTGCGCTCGGGCTTCTCCCGGGTGCCGGTCATCGGCGAGTCCGTCGACGACGTGCTCGGCGTGGTGTACCTCAAGGACATGGCCCGCCAGGTGCAGGAGGGCGGCGCGGCGACGCCGGTCGAGCACCTGATGCGGGTCGCGGCGTTCGTGCCCGAGTTCAAGCCCGTCGACGACCTGCTGTCGGAGATGCAGGCCGCCCGCACCCACCTCGCCATCGTCATCGACGAGTACGGCGGCACCGCCGGCCTGATCACCATCGAGGACATCCTCGAGGAGATCGTCGGCGAGATCACCGACGAGTACGACGTCGAGCGGCCGCCGGTCGAGCGGCTGGAGGACGGCGCGGTCCGGGTGACCGGGCGGCTGCCCATCGAGGACCTCGGCGAGCTGTTCGACGTCGAGCTGCCCGCCGACGAGGTGGAGACCGTCGCCGGCCTGCTCGCCCAGGCGCTGGGCCGGGTGCCGATCCCCGGCGCGCGGGTGTCGGTGGGCGGGCTGACCCTGGTCGCCGAGGGCACCACCGGCCGCCGCAACCACATCGACACGGTGCTCGTGAAGCGCGAGGAGCCGGCCGACGAGACGACCCCCTCCGAAAGGCACATGGCAGATGTCTGACGTCACCGGAGAGTCCGTCTCCGCCGAGGACCGCAAGCTGCTCACCATGGCCCGCTCGGCCCGCGCCCGGATCGGCGCGATCGAGGGCGCGGCGGTGCGCGACGGCGACGGGCGCACGTACACCGGGGTGAGCATCAACCTGCCGTCGTTCTCCGTGTCGGCGCTGCGGCTCGCGGTGGCCTCGGCGGTCGCCGCGGGCGCGAGCACGCTGGAGGCGGCCCTCGTGGTCACCGAGGCGTCGAAGGTCGACGGCCAGGACCTGGCCGCTGTCCGCGACGTCACCACCGGCATCCCCGTCTACCTGGCCACCCCCGACGGCTCCATCGCCGCCGCAGGCACCGCCTGACAGACGAAAGGAAGGGCACCTTCTACAACGCATAGCGTTGTGAAGGTGCCCTTCCTTCGTTCTCAGACGGGGCCGAGGTGGGTGAGGTGGCGGTCGACGACCGTTTTCACGGTGTCGGCGGGGTCGGTGTCCCAGATCGTCTGGTTGAAGATCTCGACCTCGACGTGGCCGGTGTAGCCCGCGCGGCGGACCGCGTCGGTGATCGGGGCGAAGTCGATGTGGCCGTCGCCGACGTGGCCCCGGCCGAGCAGCATGTCCGCGGGCAGCGGGACGACCCAGTCGCAGACCTGGTACGCCGAGATGCGGCCCTCGGCGCGGCTGATCTGCGCGAACAGCTGCGGGTCCCACCACACGTGGTAGGTGTCGACGACGACGCCGACCTCGTGCGGGGCGAACGGCTCGGCCAGGTCCAGAGCCTGGCCGAGGGTGGAGACCACCGCCCGGTCGGCGCAGAACATCGGGTGCAAGGGCTCGATCGCCAGGCGTACGCCGAGGCCGCTCGCATACGGCACGAGCTGCTCCAGGGCGCGGGCCACGTTGGCGCGGGCCGCGGGCAGGTCCTTGGAGCCCTCGGCCAGCCCGCCGACGACCAGCACCAGCTCGGCGGTGCCGAGGGCGGCGGCCTCCTCGATGGCGCGCCGGTTGTCGTCGAGCGATGCAGCCGAGCCGGTGGTGACGAAGCCGCCCCGGCACAGGCTGGTGACGGTCAGCACGTGCTGGTCGAGCAGCCGCCGGGCGGCCTTCGCCCCGCCCGCCGCCTCGACCACGTCCCGCCACGGCCCGATGCCGGTGATGCCGTTCTCGGAGCACAGCCGGGCGGCCTGCGCCAGCGTCGCCTTCTTGATCGTGGCGGTGTTCAGCGACAGCCTCATGCGGTGCCGTCCAGGTAGCGCGCGAGCCGGTCGGCGGCCAGGTCGGGGTCGTCGAGCACGCCCGCCTCCCCGGCCAGGCGGTGCAGCTCCAGCAGGTGGTCCCGGGAGCGGGAGTGCTCCTGGCCGCCGACCATCACGAAGCGGTCCTGGTGGCCGTTGAGCCAGGCCAGGAACACGATGCCGGTCTTGTAGTGGTAGGTCGGCGCGCCGAAGATGTGCTTGGCCAGCGGCACGGTCGGGTCGAGGACCGCGCGGAATCCGGCGGTGTCGCCCGCGTCGAGCAGTTCCAGCGCCTTCGCGGCGGGGACCGCGATGGCGTCGAAGATGCCCAGCAGCGCGTCCGAGTAGCCGACCTCGTCGCCCGCGATCAGCTGCGGGTAGTTGAAGTCGTCGCCGGTGTAGAGGCGTATGCCCTCGGGCAGCCGCCGCCGGATCGCCACCTCGCGGGCCTCGTCGAGCAGCGACACCTTGATGCCGTCGATCTTGCCCGCGTTGGCGTGGATCAGCTCCAGCGCGCTCTCGGTCGCCGCGTCCAGGTCGGCCGCGCCCCAGTAGCCGGCCAGCGCAGGGTCGAACATGTCGCCCAGCCAGTGCAGGATCACCGGCTGCTCGGCCTGCGCCAGCAGCTTGCCGTAGACGGCGTGGTAGTCGGCCGGACCGGTGGCGGCCGCGGCCAGCGCCCGCGACGCCATCAGGATGACCTTCGCACCGGACTCCTGCACGACGTCGAGCTGCTCGGCGTACGCCGCCTCGATGGCGGCCAGGCTGTGCGCGCCGGGCGGGAGTTGGTCGGTGCCTGCTCCGCAGGCCAGCCGACCGCCGACGGACCTGGCCTCCGCGCCGCTGCGGCGGATCAGTTCCGTGGTCGCGGCCCAGTCCAGGCCCATGCCGCGCTGCGCGGTGTCCATCGCGTCGGCGATGCCCAGTCCCAGCGACCACAGGTGGTGCCGGAAACGCATGGTCGCGTCCCAGTCGACGATCGCCGGGCGGCCCGCCCCGTTGTCGGCGGCCGGGTCGGCCACCACGTGCGCGGCGGCATAGAAGACCCGGCTGCGCGCGACCGTCCCGGTCTGCGCGCTCACAGGTCGCCGACCAGGATCTTGCGGCCCTCGCGGGCCGACTGGAGGCCGAGTTCGGCCAGCTGCACCCCGCGGGCGCCCGCGTACAGGTCGTGGCCGTACGGCGCGTCGGCGACCACGTACGCCAGGAACTCCTCCCACTGGCGCTTGAAGCCGTTGTCGTACACGTCGTTCTCCGGCAGCTCGCTCCACTGGTCGCGGAAGTCGTGGCTGACCGGCAGGTCCGGGTTCCACACCGGCTTCGGGGTGGTGGCCCGGTGCTGGATCCGGCAGTTGCGCAGGCCGGCCACGGCGCTGCCCTCGGTGCCGTCGACGTGGAAGGTGACCAGCTCGGTGCGGTCCACGCGGGTGGTCCAGGAGCTGTTGACCGAGGCGACGATGCCACCTTCCAGCTCCAGCACGGCGTACGCGGCGTCGTCGGCGGTGGCCGGGTAGGCGTTGCCCTGCTCGTCCCAGCGCTGCGGGATGTGCGTGGCCATCTGCGCGTAGACCGAACGCACCGGGGCGATCACGTGGTCGAGCACGTACCGCCAGTGCGGGAACATGTCGAGGATGATGCCGCCGCCGTCGGAGGACCGGTAGTTCCAGCTCGGACGCTGCGCGGCCTGCCAGTCGCCCTCGAAAACCCAGTAGCCGAACTCGACCCGCACCGACAGGATGCGGCCGAAGAAGCCCGACTCGACCAGGCGGCGCAGCTTGAGCAGGCCCGGCAGGTAGAGCTTGTCGGCGACGACGCCGTGCTTGATGCCCGCGGCCCGCGCCTCGTCGGCCAGCGCGACGGCGTCGGCCAGCGACTCGGCGGTCGGCTTCTCGGTGTAGACGTGCTTGCCGGCGGCGATGGCCTGGCGCAGCGCGGCGACGCGGGCGGTGGTCACCTGCGCGTCGAAGTAGATCTCGTTGCTGTCGTCGGCCAGAGCCGCGGCCAGGTCGGTCGTGTAACGGGTGAGCCCGTGCAGTTCGGCGAGCTGCTCCAGCTTCGCGGCGTTGCGGCCGACGAGCACCGGCTCCGGCCACACCACCGTGCCGTCGGCGAGGGTGAGGCCGCCCTGCTCGCGGATGGCCAGGATGGACCGCACCAGGTGCTGGCGGTAGCCCATCCGGCCGGTGACACCGTTCATGACGATGCCGACAGTTCTGCGGTCCATGCTCGTACCTCTCGGTCTGGCAGGTCGTGACGCGCGCACGACCTGTCGGGATCGGGGGCCGCCTCTCGGGAGGAGTTGCGGCGAGGGCGGGGGTGGAAAGCGCTTTCCGCCTGCGAGGCGGTACCCTACGCCCATGCCTCGAACCTCGTCAACCAGAGCGCCCGGCGGCGCCGTCACGCTGCAGCAGGTCGCCACGGCGGCCGGTGTCTCGCTGGCCACCGCGTCCCGCGTGCTGCACGGCAGCGGTGGGCGCAGAGTCGCCGAGGCGCTCGCCGAGCGGGTCACCACCGCGGCCGCCGAGCTGCGCTACGTCGCGCACGCCCCGGCGCAGTCGCTGGCCCGCTCGCGCAGCACGGTCGTCGGGGTGCTGGTGCACGACATCGCCGACCCGTACTTCGCCGCGATCGCGGCCGGCGCGATGGACGTGGCCCGCGAGCACGACCTGATGGTGCTGGTGGCCAACACCTTCCGCGATCCGGGGCTGGAGCGCGATTACCTGGCCCGGCTGCGCGCGCAGCGGGCCCGCGCGGTGCTGCTGGCGGGCTCGGCGTTCGTCGGCGAGCCGTTCGCCGAGGAGGTGGCGGCGTTCGCGGAGTCGGGCGGCCGGGTGGCCGCTATCGGCGCGCACGGCACCGGCATCGACACCGTCGAACCGGACCAGTACGGCGGCGGCCGCCTCATCGCCGAGCACCTGGTCGCGCTGGGGCACCGCGAGATCGGGGTGATCACCGGCCCGGCGGGCCTGGCCACGGTTGCCCAGCGGCTGGCCGGCTTCACCTCCGTGGTGACCGGGCCGCGGTTGGTCCACGCCGACTTCACCCGCGAAGGCGGTCGTGTTGCGACCCGTGAGCTGCTGAGCCGTCACCCCGAGCTGACCGCGATCTTCGCGCTGAACGACCTGATGGCGGCCGGCGCTCTGGCCGCCCTGCGCGAGTTGGCCCGCCCCGTGCCGGAGCAGATCTCCGTGGCGGGCTTCGACGACCTGCCGGTCGCGACCGACCTCACTCCGGCGCTGACCACGGTGCGGTTGCAGCTGGCCGACATCGGCGCGCGGGCCATGCGGCTGCTGCTCGACGACGAGCCGGGCGGACGGCTCGTGCCCGCCCCCGCTGAGCTGGTGATACGCGACAGCACCGGGCGGGCCAGCACGCTGCACTGATCTACCTTTTTTCCCAAAAAACCTGATTAGTCCGGTTTGAGACAAATCGGCATGGGTAGTCCCTGGGCTGCGTCGAGCTCAGTGGAGGTATGCATGCGACGTCTCAACTTCCGACTCATCCGACCCGGACACCGGCCACTCGCCGCCTGCGGGATGGCGGCGCTGACCTTCGGGATGGCGCTGGTGTTCGCGGGAACCGACCTCGGCGGCCAGCCCGCGAAGGCGTGGGCGAACGCGCCCGTCGACATCCTGCCGGCCAGCCTCGGCTTCACCGCCGCGGCGTTCGAGAACCACGTCTGCGACCCGGCATTCGGCGGCGGGCCGCTGTCCGGTCAGGACGTCTGGGTGTTCAAGCTGCCCGGCGACCACGCGAAGACCGGCGACTTCGTCAGCGTCACCGCCACGTTCAGCACCCCCGAGGGCACCGAGGCCACCGCGGTCGTGCCCACCGAGGGCGGTGGCGTCGTGCTGCGGGCGAACACCAGCAAGGCGTGGATCGCGGTGCCGGAGGGCTGGACCCTCACCGGCGCCAAGGCCGAGATCACCGGCACCGCGCCGCTGTTCGTGCTGGCCCGCACCTGCCCGGCCGAGGGCACGGTCCTGCCGCCGGTCGCTCCGGACCCGTCCGATTCGCCCACCCCGGACCCGTCCGCGTCAGCCGACCCGGATCCGTCCGCTTCACCGGAACCGTCTGCTTCGGTGGACCCCGGTGCCGCCGGCCCCGGTCCCTCCGCGTCGGCCGACCCGGCCCCGTCGGGTTCGGCTTCCGCGTCGCCGGACCCCTCGGGGCCACCGTCCGACGGACCCTCCGCGTCACCGTCCGACGGGCCTTCCGCGTCACCGTCGGTGGCACCGGGGCCGTCGGGCCCGCCCTCGGCGGAGGCCAAGCCCGCCAAGGGCACCGGACTGCGGGTGAAGGCCTTGACGCCGACCGCGGAGCCGTCGACGGACCCGGTGGAGCCGCCGATCGTGGACCCGTTCACCCCGCCTGTCGATCCGATCACGGATCCGTCCGCGCCGCCGGTCGAGCCCATCGTGGATCCGTCTGCGGGTCCGGTGGACCCGATCGTCGACCCGTCCGCGCCGCCCACCGACCCGATCGTGGACCCGTCCGCGGGCCCGGTGGACCCGTCCGCGCCGCCGGTGGACCCCATTGTGGATCCGTCTGCGGGCCCGGTGGACCCGATCGTCGACCCGTCGGCACCGCCGGCAGACCCGATCGTGGACCCCTCCGCTCCGCCGGTCGAGCCCTCGCCTGAGCCGGAGCCGCCGGTCGGCCCGGGGCAGCGGCCGCGTCCCGCCGAGCCCGGCCCGTCCTTCGTGAGCGCCCTGATCGGCCTCTGGGATGACATCGCCAACGCGTTCCGCTGAGGTGGTGCGGCACTGACGTGCGCAGACTCGGGGCCCCGTGCCCGCCGACCCACGCGGCGGAAACGGGGCCCCGTCCCGTCGAGTGGGTCAGGCGGGCGCGGACAGAGTCGGGTACGGGAACAGGCCGACGCGGGCGTGGTACTCGCGGGCCAGTTCGTCGGTGTCGGAGCCGACCAGCAGGCCCTGCGGGCAGGTCACGAAGGCGCGTACGCCCTGGCCGCGGCTGCGGGTGGGATTCCAGGCCAAGGCGCGGCCGGTCACCGGGTCGAGCGCGGCGATGCCGGGCCGGTCCACCGCGCCGGGGCCCTTCGTCTTCTGCCCGTACGTGTTGTCCTGCCACAACTGGTGACCACCGACGTAGACGGCCGGACCGGTGGCCGCCACCGCGTACAGGGAGTGGCCGCCGGTGTGGTTGATCCAGGTCGGGACGTGCTCGCCGCCGCCGGCGGTCTCGAACCGCGCGGCCGTGGTGCAGGGCAGGTCGGGTCCGGAGTCGTGGCCGGTGGTGACCACCACGAAGTAGGAGCCGTCGGGCGAGTGGTCGATGCCGCGCACGTAGCTGTCGAAGCGGGCGTCGCAGCGGTCGACGCCGTAGAAGGCGGTGGACCAGTCGCTGACCACGGCCTGCGGGCCGGTGATGTCCAGGCTGACCAGTTGCTGGCGGTCCAGGCCCTGCACCCGGGCGAAGTTTCCGATCACGACGAGCCGGGTGCCGTCCGGGGACAGGCTCATCGCCTCCGCGCGGGGATAGTTCTCCACCCCTTCGGCCAGGCCCGCGTCGAAGCCCTCGTCGAGGCGGCCGGACAACGCGTCGACCCGGGCCAGCCCGGCGCGGGGCACCCCGCTGACGGAACGGTAGTAGCCGCCGACATACAGCTCGCCGCCCAGTACGGCCAGGGTGCGCACGTCGCCGTCGACCGGCGCGTAGAAGCTGCGGTGCAGTCGGCCGGTGGCCAGGTCGAGGCGGGCCAGCGAGCGGCGGTGCCGGCCGTTGACCGTGGTGAAGTCGCCGCCCACGAGCAGGCTGCCGTCGGGGCCTTCGGCCAGCGCGTAGACCGGCCCGTCGAGTTCCGGGCTGAAGTCGGTGATCTGGCCGTCGGACAGCCGGAACGCCATCAGGTGGCGGCGGTTCACCGTGGCCTGGCGGCGGGCGTCGGCGGTGCTGGTGAAGTCGCCGCCCACCACGACCGTGTCGCCGATCAGCGCCATGGCCCAGACCTGCCCGTCGGTGACGTGCGGGGTCCAGTCCACCGGGTTCGCGGACACGACCCGCGGCATCGGCGGCCCCACGCCCGCGTCGGCACCGGCCGTAGCGGGTGCCGGTACGCCGAGCAGGACGGATGACATGACAAGCGACACGCCGAACAGAGAACGCATGTATCTATGATCGGTGTGATATGGCGCTAATGTGAAGAAATGCGACAAAAGCTGAAAGCCCGTTCGGGTTCACGCCTCACGCAGCAGGTCCGCACCGAGGATCTTGCCGGCGAGTGCCGGTTCCGTGGTCATCAGCGGCACACGCAGCACCGCCGCGAGCAGGCAGGCATGGGACATCCCGAGGGTGCCCAAGTGGTGGGCCAGCCCGCCGACGGCCTGCGCGTCCCCGGCGCTGAGCGGGACGACCTCGACCTGCGGCAGCGTGCGCAGCACGTCCAGCATCGGCTCGTCGGCACGGTCGGCCATCCAGTACGCCTCGCTCAGGCACAGCGCGGGCACCAGTGCGGTGAACCCGCCGGCCTCCAGGCCCGCCAGCGCCGCGCTGACGGTCAGGCTGTCCGCGGCCGCGTAGCGCCGGATCGCGCCCGTGTCCAGGACACGGCCGGCCGGTCTCACCGGGCCTTCCGCTGCAGCCGCGCCAGCACGGCCTCGTAGTTGGCCTCCTGCTCGGCGATCCACTCCGGATCGTTGCGGCGCTGCTCCTCCAGCTCCAGCTGGGCGCGGAACTCGTCGAGCAGCTCCTGCGGGATCTCCGGCAGGCCGAGCCGCCGCCGGGTCTCCAGGTAGGTCTCGCGGGCCATACGGCCAGGCTAGCTCGGCGCGCGCGGGCCGGGCAACGACCGTCGGGTCAGGACCAGGCCAGGCCGGTGAGCCGCTCGTACGCCTCGATGTAGCGCGCCCGGGTGGCCGCGATGATGTCCTCGGGCACCTCGGGTGCGGGCGGCGTCTTGTCCCAGCCCGTGCCGACCGCCCAGTCGCGGACGAACTGCTTGTCGAAGCTCGGCTGCACCCGGCCGGGCGCGTAGCCGTCGGCGGGCCAGAACCGCGAGGAGTCCGGCGTCAGCACCTCGTCGCCCAGCACCAGCGTGCCGTCGGTCGCCCAGCCCAGCTCGATCTTCGTGTCGGCCAGGATGATGCCCCGCTCGGCGGCGATGTCGCGTCCCCGGGCGTACACGGCCAGCGTGATGTCGCGCAGCCGCTCCGCGGTGTCCGCGCCGACCTTGTCGACCACCTCGGCGTACGAGATCGGCATGTCCTTCTCGCCGGCCGGGGCCTTGGTGGACGGGGTGAACACCGGCTCGTCCAGCCGCGACGCCTCGGTCAGCCCGGCGGGCAGCACGACCCCGGACACGGACCCGCTCGCCTGGTACTCCTTGAGCCCGCCCCCGGTCAGGTAACCGCGGGCCACACACTCCACCGGCACGATGTCCAGCGAGCGGCAGCGCAGCGCGCGCCCGGCGAACTCGGCCGGCACGTCGTCGCCGGAGATGACGTGGTTCGGCACGATGTCCTTGAGCTGCTCGAACCACCAGAGCGAGAGCTGGGTGAGCACCCGCCCCTTGTCCGGCACCGGCGTCGGCATGATCACGTCGTAGACCGAGAGCCGGTCCGACGCCACCAGAATGATGTCCTCGCCGTCGCGGTAGACGTCCCTGACCTTGCCCGAGTGCAGCAGCTCCACGGGGATCACCGTACCGGAGCCGGGGTGCGCGCCCGTGACCGCGGGCGGGTGTGTGTCAACCGTCCTGACGGCCGTTGCGATTATCGCGACCCCTCATTACGGTGATGGACATGGATGAAGGCGTGATCGACCGCGTCCGTTCGGTGATCACCCGGGTGTCGCCGAGCCAGGCCGCCTTCAGCGAGCTGGTCGGCATCAGCGCCGACAAGCTGTCCAAGTCGCTCAACGCGGTGCGCCGCTTCACCTCGCTGGAGCTGGCCCTCATCGCCGACGCGGGCGACGTCAGCGTGGACTGGCTGCTCACCGGCCGCACCCGCGAACCCGCCCTGCCCGGAGCCGAGCCCAGCGCCGGAGACGAGATCCGCGCGCTGGTCGACCGCTACGCCACGGCGTACGAGCGGCTGCGACTGCTCGGCCGCCGACCGCCGTTGCCGGCTCTGCCCACGCCCCCCACCGGAGCACCGGGACCGGCGGGCCGTGCGCTCGCCGACCTGGCCGTCGCCGCGGTACGCGACGCCGGGACACCGAGCCTGGGCACGCTGCCCACCGCCGAGTTGGCGGCCACCGTCGAGCGGGCCCTCGCCGTGGACGTCGCGGTCACCGCGCTGCCCGGCAGCGCCGATGCGCTGGCCTGGCAGTCCGCTCACGGCCGGCTCGTGCTGGCCAACGCCTCCAGCCAGTTCACCCGGCAGCGCTTCGCGCTCGCCCACGCCCTAGGCCACGTGCTGGCCGGGGATGCCACGCAGCCGCTGCTCGACCAGCACCTCGCGCCGGGCCGCCAGCGTGCCGCCCTGGAGCAGCGCGCCGACGCCTTCGCCGCCGCCTTCCTGATGCCCGCCGCCGAACTACGCGCGGCGATGGACCTGCCGCCCGCCGAGCCGCTGCCCCCGGCTGCGGTCACCGATGCCGTGTTCGCGGAGCTGGTCGGGCTGTTCGGCGTCTCGGCCGGGGCGATGGCGGCCCGGCTGCGTGGGCTCGGGTTGCTCGACGCGGCCCGCCAGGCCGAACTGGGCCTGTGGACGGCGGCCCGCTGCCAGCGCGGCCCCACCGGCAGGCAGGCGCTGCTGGCCCGGTTGAGCGCGGCGCAGGTCCCGCGGCAGCCCGCCCGGCTGGTGGCCGAGCTGTTCGGGGCGTACGCGGACGGTGCGACAACCCTGGTCCCGCTGGCCGACCTGCTGCAGACCCCGGTCGACGACCTGTTCGCCGCGCTCGTGGCCGAGCAGCCCGCCGCTCGCCGGGGGTACGCCGATGAGCCTGCCTTCCTGCCCTGACGGTAGGTTGGGCAGGTGGCGGATAACTCATACCGTGCCGGGTTCGCCTGCTTTGTGGGGCGGCCGAACGCGGGCAAGTCGACTCTGACGAACGCGATCGTCGGGCAGAAGATCGCGATCACGTCGAACAAACCGCAGACCACGCGGCACGTCATCCGCGCCGTGCTGCACCGCCCCGAAGCGCAGCTGGTGCTCGTGGACACCCCCGGGCTGCACCGCCCGCGCACCCTGCTGGGCGAGCGCCTCAACGACCTGGTCCGCGCGACCTGGAGCGAGGTCGACGTGATCGGCCTGTGCATCCCCGCCAACGAGCCGGTCGGCAAGGGCGACACCTTCATCGCGGGGGAGATCGCCGGGCTCAAGGCGACCGTGGTCGCGGTGGTCACCAAGACCGACCTGGTGGACAAGAAGACCCTGGCCGAGCAGCTGCTCGCGGTCAACGCGCTCGGCGAGTTCGCCGACGTGGTGCCGGTCAGCGCGGTCGCCAACTCGCAGCTCGACACGCTGGTCGACGTGATGGTCGGGCACCTGCCGAAGTCGCCGCAGCTCTACCCGGACAGCATGCTCACCGACGAGCCCGAGCACGTGCTGATCGCCGAGATGATCCGCGAAGCGGCCCTGGAGGGGGTGCGCGACGAGCTGCCGCACTCGATCGCCGTGCTGGTCGAGGAGATCATCCCCGAGGACGGCCTGACCAAGGTGTACGCCGACGTCTATGTCGAGCGGCAGAGCCAGAAGGCCATCATGATCGGTGCCCGCGGCTCCCGCCTCAAGGAGGTCGGCACCAAGGCCCGCGCCGACATCCAGGAACTCCTCGGCACCAAGATCTACCTGGACCTCCACGTCCGCGTGGCCAAGGACTGGCAACGCGACCCCCGCCAACTCCGGCGGCTGGGTTTCTAGTCGCCGGGGACCGGTAGGGTCGTCGGCATGCCGGGGATGCGCCGACCGCTGTATCGCGATGACGCGATCGTGCTGCGGGTGCAGAAACTCGGCGAGGCCGACCGGATCGTGACACTGCTGACCCGCCAGCACGGGCGGGTGCGCGCGGTCGCCAAGGGGGTGCGCCGCACCACGTCGCGCTTCGGGGCACGGCTGGAACCGTTCGGGCACGTGGACGTGCAGTGCAGCGAGGGCAGCTCGCTGGACACCGTCACCCAGGTCGAGGGCCGCGACCTGTTCGGCCGCCGCTTCCTGACCGACTACCCCCGCTACACGGCGGCCAGCGCGATCGTGGAGCTGGCCGAGCGGCTGACCCCGGTCGAGCGGGAACCCGCGCTGCGGCTCTACCAGCTCACCCTGGGCGCGCTGCGGGCGCTCGCGGAAGGGCTCCGGCCCGGTCCGCTGGTGCTCGACGCATACCTGCTGCGGGCCATGGCGCAGGCGGGCTGGGCCCCGGCGCTGCGGGACTGCGCGGTGTGCGGGGAGGCGGGGCCGCACCGGGCGTTCTCCGTACCCGCCGGTGGGGTCACCTGCCTGAACTGCCGCCCGCCCGGAGCCGCCCATCCCGACCCGGCCACCCTGGATCTGATGTCGGCCCTGCTGGAAGGGGACTGGCCCGCGGCGGAGAAATCCGAGCCGCCGGTGCAGCGCGAGTGTGCGGGTTTCGTGGCGGCGCATTTGCAGTGGCACCTGGAGCGGCAGCTACGCTCTCTGCCGTTGGTTGATCGCCGGGAGCCGGGCTGAGCCCCGGACCTGGCCGGATCGCCGGTGGCGACCGTGAACAGACAGGGGAGCGCCTTGATCAGAATCCGGCAGGCTCGGGAGCCGAAGGCGCCGACGCCGCACCCGTCCGGCGCGACCCCGCCCAAGCTGCCCGGTGAGGCGCTGCCCAAGCACATCGCCATCGTCATGGACGGCAACGGCCGCTGGGCCAAGGAGCGCGGGCTGCCCCGCACCGAGGGCCACAAGCGCGGCGAGTTCTCCCTGTTCGACACGATCGAGGGGGCGCTGGAGATCGGCGTGCCGTACCTGTCGGCGTATGCGTTCTCGACGGAGAACTGGAAGCGCTCGCCGGAGGAGGTGCGCTTCCTGATGGGCTTCAACCGCGACGTCATCCGCCGCCGCCGCGACATGCTCAACGACCTGGGCGTACGCATCGTTTGGTCGGGCCGGCGCGGGCGGCTGTGGAAGAGCGTCATCGACGAGCTGGAGACGGCCGAGCAGATGAGCCGCCACAACACCAAGCTCACCCTGCAGTTCTGCGTGAACTACGGCGGCCAGGCGGAGATCGCCGACGCGGCGGCCGCGATCGCCCGGGACGTGGCCGAGGGCCGCCTCAAGGCCGACAAGATCAACGAGAAGACGTTCGGGAAGTACCTCTACCACCCCGAGGTGCCGGACGTGGACCTGTTCCTGCGCCCGTCGGGCGAGCAGCGCACCAGCAACTACCTGATCTGGCAGTCCGCGTACGCCGAGCATGTCTACCTGGACACGCTGTGGCCCGACTTCGACCGCCGCCACCTCTGGTACGCCTGCGAGCTCTACGCCCAGCGCGACCGCCGCTTCGGCGGCGCCCTGCCCAACCCGGTCGCCCCGCCCGCCCCCGCGGCCTGACCTCGGCGGCCGTCCCGCGCCGCGTCGCGTCGCGTCTTGATCGTTCGACTTGCCTGGCACGTGTGGGTATTCGCATTCAAGATACGCACAGGTGCCAGGCAAGTCCGACGATCTTGCGTGTCGCGCGTCCCTGCCGGGGCGGGGCGCGGTCAGCGGTGGGCTATGAGCTGGATGGCCAGGGCCAGCAGCGCGCCGGCCGCGACCAGGAGCCAGTCCGCGAAACGCCAGGGCATCGGGCGGGCCACGGTGCGGGGCAGGCCGGAGTCGAAGCCGCGGGCGTCCATCGCGACGGCCAGCCGGGTGCCGCGCCGGATCGCGCCGACCAGCAGGCCGAACGCGGTGCCGGCGAACAGTCTCAGCCAGCGCAGCGGGTGGTGCCCGGCGTCGATGCCGCGGGCCCGGCGCGCCATCGCGATCATCTGCCACTCCTCGCCGAGCAGCCCGACCAGCCGGAACGCGGCCAGCGCGCCGATCGCGAAGCGGGGCGAGACCCGGGCGTGCTGGATCAGCGAGTCGGCCAGGTCGGTCGGGTCGGTGGTGCTGAACACCAGGATGCTGGGCAGCGCGATGGCCAGCAGCCGCAGCGCCAGCGACAGCGCGTTGCCGAGCACCGTCGTCGTGATCACCACCGGCCCGAAGTCGACCAGCACGGTCCCCGACCGGTCCGCGGCGAACAGCGCCAGCGACAGCACCACGGTCGCCGCGCCGAGCAGCGCGGGCCAGCCGCGCCGCAGCAGCCCCCAGGGCGTGATCCCGAACAGCGGCGCGGCCAGGAACGTCACCACCAGCGCGAAACCGAGCGCGGCCACATCCCGGGTGAACAGCGCGGCGGTGGTGAACAGCGCCAACGCGACGATCTTCGCGACCGGCGTACGGCGCGCGAGCAGTGCGTCGCTGCGTTGCAGCGCGTCGGCGGCGGGCAGGGTCACGGCATGCTCCGTGGGACGGCTCTGGCGGCGAGGCTGCGGCAGGAGCCGCCGCGCGATCGGACCGCGGCCGGGACGCGGCAGGCGCCGCAGGGTCGCAAGACGATGACGTTCCGGCCGGTCATGAGGGCTGTCCCAGGTCGAGGGTGCGGTCGGCGAGAGTTGTCACCACGTCCGGGTCGTGGGTGACGGTGACGATGCCGTGGCCGTCGTCGCGCAGCGCGGCGAGCAGGTCCACCAGCTCGATCCAGGTGCGGCGGTCCTGGCCGAAGGTGGGCTCGTCCAGGATCAGCAGGCGGGGCCGGGCGGCCAGCGCGGTCGCCACGGACAGCCGCCGGGCCTCGCCGCCCGAGAGGGTGAACGGGTTCGCCCCGGCCAGGTGGTCCAGGCGCAGCCGGGTCAGCAGCTCGTCGACCCGGCCCGGGGCGGTGCCGCCGAGCGCCAGTTCGTCGCGCACGGTCGCGGTCACGAACTGCTGCTCCGGGTTCTGGAACACCGAGCCGATCCGGCGCGCCAGCACGCGGGCCCGCCACCGGTGCGGCGGCCCGTCCGGGCTACGCACCTCGCCCGCGGCGGGTTTGAGCAGGCCGCCCAGCGCCAGCGCGAGGGTGGACTTGCCGCAGCCGTTCGGGCCGGTCACCGCGAGCGCCTGCCCGGCGCGGACGATCACGTCGGGGTAGGACAGGTGCCGTACCCGCAGGTCGTGGGTGGTGAGCAGGACGTCGCCGGGCGGGTTCGCGGCGTGGTGCGGGGGAGCGGGGTGGCCTGGCACCCAGACCCCGGCTGCGGCCAGCTCCGCGCCGAGCGGACCGGCCAGCAGGTGGGGCGGCACGTCATCGCGCACCCCGCCGCCGGGCTCCAGGACGACCACCCGGGTGACCAGGTCCAGCACCTCGGCGATGCGGTGCTCGATGAGCACGACGGTGGTGTCGGCGTCGACGGCGTCGCGCAGCGCCCGGCGGACCAGCGCGGCCCCGGCCGGGTCCAGGTTGGCCGTGGGTTCGTCGAGCAGCAGCAGCTCGGGACGCGGGGCCAGGGCCCCGGCCAGCACCAGGCGCTGCTGCTCGCCGCCGGACAGGGCGTCGGTGGCCCGGTCGCGCTCGTAGCCGAAGCCGACCTCGCGCAGCACCTCGTCCGCCCGGGGCCAGACCCGGTCAGGGGGCCAGGCGAGGTTCTCCAGGCCGAACGCGACCTCGTCGCCCGCCCGCGACATCACCAGCTGCGACTGCGGGTCCTGGAAGACGATGCCGACCCGTTCGGCGTCGACCTTGCGCTTACCCTCGGCCTCGCCCGAGTCCTCGGGCAGCAGCCCGGCCAGCGCGTGCAGCAGCGTGGACTTGCCCGCGCCCGAGGGGCCGAGCAGCAGCACCCGCTCGCCGCGCTCGATGCGCAGGTCGACCCCGCGCACCGCCCACGCGCGGCGGCCGGCGTGCCGCCACCCGTACCCCTCGAGCTCGATCATCAGACCAGGTCGCGGCTGCGGCCGGACGGGAACCGGTCCAGCGCGCCGGTGCCGGCCAGGGACTTGGTCAGGTAGTACCCGCCGACGCCCGCGAACAGCAGCGTGCTGGCCACGACGATGGCGACGTAGGCGACCTTCCAGTCGAACGTCCAGTCGCCGTAGTAGTAGTACAGGTCGAGCCCGGCCGCGGTGGCTCCCGCGAACGCGGCCGCGACCAGCGACTGGCCGAGGTTCCAGCGGCGGTACGCGCCGAGCAGGAAGCCCAGCTCGCCGGCCGCGCCCTGGGCCAGGCCGTACCAGAGCACGCTGATGCCCCACGAGGTGCCGAGCAGCGCCGACACGATCGCGGCGACCAGCTCGGTGTAGATCGCCGCGCCCGGCTTGCGGATGATCAGCGGGGCGAGCACGGCGGGCAGCAGCCATACGCCGTAGATGGCGGCCGCGGCCGGCGGGAACGTCGAGCCGAAGATCGCCCCGGCCGGGCCGTTCCACAGCAGGCCCCAGGCCCAGAAGACGACGCCGAAGGCGACGGCGAGGATCGAGGCGACGACGATGTCGACCGTCCGCCAGCGATGGTTCGTCGCCTTGGGCGAGCTGTTGTTCTGCATGAATAGCTCCTGGTCCGTTGAGGGTACGAACGAGGAGAAGTGCACACGCCGCGCCCGTGACATCCCTTTTCGGGGGTATCACGAAAGCAGGCGTGGCGGTGAGGTGTTGACCGAACTCCCTGCGCTGGCATTACCCAGATCAGGTTCGAGGGTCTGCGGCCGTGTGCCGCACTCTCAGCGCTGTGCGCTCCCCTGTCGTTACTTGTTCATATGAGGCCGCTGGACAGCGGCGCTTGTGCCGGAAAGGCTAACACCGAACGCACGCCCGGTAACCTGTGCCGGTCGGCACACCCCGATACCGCGAAGGATCCGTGTGACCTCCGTCGATCAGCGCCCGCCCGCGGCGCCCCCGTCGCCGCCCGCCGGGCCCGCCCGCACGCCGCTGTTCGGCGGCCGGATCGGCTCCGTCGAGGTGCTGGCGGCACTGCTCATCGTGCTGCTGATCTTCCGTGAGCCGATCGCCGCCGCGATCTCCACTCCGCTGCTGCAGACCTGGACCACCGTGTTCGTATCGGTGATGGTGCAGGCCATGCCGTTCCTGGTGTTCGGCGTCGCGCTGTCGGCGGTGATCGCGGTCTTCGTGCCGCGCTCGTTCTGGTCGAGGGCGCTGCCCAAGCACCCGGCGCTGGCCGTGCCGGTGGCCAGCGCCGCCGGGGTGGTGCTGCCCGGCTGCGAATGCGGCTCGGTGCCGATCGCCGGCTCGCTGATCCGCCGCGGCGTCACGCCCGCCGCCGCGCTGGCGTTCCTGCTGGCCGCGCCCGCGATCAACCCGATCGTGCTGACCGCCACCGCGGTCGCCTTCCCGAACAACCCGGAGATGGTGGTCGCCCGCGGCGTGGCCAGCATCATCGTCGCCATGGTGATGGGCTGGCTCTGGCTGCGCCTGGGCAAGCAGGAGTGGATCAGGCTGCCGCACCGGCCGGAGCTGGACGACCTGTCCCGCGCTCGGGCGTTCTGGGCGGCCTGCCGCCACGACATCGTGCACGCGGGCGGCTTCCTGGTGCTCGGCGCGATGGCCGCGGCCACCATCAACGTGCTGGTGCCCGAGTCGGTGCTGCAGGCCGTCGCCGACCAGCCGGTGCTGTCCGTGCTGGCGCTGGCGGCGCTCGCCGTGCTGCTGTCGATCTGCTCCGAGGCGGACGCGTTCGTCGCCGCGTCGCTCAGCCAGTTCTCGCTCACCGCGCGGCTGGCATTCCTGGTCGTCGGCCCGATGGTCGACCTGAAGCTGATCTCCATGCAGGCCGGGGTGTTCGGCCGCCGCTTCGCGATGCGCTTCGCCCCGGCCACGTTCGTGATGGCGGTCGCGGTCGCCGCCGGAGTCGGGATGGTGCTGCTGTGAACCGTCAGGCCCAGGGCGTGGTGATGCTGCTGCTCGGCGGCGCGATCCTCAAGGCCAGCCTCACCGACATGTACCTGCGCTACGTCAAGGCGGGACTGCAGCCGTTCCTGATCGGCGCGGGCGCGCTGCTGGTGCTCGCGGCCGTGATGACCCTCTGGTACGACATCCGGCACGGCTCGGCCGTGGACACCGAGTGCGCCGAGCACCCGGAACCGGTCGGGGCGGCAGCTGGCGACCTCGACCACGGCGGCCGCGGCCTGGACCGGGCGGTCGACGAAGGCGACGGCTCCGGCCACGGGCACGGCGGTCACGGGCACGGCCACGGGCACCGCGAGCCGCGGGTCGGCTGGCTGCTGATCGCGCCGGTGCTCGGCCTGCTCCTAGTCGCCCCGCCCGCGCTCGGCTCGTACGCCGCCGGGCAGGCCGGTTCGGCGCTCTCGGCGCAGCAGGTCTCCGACTTCCCGGCGCTGCCCGACGGGGACCCCGCCGAGATCAGCGTGCTCGACTACGCCACCCGGGCGATCTTCGACAAGGGACTGTCCATCGGCGAGCGCCGGGTCCGGGTCACCGGCTTCCTGTCCGACAACCCCGAGGGCGGGCAGCTGCTCACCCGCATGATCCTGTCCTGCTGCGCGGCCGACGCCCGCCCGATCAAGGTCGGCATGAACGGCAGCGTGCCGACGGGGCTGCCCGCCGACAGCTGGGTGGAGATCACCGGACAGTACACCGACCAGCAGGGCACCGACCCGGTCAACGGCGACAGCATCCCGTTCATCGAGGTGCTGGAGTGGCGGCCGGTGCAGGCTCCCGCGGAGCAGTACGAATAGCCGGTGTCGGACGGTTTGCCAACTGCTACCGCTCGGTAGTACTGCGGAGTAGCGTGATTTCAGGGCGCAAACCACCGAACACGGCTCGTCGCGGCGCGCTCATGAGGCGGCCCCGGCGACCCCGCGTTCGACCGGACGACAGGGGTGTCGACGATGACGACGGTGCAGCGTGAGGTGAGCGCGGAGCAGGCCCGGCAGGTCGCCGAGGCCGCCCGCGAGAGCGAATGGCGCAAGCCCAGTTTCGGCAAGCAGTTGTTCCTGGGACGGCTGCGGATGGACCTGATCCACCCGTGGCCCCAGCCCGCCCCGAACCCCGACGCGGAGCAGTTCCTGGCCAAGCTGGGGGAGTACGTCAGCACCGAGGTCGACGGGGCCGCCATCGAGCGCGACGCCCGCATCCCCGACGAGGTCTTCCACGGGCTGGCCGACCTCGGCGCCTTCGGCATGAAGATCGATCCCGCGTACGGCGGCCTCGGCCTGTCCCACCTCGACTACTGCCGCGCGCTCACGCTGGCCGGCTCGGTCAGCCCGGCGATCGGCGCGCTGCTGTCCGCGCACCAGTCCATCGGCGTGCCGCAGCCGCTCAAACTGTTCGGCACCAAGGAGCAGAAGCAGCGCTTCCTGCCGCGGCTGGCCGCGGGCGAGGTGTCGGCGTTCCTGCTCACCGAACCCGACGTCGGCTCCGACCCGGCCCGCATGGGCGCGACCGCCACCCCGGTCGACGGCGGCTACCGCCTGAACGGGGTGAAACTGTGGGCCACCAACGGCACCGTGGCGACGCTGCTCGTGGTCATGGCGATGGTGCCCAAGGCCGAGGGCCGCCGCGGCGGCATCACCGCGTTCGTGGTCGAGGGCGACGCCGAGGGCGTCACCGTCGAGAACCGCAACGCCTTCCTCGGCCTGCGCGGCCTGGAGAACAGCGTCACCCGCTTCCACGACGTGTTCGTGCCCGCCGAGAACGTCATCGGCGGCGAGGGCCAGGGCCTGAAGATCGCGCTGAGCACCCTCAACACCGGCCGACTGTCGCTGCCCGCGATGTGCGTCGGCGCGGCCAAGTGGTCCCTGAGCGTCGCCCGGCAGTGGTCCCAGCAGCGCGTGCAGTGGGGACGGGCCGTCGGGCAGCACGAGGCCGTCGCCACGAAGATCGCTTTCATCGCCGCCACCGCGTACGGCATGGAGTCCATGCTGGACCTGTGCTGCATGCTCGCCGACGACGACCGCAACGACTTCCGCATCGAGGCCGCCCTGGTCAAGCTGTACGGCTCCGAGCTGGCCTGGCAGGTCGCCGACGAACTGGTGCAGATCCGGGGCGGCCGCGGCTACGAGAGCGCCGACTCCCTCGCCGCCCGCGGCGAGAAGGCGATCGGGGTCGAACAGCTCCTGCGCGACCTGCGGATCAACCGCATCTTCGAGGGCTCCACCGAGATCATGCACCTGTTCATCGCCCGCGAGGCCGTGGACCAGCACCTGTCCGTCGCCGGTGCGCTCATCGACCCGAAGTCCCCGCTCGGCGCGAAGGGCAAGGCGCTGCTGCGCGCCACCGGCTTCTACGCCCGCTGGCTGCCCACCCTGGCCGTCGGCCGGGGCACCTTCGGCGGCTACCGCAAGTTCGGCCCGCTCGCCAAACACGTGCGCTGGGCCGAGCGCGCCGCCCGCCGCCTGGCCCGCAACACGTTCCAGGGCATGGCCCGCTGGCAGGGCAAACTGGAGCACCGGCAGGGCTTCCTGGGCCGGGTCGTCGACATCGGGGCGGAGCTGTTCGCCATCGCCGCGGTCTGCTCCCGCGCCACCGCCTCCGGCCGTCCCGAGGAGATCGAACTCGCCGACCTCTTCTGCCGGCAGTCCCGCGGCCGCATCGCCATCCTCGAACACGCCCTCTGGAACAACACCGACGCCGCCGACGCGGCCCTGGCTCGCAAGGTCCTGGCCGGCGACCACACCGCCCTGGAGTCGGGCATCATCCCGCCCCCCGACCAGGGCGAATGGGTCTCCACCTGGACCCCCGGCCCGTCCACCGCCACCGACGCCCGCCGCCGCATCCCACCCCGCTGAAAGGAAGGGCACCTTCCCATCGCTATGCGTAGAGGAAGGTGCCCTTCTTAACGTGGACCGTCCGAGCTCACGGCGATGATCGCTGTTTGCGGTCAGAACATGCGGTCCGACCACACTTTCTGACCGCAAACAGCGATCATCGAGCCGAGCCGCGCCGCGCCGAGCCGCGCCGAGCGGGTCTGTGATTAATCAGCGGCGAGGGCTGCCGCGCAGGCCCAGGCGGCGCAGCTCCAGCGCGGCGAGCTGCTCCACCGCCTCCGGGTCGCCGGTACGCCAGCCCGCGACCACGCCGCTGTCCAGCGACGCGAGCCGCCGCAGCGGTGCGGTGGCCAGCGCCCGCAGCGCGAGCAGCTCACCCCCGCCCGGATACCGGCGCACCTTCGCGGCGACGCTGGCCGCGCGGATCCACGACAGCCGCAGCGGCAGCCACAGCGCCAGCGCCATCAGCACCGGGATGCCCGCGGTCAGCCAGGCCAGCACCGTCGCCAGGTTCGCGATGGCGTCCTGCTGGTCGCGTCCCGCCTCGGCGATCGAGTTCGCCGCGTTGGCGGCGCTGCCGAACGGCGCGCCCACCTCGTCACCGACCAAGGGGATGCGCCCGGCGCGCGCCTGTGCCTCAGCCATGTCGGCGGCCAGGTTCGTTCCGGCGCTCTCCAGCTTCTGGCCGGGCACCGCCAGCTTCTGGACCAGCTCGTACAGTGTGATCGCGGCCCAGATCCAGATCGCGCTCCACACCAGTGCGGTGACATCGGCGATGATCTGCCGGGTGAACCGCCACGGCTTCTCCGCATAGAGCTTCATGAGAGCATTGTGATCGACGCGGGCGATCGATAAACGCCCCGCGTCACACCCGGGGCGCCGCGCAGCCCTGGCAGGTGCCGAAGATCTCCAGCGTATGGCTGACGTCGACGAACCCGTGCTGCGCCGCGACCCGGTCCGCCCAGGACTCCACAGCCGGCCCCGCCACCTCGACGGTACGGCCGCAGGTGCGGCACACCAGGTGGTGGTGGTGCCCGTTCGAGCACCGCCGGAACAGCTGCTCGCCGCCCGGCGGGCGCATCACGTCGATGTCCCCGCCGTCGGCGAGCGCCTGCAGCGTCCGGTACACGGTGGTCAGGCCGACCCGCTCGCCCCGGTCGCGCAGCATGGCGTGCAGCTCCTGCGCGCTGTGGAAGCCCTCCACCTCGGACAGCAACGTCGCCACCGCGGACCGCTGCCGCGTGTTCCGCGCCGCGGTTCCCTGTGGGCTGGTCATGCCTTCTCCTCGTGACACCTGTTCATGGGCGCTGCTCCGCGGCGTGGGTGACGGCGTCGGCGACGATGTGCGCGACGTGTTCGTCCACCAGGGAGTATGCGATCTCGCGGCCGTGCCGTTCGGCGCGCACCACGCCGGCCGCCCGGAGCACCCGCAGGTGCTGGGAGACCAGCGGCTGGGCCACTCGCAGCCGTTCCACCAGCTCGTGCACGTGACGCTCGCCGTTCGCCGCCAGCTCGGTCACGATCGCGATCCGGACGGGCGCGGCGAGCGCCCGCAGCAGCTCTCCGGCTCGGGCGTAGGACTGCGTCTGGCTCACATCGACCACCGTAGCCCCGCGCGTCGGTGCATACCCAATCATGAGTCGAGGACGCACTCGGGCGGCTCACACACCGCCGCCGGGCCCGTGTCGGCGCGTCGCCGCCGGCGCAGCACCGCGCCCACCGCCGCGACCAGCATGAACAGTGCGATGGCGGCGAGCACGATGGTCGCGCCAGGGGCGGTGTCGTACCCGGCGGACATGAGGATGCCGGCCCCGGCGCTGATCACGCCGCCGAGCATGGCCAGGGTCATGGTGCCGCCGAAGCCGCGCGAGACCAGCTGCGCCGCCGCGACGGGCACCACCATCAGCGCGCTGACCAGCAGCAGGCCGACCGAGCGCATGGCCACGGTGACGGTCACCGCGGTCATCACGGCGAGCAGCAGGTTCAGGGTGCGCACCGGCAGGCCGGAGACCTTGGCGTACTCCTCGTCCTGGCAGATCGCGAACAGCCAGGGCCGCAGCCCGACGGTGACCGCGAGCACGCACGCGCCGAGGATCGCGATCGTGATCAGATCCGTGGCCGACGTCGTGAGCAGCGAGCCGAACAGGTACGACGTCAGATTCGCGCTGCCCTTGCCCGGGGCGAGTCCGACCAGGAAGACGCCGCCCGCGATGCCGCCGTAGAACAGGATGGCCAGCGCGATGTCGCCCGAGGTGCGGCCGCGTTCGCGGATCAGCTCCACCGCGACCGCGCCCAGCGCCGACACGATGATCGCGGTGAGCACCGGCGAGGTGCCGGTGAGCAGGCCGACGCCGACGCCGGTCAGGGCGATGTGGCCGATGCCGTCGCCGATCAGCGACATGCGCCGCTGCACCAGGTAGATGCCCAGCGAGGGGGCGATCAGGCCGGTGATCAGCGCGCCCAGCAGCGCCCGCTGCATGAACGGCAGAGACATGATCTCGATCAGGTTCACGTTCACTCGCGTCCCCAGATGCTCGGCGGGTCCTGTGGTGCGTGCGGGTGCACGTGGTCGTGGCCGGGCTCGGCGTGGTGGCCGGCCGGGTGGGGCACCGCGCCGTCGTGCGCGATGACCCCGTCGTGCACGACCACGGCCCGGGTGATGACCGGCTGCAGCGGGCCCAGCTCGTGCGCGACCAGCAGCACCGTGCCGCCGTGCCGGACGAAGTCGCGCAGCGCCTGCGCGAACGCCTCCTGCGACTTGGCGTCCACACCGGCCGTAGGCTCGTCGAGCACCAGCAGGTCGGGTTCGCCGGCCAGCGCCCGCGCGATCAGGGTGCGCTGCTGCTGGCCGCCGGACAGGGAGGCGACCGGGTCGTGCGCGCGATCGGTGAGGTCCACCGCGGCCAGCGCCTTCGCGACGGCCTGCCGGTCACCGGCGCGCAGCAGGCCGGGGAAGCCTCGCCGGGCGAGCCGGCCGGAGGAGACGACCTCGCCGACGGTGGCGGGAACGCCGCCGCCCGCGCCCAGCCGCTGCGGCACGTACCCGATACGCCGCCAGTCGCGGAAGCGCCGCAGCGGGACGCCGAACAGCTCGACCTGGCCGTCGGCCAGCGGCACCAGGCCGAGCCCGGCCCGGATCATGGTGGACTTGCCGCTGCCGTTGGCGCCCAGTACGGCGACGACCTCGCCGCTGCGTACGGTCAGATTGACGTCGCGGAGCACGGGACGGTCGTAGGCGACCGCCCCGTGCTTGATTTCGAGAACCGGGGAGTTCACGTCTGCTCCTAGTCCCGTTCGTCGGCGGCGCGTGCGCTCATGAACAGCCCAACGCGGTGCGCAGCGTAGCGAGATTGGCCCGCATGACCGAGAAGTAGTCACCCGTCCCGCCCTCGGCGAGCCCCTCCAGCGGGTCGAGCACGGCGGTCTTCGCGCCGACCTGCTCGGCCAGCGTCTGCGCGACCTTCGGCGAGACCAGCGTCTCGAAGAAGATGGTCGTCGCGCCGTACTGGCGCGCCTCGGCGGCGACGGCCGCGACCTGCTGCGGGGTGGGCTCGGTGTCCGGGGTCAGCCCGGACAGCGCGATCTGCTTGAGCTTGTACCGGTCGGCCAGGTATCCGAACGCGGCGTGGCTGGTCACGATCTCGTGGCGTTGGCAGTTCGCCAGCCCGGCGGTGAACTCGGCGTCCAGCTTGGTCAGCTCGGCGACCAGGGCGTCGCCGCGCTCGGTGTAGGCCGCCGCGTGCGCCGGGTCGCGTTCGGCGAGCTTCTTCGCGACGTCCTTGGCGACCACGGCCAGGCGGGTCGGGTCCAGCCAGAAGTGCGGGTCGGGGGCGTTGCCGCCCTCCTCGTTCGCGCCCTGGTGGTTGGGGCCGCCGACGAGCGGGGTGACCGCCGCGACGTCGAACGCGCGGTCGCCGGCGTTCTGCGCGACGGCCTCGTCGAGCTGCGGCTGGAAGCCCTTGAGGTAGACCACCAGCCCCGCGTTGGCGACCTGGGCGACCTGGGCCGGGGACAGCTCCATGTCGTGCGGCTCGGCACCCGGCTGAGCGAGGTTGACCACGTCGACGTCGGGGCCGCCGACCTTCTCGGTGACGAACTGCAGGGGGTAGAAGCCGGTCACGACGGTGGTGCGGCCGGTGCTGTCGGTGGAGGAGTCGGAGCAGGCGGAGAGGGTGGCCAGGGCCAGCAGCGCGGCGACGCCGGCGACGGCGGCGCGCTGGAGAGATCGGCTCAGCATGGCGTCAACTCTCCCTGAAAATGAGAACGATTGTCAAAAACGCATAGGTGCATATCCCTGCCCCACACCCGCCCCTCCCGCCTCCATGATCCACCGCCCGCAGCGAAGGAAGGGCACCTTCTTAACGCTCTGCGTAGAGGAAGGGCACCTTGTTAACAGTTGCGCTGCGGAGGTGCAGGTCAGGCAGGGGGCGAGGCGGGGGTCGCGGACCGCGCGCGGGTCACCGGCGGCCGCCCGGCGCACCGGTGACCGCGTTTTTCGTCGTAAAAGCGACACCCGTTCGCCAAGATCGCCGGACTTGCCCGGCAGGTGGGCGTATGCGCGCTCAAGATACGCACAGGTGCCAGGCAAGTCCGACGATCTTGCATGGGCGCCGCGTCGCGTTGCGCCGCGCCGCGTCTGTCACGCGCTGCGTCGACCCGCGTCGCGTCGCGTCGACCCGCGTCGCGTCGACGGGTTTGGCGTGAGGGTGGAGAGTCAGAACAGGCGGGTCAGGGCCGCGGCGGTGAGCAGGGTGAGGACGATCACGCGCAGGGCCCGGGTCGCCGGGGGCTGGACCGGCCAGGTGGTCACCAGCAGCGCGGCCAGGGCGGCGGCCAGCGCCAGCAGCAGGATGCCGCTGTACGGGTTCGGCAGCAGCACCGCCACCAGTAGCAGCGCCAGCGTGCCCAGCAGCGCGGTGCTCTTGGGGATCCGGGCCAGCCGGCGCAGCAGGGGGTTGTTCGCGACATCCTGGGGCACGGCGGCGGTCCTCTCCGACAAGCGTTAAGAAGGGCACCCTTTACCCCGTAAAACGATAAGAAGGTGCCCCTCCTTACTGTAGTGAGGTGCTGATGCTCAATCGATTCGTGATCGCCGCCAACGAGGAGGCGTTCGTCGAGCGCGCCCACGCGGCGCTGGCCGCCCTCGCCGCCCGGCCCGGCTACCTGCGCGGGGAGCTGACCCGGTCGCTCGACGAGCCGGAGCACTGGTGCCTGCTCACCGAGTGGGAGAGCGTAGGGGCGTACCGGCGGGCGCTGGGCGGTTTCGACGTGAAGATGACGGCGACGCCACTGCTGGCCGAATCGCTGATGGAGCCGTGCGCGTTCGAGACCCTCGCCGAGGCCGAGCCGGGCGGCGAGGTGCAGACCAGGGCCAGCGACCGGGCCTGACCCGGCGACCCGGGCACCGGCCGGTCCGCCCGGTTTCGGGCACGGCGGCGGCGGGTGGGAAGAACGCAATATGATCGCGGCCATGACCCATGCGCCCGCGCCCTCGCCCGTGCCGCCCGGTCCGGGCGCCGCGCCGCCGTTCCCGGCCGCGCCGTCGGAGGGCGGCGGGACCCGGTTGGGCTGGGCGCTCGGCATCGCGGGCGGCCTGATCGCGCTGTGCTGCGGCGGCGGCCTGGTGGCCGGGGTCGGCCTGGCCGTCACCGGGGTCCAGGCGATCAACGAGCGCGCCCACGTCGCGGTGGGGACCTACCTCGACGCGCTCAAGGAGAAGAAGTACGACCAGGCCTATGAGCTGCTCTGCGAGGACGAGCAGCGGCGCCTGGACCTGGAGCGCTTCACCAGCCAGGAGCAGTCCCGGCCGGAGCGCATCCAGTCGTACGAGCTGGGCGAGGTCGAGCTGCAGGGCACGTCGGGGATCACCCTGCCGGTCACCGAGCGCTACACCGACGGCGACACCGAGCGGGTTGTCTACCGCCTCGCGCAGGACCCGAAGACGACCGACCTCGAAGTCTGCGGGCGCGAGTAGCCGGGGTGTCGGCGCGGCGCACCGGCGGACTCACCACGTTGCGTGTGCAGTAGCGTTTAACCGCATGCGGGTTGCGCGAGTGGCCCGTACCGTATCCACGTCGTGCGGATCTTCCGCCGACCTCCGCCGACAGCCAGCCGGCGGCAACCTCCAACGGAATGGAGACCTGATCATGCCCGCGGACCGCATCGACTCCGTCGTCAGCCTGGCCAAGCGCCGGGGCTTCGTCTACCCGTCGAGTGAGATCTACGGTGGCACCCGTTCGGCCTGGGACTACGGCCCGCTGGGCGTGGAGCTCAAGGACAACGTCCGCCGGCAGTGGTGGAAGACGATGGTCCAGCAGCGCGACGACATCGTCGGCCTGGACTCCGCGGTGATCCTGGCCCGCCAGGTGTGGGAGGCCTCCGGCCACATCGAGGCGTTCGTCGACCCGCTGACCGAGTGCACCAGCTGCCACAAGCGCTTCCGGGCCGACCACCTGGAGGAGGCGTTCCTGGAGAAGAAGCCCGGCGCCACCTTCGTGCTGTCCGAGCTGAACTGCCCCAACTGCGGCAACAAGGGCACCTTCACCGAGCCGCGCATGTTCAACGGCCTGATGAAGACCTTCCTCGGCCCGGTCGAGAGCGCCGAGGGCGTGCACTACCTGCGGCCGGAGACGGCCCAGGGCATCTTCGTGAACTACGCCAACGTGGCCACCACCGCGCGCAAGAAGCCGCCGTTCGGCATCGCGCAGGTCGGCAAGAGCTTCCGCAACGAGATCACCCCGGGCAACTTCATCTTCCGTACGCGGGAGTTCGAGCAGATGGAGATGGAGTTCTTCGTCGAGCCCGGCACCGACGAGACCTGGCACGAGTACTGGCTGAACGAGCGCTGGAACTGGTACCTCGACCTGGGCATCTCGGCCGACAACCTGCGCTTCTTCGAGCACCCGCAGGAGAAGCTGTCGCACTACTCCAAGCGCACGGTCGACATCGAGTACCGCTTCCGGTTCGGCGGCACCGAGTTCTCCGAGCTGGAGGGCATCGCCAACCGCACCGACTTCGACCTGACCACGCACAGCAAGCACTCGGGCACCGACCTGTCGTACTTCGACCAGGAGAAGAACGAGCGCTGGGTGCCGTACGTCATCGAGCCGGCGGCGGGTCTGACCCGGGCCGTGCTGGCGTTCATGCTGGAGGCGTACGACGAGGACGAGGCGCCCAACACCAAGGGCGGCGTCGACAAGCGCACCGTGATGCGCTTCGACAAGCGCCTGGCCCCGGTGAAGGTGGCCGTGCTCCCGCTGTCGCGCAACGAGCAGCTCTCGCCGAAGGCCCGTGGCCTGGCCGCGGACCTGCGCAAGCGCTGGGTGGTGGACTTCGACGACGCGCAGGCGATCGGCCGCCGCTACCGCCGCCAGGACGAGATCGGCACGCCCTACTGCGTCACCGTCGACTTCGACACCTTGGAAGACAACGCGGTGACCGTGCGTGATCGTGATTCGATGGTCCAGGAGCGCGTCTCGCTGGACCAGGTGGAGCGCTACCTGATCGAGCGCCTGCCCGGCTGCTGAGAACGGTTGACGTGCGTGAAGTCCCCCGAACCGGTGGTTCGGGGGACTTCGCACACGGGTAGTGCGACGTTTGCCGAGTTTGATTCGGGTCCTCCCCGGTAACATACGGACAGTGACCACCATCGAGCTGAAGAAGACGCCCGGGGGCCCGGCCGAGCCGCCGCCCCGGCGCCCGGCCTGGCGTGCGGGGCTGGTCATCGCGGCCGCCCTGCTGCTGGCGGCCGTGCTCGCGGGTCACCGGCTCATCCCCAACGTGCACGGCATCGGCAGCGTGCTCGACACCATCGCCCCGCTGTTCGGCCTGGCGGTGCCGGTGCTCGCGGTGGCCGCGCTGCTGGCCCGGTCGGGCAAGGCGCTGCTGGTGGTGCTGCTGCCGGCCGTCATCTGGGCCGCGATGTTCGGCCGGGCGCTGCTGCCGCCCCCGGGCGGGCCGGTGCAGCTGCGGGTGGTCACCCAGAACCTGTACGCCGACAATCCCGACCCGCAGACCACGGTCGAGGCGCTCGCGGCGGGCGGCCCCGATTTGATCGCGCTGCAGGAGGCCTCCGGCGGGACGATCGAGACGGTCGCCGAGCGGCTGGCGAAGACCTATCCGCACTATGCGGTGCGCTCGACGGTCGGGCTGCTCAGCCGGTATCCGATCACGGGCATCACCGGCGTGGACACCGGTCTGGACTGGACCCGGGCACTGCGCGCGGTGGTGAAGGCCCCGCAGGGCGACGTGGCAGTGTACGTGGTGCACCTGGGCTCGGCCCGGATCAACGACACGGCGACCCGGGACCACACCATCGACATGCTGGCCCAGGCGGTCCGCGAGGACGAGGCGCAGCGTGTGCTGGTGCTGGGCGACCTCAACACCGCGGCCACCGACCGGGCCATCGCGCCGCTGTCGGCGCAGCTGCGCGACGCGCAGGCCGACGCGGGCTGGGGTTACGGCTTCACCTGGCCGTCCTCGCTGCCGGTGATGCGGCCCGATCACGTGCTGTACCGGGGACTGACCGCGACGCAGGCCGGGGTGCTGCGTACGCCGGGCACCGATCATCGGGCCGTGACCTCGGGTTTCGCGTTCTGAATCCTCCGGCTCACTCCCGTAACGTGTACGTTCTTCTCCTTGGACTAGTACTTTCGGCTGACCTTCGGTATGGTCGGCAGTGCTCGGCTTGCCGAGTCGGCTGCCTAGCCGTCTGCAGCGCTCAAGAAACGGGTGCTGTGACCGTCACAGGCGAACCGTGTCCGAGGGCGACCCCCGTCGCTCCGGGTTCACACGCGGTTCACTGCGCCGGAGGCCTGCAATGACTGCAACACTGGTTCGCGAGACCGAAGCGTCCGCGTCCCCCTCGTCCCTGACCGACACCCTCGACGCGACCGCCGGCGATCTGCTGCTGCGCCGTCTCGGCGAGCTGAGCGAGCAAGACCCCGCACATGAGGACGTGCGGCAGGAGGCCATCTGCGCCTGGCTGCCGCTGGCTGAACGCCTGGCCCGCCGCTTCCGCCACCGCGGCGTGGACGGCGACGACCTCGTGCAGGTGGCGACCATCGGCCTGATCCAGGCCGTGGACCGTTTCGACCCCGCCCGCGGCAGTGCTTTCGTGCACTTCGCGGTGCCGACGATCGTCGGCGAACTCAAGCGCTACTTCCGTGACCGGGGCTGGAGCATGCGGGTCAGTCGCCGCATGCAGGAGCTGTATCTGGACATCAACCGGGTGTCCCCGCAGCTCTGCCAGGACCTCGGCCGGTGGCCGAGTGCCGAGGACCTCGCCGAGCATCTCAACGTCACCGTCGAGGACGTGGTGGCCGGGATGCACTGCGCGCAGGCCTACCGCATCAACTCCCTCAACGTCGCGGTGAGCGGCGAGGACGGCGATGTGGAGCTCGGTGAGCTGATCGGCGAGACCGACACCGTGCTGGAGTCCATTCCGGACGTGCACGCGGTCCGGCAGTACGTCAAGGAGCTGCCGGAACGTGAGCAGAAGATCCTGATGCTGCGCTTCGTCCAGGGCCACAACCAGGCCCAGATCGCGGAGCAGATCGGGGTCTCCCAGATGCACGTGTCTCGCCTGCTCAGCCGGTGCCTCGCACAGCTGCGCGAGCGCATGCTGGCCGAGGACTGAATCAGCAGCGGACAGTAGCGGTTTCGTCACCGAGTTCGTGGGGCAGGAAGGAACCATGGAGCTTTTACTGTGGATCCTCGCCGTGGTCCTGGTCGTTTCCGGGATCGTCTCGCTGGCACGACGCCAGATCCTGTGGGGCATCGTGCTGATCGTGATCGGTCTGCTGGTCGGACCTGGAGGCGTGAGCATCTTCTCGTAGGACGCCACGCAGAAGCCGAAGGGCCGCGAAGACATGGTCTTCGCGGCCCTTCGCCTTGTGCGATCCGTGTCACAGGACGATGCCCTCGGCCGGTCGTACTGTTGCGCCGTGACGGTACTCGGCCAGCCCCTCGAACTGCGCGGCGTGACGCTGCCCAACCGCATCGCGATGTCGCCGATGTGCCAGTACTCCGCAGGCCCGGACGGGCTGCCCGGCGACTGGCACCTGAACCACCTGGGCGCCCGCGCGGTCGGCGGGGCCGGACTGGTCATCGCCGAGGCCAGCGCGGTGCTGCCGGAAGGCCGGATCTCGCCGCGCGACGCCGGCATCTGGTCACCGGCGCACGTGGACGCCTGGCGGCCGGTCACCGCGTTCGTCGCCGCGCAGGGGGCGGTGCCCGCGATCCAGCTCGCCCACGCCGGGTTCAAGGCCTCCACGTACTGGCCGTTCGCGCAGGAGCGGGGCGGGGTGCCCGACGCCGACGGCGGCTGGCAGCCGGTCGGGCCGGGCACGGAGCCGTTCGTGCCGGCGTACCGCACGCCGAAGGCCCTCGACGAGGCCGGCATCGCCGCGGTGATCGCCGCGTTCGCGCAGGCCGCGGTGTACGCGGTCGACGCCGGCTTCCAGGCCGTGGAGATCCACGCCGCGCACGGCTACCTGCTGCACGAGTTCTACTCGCCGCTGACCAACCAGCGCACCGACGGCTGGGGCGGCGACCACGCCGGGCGCACCCGCCTGGCGGTTGCCGTCGCGGCGGCGGTGCGTGACGCCGTCGGCCCCGACGTGCCCGTGCTGGCGCGGGTGTCCGCCACCGACTGGGTCGACGGCGGCTGGGCCGTGGCCGACACCGTGGAGCTGGCTCGCGCTCTGTTCGCGGCCGGTGTCGACCTGATCGACTGCTCCTCGGGCGGGGCGGTCGCCCACGCCGACATCCCGGTCGGCCCCGGCTACCAGGCCCCGCTGGCGGAGCGGGTCCGCCGCGACGTCGGTGTGCCCACCGGCGCGGTCGGTCTGATCACCGAGCCGGAGCAGGCCGAGCGCATCGTCGAGGACGGGCAGGCCGACCTGGTGCTGATCGGGCGGGAGCTGCTGCGCGACCCGTACTGGCCGCGCCGGGCACTGGCCAAGCTCGGCGGACAGCCGCACTGGCCGGACCAGTACGCCCGCGCCTTCTGAACCTCAGCGGCCCTCGGCCCGCAGCCGGGTCACGACCGCGCTCAGATAGCCGCCGGGCCGGGTGCGGTGGGGCGCCCGCCCTCGGCCGCGTGCTGCGCGGCGAGCAGGCCCAGGTACGCGAAGACCTGCTCGCGGTCGTAGCCGCGCAGCACGACGGTGAAGTCGATCCGGGGATTGTCGGCGAGGCTCAGCTCGCCCCGGTCCACCTGGGCGAGCAGGGCGTCGACCTCGGTGCGCTCGAAGCCGCGCAGGACGACCGTGAAGTCAGGATGGGTCTGCATGGCGGACATCCTGGCAGATCAAGGCAAGGGTGAGGGCATAACGGGGGAGAGCGCCCGGCGGCGTGACTGTCCGGTTAGGAAGGGCACCTTCCACAACGCGGAGCGTGGTGAAGGTGCCCTTCCTTTCTGTCCGGGCGGGGCGTGGCGCGGGGGTGGGATCATGGGGTCGCGGGGTCGTCAGGGGATCCTGCGGGGAGGTGGTCGGCCTCATGAGTGTCGCTACGGAGCTGCTGGGGCCGTTCCCGTTCCGGCAGGAGGACCTCGAACACGGCAGGCTTGAGCAAGGTGTGCGGCACACGCTGGCGCACTACGCCGGTTGGCGGGACACGAATCCGGCCGCGATCGGATCGCATGTGGACCGGTACACCGAGCAGCTGCGGTCGATCGCCGGGCGGCACACCCCGGCGGCCGCGCTGCTGCGCGGGGTGTACGCGCCGCGCCGGCGGCGGGAGCTGCGCGAGCAGGCGCTGCTGGAACTGAACTACTTCGGCGTCTACAACCTCAGCGAGGTGCCCGACCCGGCCGACGTCGCCCGGGGTGAGGCGCTCGCGCGGGCGCACGCCCGCACGGCGCGGGAGGTCGTCGAGGGCATCGAGCGCGGGCGCGGCGTGGCGGGTGTCGTGGAGTCGCTGGAGCGGCGCTTCCCGGCGCTGCGCGGTGCCGCCGAGACCCGCTGGCTGGCCGAGCGGCTGGACCGGCTGCACCGCACCCTGCCGGAGACGGTGGTGCAGGCGGGGGCGATGGGCAAGGTGGTCCGCACGCTGGTGGGAGTGCTGGCCATCGGGGGGTACGACACCCGCGACGCGGGCCGGACCGCGGTGCGCGAACACCTCACCCGGATCCTGCCCGGCGCGTACGCGTACGGGGCCGCGTACGCCGTCATCGACGACAGCTTCCAGGACCTGCCCGGCGAGCACATGCTGCCGCGTGAGCGGGACCGGCTGCACCGGCTGATCCTGCGCGGCCTGTCCACCGGCGGCGCGATCGACGCCAGGCAGGTGCCCGACCACCCACTCGCCGAGGAGATGCACGAGCTGTACGGCATCGCGCTGCAGGTCTACCCGTTCGGCACGCACCGGCACCTCTACCACGCGGCCGAGTCGATGTACCTGGCCCAGCACCGCGACGCGAGCCGTGGCGTGGACGAGTCGCTGGAGTCGGCGTACCCGGACATCTTCCTCAAGGCCGGGCTGAGCCGGGTGGTGGCCAACATCCTCGGCCGGCGCAGTCTCGACGAGGGCTTCTACGCCCGCTGCCTCAACACGATCTTTCTGAGCCAGTTCAAGGACGACCTCGCCGACCGCGACGAGGACCGCCGCGCGGGGAGGATGACCCCGTTCACGCACCCCGGCGACGGCCGCACCAACCCGCTGCTGGACCTGTTCGCCTACGACGCGTACGTGGTGGACCAGGTGTACGGCGGCGACCCGGTGGCCCGCGACGCGCTGACCGGGGTCGGCGCGATCAAGCTGGGGATACACCTGTGCGCGGATCCGGAGAACACGCTGCGGCTGCTCGACCAGTACCCGGTCACCCCGGAGATCGCCACGTTCCTGCGTACGGCGGCCGGGGTCCCGCGCCGGGTGCTGCCCCAGCTGACCACCGGTGACCTGCGGCTGAAGCGGGAGGCGGCGGCGGTGATGGGCCGCCGTGACCCGAACAGCGTCGACGCTCGCACGTTCGTGCTCGACCGGCTGCCGCGCATCAACGAGATCGTGCACAACTGCCACGCCGAGGTGAACGCCGCCGAGCTCGCGCCGATCCTGGCGTACACGATGGACGGTCCGGCCAAGCGGCTGCGGCCCGCGCTGACCCTGATGCTGGCCGAAGGGCTCGGCGTGCGCGGGGACATGCCCGAGTCGCTGCTCGGCGCGATCGAGCTGTTCCACACCGCCAGCCTCATCTTCGACGACCTGCCCGCCCAGGACGACGCCACGCTGCGCCGGGGCCGCCCGGCCGCGCACACCGTGTTCGACGAGGGCAGCGTGCAGCTCGCCGCGATCTCGATGCTGTCCTCCGGGTTCGGCATGCTGGCCCGGCTCGACCGGCACTACCCGGCGCACCGGGTCACCGACGTCGTCGCGTACGTCGGCACGGTGCTGGGCCCGCAGCGGCTGTGCCGGGGGCAGTATCTGGACCTGCGCTACGCCCGCGACGCGTCGCCGGTCACCGGCGAGGACATCCTGGAGATGTACCGGCTGAAGACGTCGACCATGGTCGAGGCCGCGCTGGTGCCGCTGCTGATGCTGCTGGACCGGCCACGCGTCGAGATCGAGCTGATCACCCGGTACGCCGACCACGCGGGCATCGTGTTCCAGGCCCGCGACGACATCCTCGACGCGACCGCGTCGGCCGAGCAGCTCGGCAAGGACTCCGGCAACGACGTGGGCAAGGCCAACCTGGTCCGGGTGTACGGGCTCGCGCAGGCGCGCCGGCTCATGGAGCAGCACCGCGACGCGGCGGTGGACAGCTGCGCCGCGCTGCCCTTCGACACCCGCCTGCTACAGGGCATCGTCGAGCACTTCGCCGCCCGCGGCCGCTGACGGCGGACAGCCGAGCGGGCCGGTGGACGGCACCGGCCCGCTCGCTTCGCGGTGCGGTCAGGCCGGGACTTCCCAGGCCTTCAGCTGGATCGTCACCTTCGCGTTGCTGGACAGCGCGGAGATGTGGAGCACCACCAGGCGCTGACGCTGACCGATGGCGGTGGCCTGCTCCTGCGACGTCGCGATACACATGGTCAGTTCACGCTGAGCAGCGGTCTCGGCGCGCTGCGGAACAGGGCTCTTGCGGATGAGGTCGGCGCAGTCCTGCGGCTGCGGGTCCGGCATGGTCGGCGGCACGATGGCCCCTTCGACCCCGTCCAGCAGGATGATCACCGGGACGGTGCTGTTGTAGGGCAGCTCCAGGCGGACGTCGTCCTTGTCGCTGCCCTGCTGGACCACGCGCGGCTCGTTGAGGTCCAGGTAGGCGCTGGCCTGGCTGGTCACCTGCGGGATCAGTTCCTGGTCCTTGTACGCCGGGTCGAAGGCCGCCTGCGGGTTGAGCACGCCGAGCACCGCGGTCGGCGACGGCCGGCCCCCGGCTTCGGTGGTCGCCGGAGCGGCGGGCGCGTCGGCGCCGGCAGAGGCCGGAGCACTGTTGGCGGCTCCCGGCGCGGCCGTGGTGTCCGGAGTGTCCTCACCGGAGCGGACCAGCGCCACCCCGGCCACGCCGACCGCGACCAGGGCCACGACGAGGCTCACCGCGGCGACGAGCAGCGCGAGGCGAGCCGTGCCCTTGCCGGGAGGTGCCGCTGCCACCGGCCGCAGGGTGGCGGTCGGGGCAGAGGAGCTGGTGGAGGCGGGTCCGGTGGGCGGTTCGGGCGCAGCGGGGGGCGTGGAGAGGGTATCGGCCATGAAAGGGCATTCTGCCCTCGGGGAACACCAGGGTAGATCCCCGATGTTGTCGGATATCAGTTCCGCTGGGCCGATTCTCATCTATCCGACCCCGTGCGAAAATCGTCGTTCCTCCCCTTGACTTCCCTCAGGAGCAGCGTGTCCACCCCTATCGAGCCCCCTGGACCGCGCAAGATCCGGTGGGCGACCATCGGCGCGTTCGTCGTCGGCGCCGTGACCATCATCGGCACGTTGACGCAGACCTGGACTCTCCTCTTTCCCGCCGGCGCGGCCCCGCAGTCGCCGCAGCCCGCTGCCGGGACGAGCCCGATCGCCGTGTCCGCAGCCCCTGCGGCTACGACACACGCACCCGCGCCCGTCCAGGGCGGCACCTATCTGGACACCCTCCCCGCGGTGACCGGGTCGAGCCTGCTGGTCCCGTTGCCGAAGGACCTGGCCGGGCTGCCTGAGTACGCCCATGCGCTCGCGGTGAAGTGCCCGCCGAACACGACCGGCAACACCATGGCGGAGGTCGCCTACGTGATCCCCCGCAACCTGACCACGTTCACCGCGACCCTGACGGCGCACCAGACGTCGGTGCCGACCAACCAGCTCGTCCAGCTGAGTGTGTTCCCGGCCCCGAAGGATCTGCTGCCCAACGGAGGCAACGAAGGCAAGCCCGCCATCGTGCAGGCGGAGATCGGCGCGAAGACGACGGTCAGGGCCGATCTCACCGACGCCTTCCACGTGCGGTTGCGGATCCAGTGCAACCTGCCCGGGGCGGTCGCGGTGATCGTCGACCCGATGCTGCGACCCTGATCGGGAATGTTCCTTCCGGACCAATGAGTTCCGCGCGCGCCGTCCGTCTACACGGATGAACGCGATGACCGAACTTCACGGAAGGAACCCGTCATGACCTCGTACGCCGCCCCCACCGTCCGTCCCCGCCGCGCCGTGAACATCGCCGTGTGGATCGGGCAGGTGCTGCTCGGGCTGTTCTTCATCGGCGTCTCGGTGCCGAAGTACCTGCCGTTCTTCGAGGCCCCGCCCGCCTTCGCCGAGGCCGGGCTGGGCATGGGGTTCATCTGGTTCGTGGGCGCCTGCGAGCTGGCCGGCGGCGTCGGGCTGCTGATCCCCCGGTTGTCGGGGGTGGCCGCGATCGGGCTGGTCGGCCTGATGGCCGGCGCGACGATCATGAACCTGTTCGTGCTGCCCGGGGCGGCGTCTAACGCGATCATGTCCGGGGCGCTGCTGGTGGTGTTCGCGCTGATCGCGCGGGTGCGGGCACCGTACACCCGGGCTCTGCTCGACAGCTTCCGGCGCTGAGGCGGGGCTGGCGGCGAAGACCGCTGTCTGCGGTCATGAGCTGCGGTGGGACCGCAGGTTCTGACCGCAGACAGCGATCTTCGCGGGCCGGGGTCAGCCGCCGGAGTCGTCGTGTTCGGCGTCCTCGGGGACGGTTTCGGAGTCGCGATCGTCGAGCCAGCCGTAGGGGAGCACGACCCTGGCGGGGGAGTTGGTGCGGCCGCGCGGCTGGCCCAGGTTCGCCACCGGGAACGGTGCGGCGTGGTCCAGCTTGCCGAGCAGGTCGTCGAGTTCCATCAGCGACGACGCCATGGCCATCGAGCGGCGCAGCTCCGAGCCGACGGGGAAGCCCTTGAGATACCAGGCGACGTGCTTGCGGAAGTCGGTGACGGCTTCGCGCTCGGCGCCCCACCAGTGCACGAGCAACTCGGCGTGGCGGCGCATGACCTGCGCGACCTCGCCCAGGTCGGGCATGACCCGCTCGGGGCGGCCGGCGAACGCGGCGGCCAGGTCGGCGAACAGCCACGGCCGGCCCAGGCAGCCCCGGCCGACCACGACGCCGTCGCAGCCGGTCTCGGCCACCATGCGCAGCGCGTCGTCGGCCTCCCAGATGTCGCCGTTGCCGAGCACCGGCACGTCCAGGGCCTGCTTGAGGGTGGCGATGGACTCCCAGTCGGCCTCGCCGGAGTAGCGCTGGGCGGCGGTGCGCGCGTGCAGCGCCACCCATTTCGCCCCGGCCTCCTGCGCGATGAGACCGGCCTCGACGTACGTCAGATGGTCGTCGTCGATGCCCTTGCGCATCTTGATGGTAACCGGGATGCCCGCCGGCGCGGCCGCGTCGACGGCCGCCTTGATGATCGACCCGAACAGGCGGCGCTTCCACGGGATCGCCGACCCGCCGCCCTTGCTCGTGATCTTCTTGACGCTGCACCCGAAGTTGAGGTCGATGTGATCGGCCAGGTTCTCGTCGACCACCCGCCGCACCGCCTTGGCGGTGATGTCCGGGTCGACGCCGTACAGCTGCATGCTGCGGGGGTTCTCGTCCGGCCCGAACTCGATCATCTTGTCGGTCTTGGGGTTGCGCACCGCCAACGCGACCGTCGTGATCATCTCGCAGACGTAGATCCCGGCCCCCTGCTCCCGGCAGAGCTGCCGGAACGCGACATTGGTGATGCCCGCCATCGGCGCGAGCACCACGGGCGGATCGACCGGATACCGGCCCAACATCAACGTCGCAGTCACGCCCCCAAGAATCTCACGACCCACCCCACCACCCCGAACCCCCGTAACCCACCCCACACCACCCCCGCCCGGCCGCCGCGCATGATCGCGACGATCTTGCATGAACTGTTGACCTTATGGGCGTTTTGGGCGTGCTCTCGGCACACTTCACGCAAGATCGTCGCGATCATGGGTGGGGCGTAGGCGGGCCGGATCGGGTTCTCGGGTGGGGTGGCGGCGGAGGTAGTCGGCTTCTAGTTCGATCATGCGGGCGGTGTGGTGGGAGAGGGACTGGTCGGAGCCGTGGCGCAGGGTGTCGTGGCGGGTGCGGTGGATCGCCGCGAGTTCGCGGAGCAGGTCTTCGTCGGGGAGGTCGCGGGCGGGCACGCCGCCGGTCGGCTCGGGCTGCTGCCAGGCGTAGACGATCTCCACCACTTCGTCGTAGTCGCGCATGGGGGAGGGGTACCCGCGGTTCGGGTGGTTCAACCGTCCCGCCCTGGTTTGTCGCTGTTGTGGGGGTGGTCAGCGGCGGCCGTCGCGCAGGACGGTCTGGACGGCCTGGGCTTCGTAGGCGGCGTCGGCGGCTTCCTGGGTGAGGGCGTGGGAGGAGACGCGGGCTACCTCGGCGGCGCGGCGGGCGCTGCGGGCGCGGGAGGCGGCCACGTGGTAGAGGCGGGCCGCTTCGGCGTCTTCGGCGCGCAGGCGGGACAGCTCGTGCGAGCGGTCCTGGCGGGACTGGTCCCAGCCGTCGACCTTCGACCAGATGGCGCGCAGCTGTTCCATGGTCAGGTCGCCGCGTTTGTAGGCCGCGCGCGCGGCCAGGGCGACCTCGCGCAGGGTCTCCGTGGAGGCGGTGGCCTCGGCCGGTTCGGGCGGCAGCGTCTCGGCCGCGTCCTCCAGCAGCTGTGCCGCCGCCAGGTGGGCCTGCCAGGCGGCGTCCCGGTCGGCCTCGGCCGCCGTCAGTTCGGTCGCGGTGCGCTCGGCCAGCAGCACGGCGGTGCGGGCCGCCTCCAGCACTTCGGCGGCGACTTCTTCCAGCTCACGGGCCTCGGCGGTGAGCTGCGCGCGGTCGGTCGCGCTGAGCCGCCCTCGCCGCACGCCGTCGCGCCGGGACTGCGCCTGCGCCAGCAGCCCCAAAAACAGCACCGCGAGCAGCGTGAACGGCAGCCCGCCCAGCAACACCACCGCGGAATTGGACACACCAGCACACTAGTATCGATCCCCGTTGATCGTTAGGGCTGGCGGGAATTAGTCACATCGGCGGCGTGGACCGGGCCCGGGTCGGCGATCTCGGGTGACCCCGTCGAAGATGGACGGATGACCGAGATCGTCCCGCCCGTGCCCGCGTCCACCGCCGTCGTGATCGGAGCCGGTATCGCCGGGCTGTGCGCGGCCCGGGTGCTGGCCGACCGATACGCCCGCGTGGTCGTGCTGGACCGGGACCACCTGCCGCCGGACGCGTCGCCGCGGCGCGGCGTGCCGCAGGGCAACCACGGGGCGGTGCTGCTGGCGGCCGGTCAGCGGGCGCTCGGCGAGTTGTTCGACGGGCTGGTCGACGAGCTGGTCGCGGCGGGGGCGACCCCGTTCGAGCCGGGCACCCAGATGATCTTCTACCGGTACGGCAGCGTCTGGCCGAAGTCGCCGACCGGCATCGACCTGCTCTCGTTCAGCCGTCCGCTGCTGGAGCACGCCGTACGCGGCCGGGTGGCGGCACTGCCGAACGTCGAGTTCCGGGCCGGGGTCGCGGCCGCCGGGCTGGCGGGCGCCGACGGTGTCGTCAGCGGCGTGGTGCTCGACGACGGCCAGACGCTGCCGTGCGCGCTGGTGGTCGACTGCTCGGGCCGGGGCAGCCGCTCCGACCGCTGGCTCGCCGAGCTGGGCTTCGCCGCACCGGCGGTCACCGAGGTCAAGGTCGGCGTCGGCTACACCACCCGGTTGTTCCGGCGCGGGCCGGCCGACCTGCCCGACGCCACGGCGGTGTTCGTGCTGCCCGCGCCGCCGCACGAGACCCGGGTCGGGCTGGCCCTGCCCATCGAGGGCGATCGCTGGCTGATCTCGCTGGGCGGCTGGCACGGCGACTTCCCGGCCGCCGGCGACGCGGACGCCTTCGGCGCGCACGCCCGCAGCCTGCCCCACCCCGGCATCGCGGACCTCATCGAGCGGTGCGAGCCGGTGACCGAGGCGGTCTCGTTCACCTTCCCGTCCAACCGCCGCCGCCACTTCGAGGACCTGCCCGCCCATCCCGCCGGCTACCTGGCCCTCGGTGACGCCGTCTGCAGCTTCAACCCCATCTACGGCCAGGGCATGACCTGCGCCGCCCTGGAGTCCCAGGCCCTGGGCCGCCGACTCGACGCGCACTGCACGCCCTCCGCCGCCCTGGCCGCCGACTTCTATCAGGAGACGGCGCACATCCTCGCCACCCCCTGGGGCTTCGCCGCCGGCGGCGACTTCGCCTACCCGCAGACCCAGGGCGAACGCCCGCGCGGCATCGCCCTGCGCAACCGCTACTCCCGCCGCATCCAGCTCGCCGCACAGGCCGACCCCGAGATCCGGCGCATCTTCACCGCCGTCCAGCACCTGCTCATGCCACCCGGCATCCTCCGCAAACCCGCCATGGTCCTGCGCATCCTCCGCCTCTCCCGCCGCGCCCCCGGCGCGAAAGGAAGGGCACCTGCACAACGCTCCGCGTAGCGGAAGGGCACCTTCTTAACGCGCCTGGTGCGTGCAGGCTGCTCAGAAAGGGTGGGCCGCGGCTTGCGGGAGGCACGAGCCTCGTCGGCGGCGATCGCAGCTCAGCTCAGACGGCGGCCAGTGCCGGGAGGAGCTGCTTCTCGGCGAAGTCGAGGAAGTCGCGCTGGCTGTCGCCGCCGATCTGGATCAGGGCGACGTCGGTGAACCCGGCGTCGGCGAACCGCTTCACGGCGGCCACGTGCTTGTCCAGGTCGGGGCCGCAGGAGATCTTCGCGGCGACCATCTCGGGTGTCATCGCGGTGGTCGCCGCGGCGAACGAGCGCGGGTGCGGCATCTCCGCGTTCACCGCCCAGCCCAGGTCGAACCAGCGGAACTGGTCGTGGGCGATCCGGGCGCACTCGTCGGCGTCCGGCCCCCAGCAGATCGCCACCTGCCCGTAGCGGGGGCCGCTGCCGCCGGCGTCGGCGTACTGCGTGATCAGCTCGCGTTTCGGCTCGACCGCGATCAGCGCCGCGTCGTGGCGGGCGGCCAGCCGGATCGAGGACGGCCCGGACACCGCCACGGCGATCGGCACCCGCTCGTCCGGCAGGTCCCACAGGCGCGCCTCGGGCACCTCGAAGTACTCGCCCAGGTGGTGCACGACCTCGCCGGCCAGCAGCGGCTGGATGATCTCCATGGCCTCGGACAGCATCGCGTGGCGCTGCACCGCCTGCGGGTACGCCCCCACCACGTGCTCGTTGAGGTTCTCGCCCGCGCCCAGGCCGAGGGTGAACCGCCCCTGCGACATGACGCCCACGGTCGCCGCCATCTGCGCCACCACCGCCGGGTGGTAGCGCATGGTGGGGCAGGTGACGAACGAGACCAGCGGGAGGCGCTCGGTGGCGTGGGCGGCCGCGCCCAGCACCGACCAGGCGAACGGGGCGTGCCCCTGCTCGGCCAGCCAGGGGTAGTAGTGGTCGGAGCAGACCGCGAAGCCGAACCCGGCCGCCTCGGCGCGTACCGCGTCGTCGACCAGTTCCCGGGGCCCGCGCTGCTCGGTCATGAGCGTGTAACCGATATTGGTCATTCGCCCTGATTACCCCCGGGTGCGGCAGCCGACACCCCCGCCGCCGCCGGCCGGGCCGATGACACCCCCGGCTGGTAGAACTGCGGGATGGCGGACGACAGGACACAACTGCGCGAACGTGCCGAAACCGTGCTCCGGCGGCTCGCGGGTGAGCACGCCGAGCTGCGGCCGGACCAGTGGCGGGCGATCGAGGCGCTGGTCGCCGACGCCCGGCGGGTGCTGTGCGTGCAGCGCACCGGCTGGGGCAAGTCCGCGGTGTACTTCGTCGCCACCGCCCTGCTGCGCGAGCGCGGCCACGGCCCGACGGTGATCGTGTCCCCGCTGCTGGCGCTCATGCGCAACCAGGTCGACGCGGCGGCCCGCGCGGGCATCCACGCCCGCACCATCAACTCGGCCAACCTGGAGGACTGGGAACAGATCACCGCGGAGATCGCCGACGGCGCGGTCGACGTGCTGCTGATCAGCCCGGAGCGGCTCAACAACCCCGACTTCCGCGACACCGTGCTGCCCCGCCTGGCCGCCACCACCGGCCTGCTCGTCGTCGACGAGGCGCACTGCGTCTCCGACTGGGGCCACGACTTCCGCCCCGACTACCGCCGCCTGCGCACCATGCTGGCCGAGCTGCCCACGGGCACGCCGGTGCTGGCCACCACCGCGACGGCCAACGAGCGGGTCACCACCGACGTCGCCGAGCAGCTCGGCGGGGGGCAGGCCGCCGACCACGAGCCGCTGGTGCTGCGCGGCCCGCTGGACCGGGAGTCGCTGCGGCTGGCCGCGCTGGAGCTGCCCAGCCCGGCCCACCGGCTGGCCTGGCTCGCCGACCACCTCGACCAGATCCCCGGCTCCGGCATCGTCTACACGCTGACCGTCGCCGCCGCGCACGAGACCGCCCAGTTCCTGGCCGGCCGGGGGTATGCCGTGGCCGCGTACACCGGCCAGGCCGAGGACGCCGACCGGCGCTCCGCCGAGCAGGACCTGCTCGACAACAAGCTCAAGGCGCTGGTGGCCACCTCCGCCCTGGGCATGGGCTTCGACAAGCCCGACCTCGGGTTCGTCGTGCACCTCGGCGCGCCCGCCTCGCCGATCGCCTACTACCAGCAGGTCGGCCGCGCGGGCCGGGCCGTGGCCGGGGCGGACGTGATGCTGCTGCCCGGCCCGGAGGACGCCGCGATCTGGCGGTACTTCGCCTCGCTGGCCTTCCCGCCGGAGGACCAGGTGCGCCGGGTGCTCGACGTGCTCGACGCCGCCGGGCGCCCCGTGTCCACGCAGGCCCTGGAGGTGCAGGTCGACCTGCGGCGCAACCGGCTGGAGATGATGCTCAAGGTCCTCGACGTCGACGGCGCGGTCAAGCGCGTGCGCGGCGGCTGGGAGGCCACCGGCCGGCCCTGGGCGTACGACACCGAGCGCTACGCGCGCATCGCCAAGGCCCGCCAGGCCGAGCAGGACGCCATGCGCGACTACACCGGCACCACCCGGTGCCGCATGGAGTTCCTCCGGCACACCCTCGACGACCCCGAGGCGCGCCGCTGCGGCCGCTGCGACAACTGCGCGGGTCCTGCCTACGGCAAGGACGTCTCCGCCGAGGCCCTCCAGGCCGCGCACGTCTTCCTCGGCCGCCCCGGCGTCCAGATCGAACCCCGCAAGATGTGGCCGACCGGGCTGGCCGCCGCGGGCGTGCCGCTCTCCGGGAAGATCCCCCCGGCCGAGCAGACGCTGCCCGGCCGCGCCGTGGGCCGCCTGTCCGACCTCGGCTGGGGCACCCGCCTGCGAGAACTGCTCGCCGAGGGCGCTCCCGACACGGCTGCGCCCGCCGACCTGCTCGCGGTGCTCGTCGAGGTCCTCAAGGACTGGTCACACGGCGCCGACCCGTGGCCCGCCCGCCCCGCCGCTGTGGTGGCGATCAACTCCCGGACCCGCCCGCGCCTGATCGCCGGCGTGGCCGAACACGTGGCCCGCGTCGGCCGCCTGGAGTTGCTCGGCACCGTCGCGGGCGGCCCGCCCGCCGACCAGCCCCGGGCCAACAGTGCCCAGCGCGTCAAAGCCCTGCACGACGCCTTCACCGTCCCCGAGGGCATGGCCGACCGACTCCGCGACCTCTCCGGCCCCGTCCTCCTGGTCGACGACCAACTCGACTCCGGCTGGACCATGGCCGTCGTAGCCCGCCAACTCCTCCAGGCAGGCGCCCCCGGCGTCCTCCCCCTCACCCTCGCCACCACGTCCTAGGCACGTCACGGTCGTGCAGTTTCGGGGAAACCGCACGAATCACCGGCCCGATTCCACCACTTTCCAGGAAACCGCGGACCGAGGCCGCTAGATCGCCGGGTCGCCTCCGTGGACGTTCGATTCGACCTCGTCGGCGGCGGCCTCCAGGAGGCGGTGCGCCAAGCCGGAGAGGGCTCGGGCTCCTGCCATCTCCTCGCCGATCGAGGGCCGTGGGCGGTCGATCGGATTGCGCCGGGCCTGGCCCTCGGCGGTCAGCAGCCGCCCCGACGGCAGCCGCATGGACGCGGTTGCCCTGGTCAGGTCCGCGTCCTCCTCGTACCGCAGTTCCACCATCCAGGTCTTGGTCATCGTCGCGGTGGTCATGGCGCGCCTCCCGTTCCTGCGATGCTGCTCTCATTGTCCCTCCGCAGGCGTGCCCCGGACCCCGCATCAGGCCCCGATGAGGCAGGCTCGGACCATGCAGGCTGTTCAGATCACGCAGTACGGCGGCCCCGAGGTGCTCACCCCCGCCGAGGTGGAGCCGCCCGTGGCGGGGCCGGGCCAGGCGGTCGTGGAGATCGCCGCGACCGGGGTCAACTTCATCGACGTGTATCACCGCCAGGGCCGTTACCCGACACCGCTGCCGTTCGTCCCCGGCGTGGAGGCGGCGGGCCGGGTGGCCGCGGTGGGGCCGGACGTGACCGGGGTGTCGGTCGGCGACCGGGTCGGCTGGGTCCTGGCGCCCGGGGCGTACGCGCAGGCCGCGGCGGTGCCCGTGGACCGGCTGGTGCCGCTGCCCGACGGGGTGTCCGACGAGACCGCCGCTGCGGTGCTGCTGCAGGGCATGACCGCGCACTTCCTGACCCACGACGTGCACCCGGTGCGGGCGGGTGACACGGTGCTGGTGCACGCGGCCGCGGGCGGCATGGGGCTGCTGCTGACGCAGCTGGTCACGCACCTGGGCGGCCGGGTGGTCGGCACGGTCTCCACGGACGAGAAGGAGCGGCTGGCCCGGGGCGCGGGCGCGGCCGAGGTGATCCGCTACGACCAGGTCGACGACCTGGCCGGGCAGGTGCGGGCGCTGACCGGCGGCGAAGGCGTGGCCGCGGTGTACGACGGGGTCGGCGCGTCCACGTTCGACGCCAGCCTCGCCTCGCTGCGCCGCCGCGGCGTGCTGGCGCTGTACGGCGCGGCCAGCGGCCCGGTGCCGCCGGTGGACCCGCTGCGGCTGATGCAGGCCGGTTCGGCGGTGCTGACCCGGCCGACGCTCAACGACTTCGTGGTCTCCCGCCAGGAGCTGCTGGAACGGGCCACCGACGTGCTGGGCTGGGTCGCCTCGGGCGCCCTGCGGGTGACGGTCGGCGGCCGGTACCCGCTGGCCGAGGCGGCACGCGCGCACGACGACCTGACGTCGCGGCGCACCACGGGCAAGCTGCTGCTCATTCCGTGAGCTACTGGACGACCTCGAGGTAGTCGATGTTCGGGCCGCCCTCACGGCTGGTGGCGGTGGCCCGGACGGTGTTCGTGCCCGCGGTCAGGGTGACCGTCACGGTGACCGTGTTCCAGTCGTCCCAGGTGCGCATCGGGTCGAAGCGGACCTCGCGCAGCACGGTGCCGCCGTTGACGCTGATGTCCATGGTGCGGTTGCAACAGCCGGCGTTGGCGAACCGCAGCCGCAGCGTGGCCGTCCCGGCCGCGCCCGGCACGCTCCACTGCAGGTATCCGCCGGAGACGTTGTCGTAGTCGACGAAACCCGAGCCGCTGAAGCCGTTGTGGTCGTTGGCGGTGCGGGCCTGGGATCGGCTCGCCGACTCGGCCTCGTAACGCGCGGTGCGCGGCGGCGCGGGCGGCGGCGGGGCCACCGGTGACGGGGAGGCGGCCGCCGACGGCGACGTGCCCCCGGCCGACGGGGCCGGCGAGGCCGCCGCCGACGTGCTCGTCGAGGGCCGGGCGGCGGGCGTACGCGGCACCGGGCTGTTCGCCACCGGGGCGTCCGGGTAGACCGGCGCGGCGATGGGCTCGGCGCTCGGCTCGGGGTCCCACGGCAGCGCGTCGTTCCAGGTCGCCGGCCGGTGGATGGTGGTGAGGATGAGCAGGATCAGCGCGGCGGTGAACACCGTGGTGGCCACCAGCGGCAGGCCGCGCAGCCGCTCCAGCATGGGAATACGGAGCCGCCGGCGGCCCTCGTACCCGAAATCGTCCTCCACCGCCGAAGCCCGCCGTCTCTCGTCTGCCGCCAGTCACGGTTACGAGCGAGAAACGTAGTGTGCGCGTGCCGGTCGCGCACCGGCCGCTCGGTCAGCAAATCCGGAGCCGACGGTCACCCCGGGCCGCCGGTGCGGCGGCCGGGCCAGTCCATATCGATCGCCGCCGTGCGGGAACCGGCGCGGGGTGCGGCGACTCGACCGGGCATGACGACGAGACGTGACGTGCTGACCCTGCTCGGTGTGGGTGCGGCCGCCGCCCTGACCGGGTGCCGTGCGCAGACGCCCGCCGGGCCCACGGCCGCGCCGGACCTGGTGCTGGTGCGGGCCGAAGGCGGGCTCACCGTGCTGCGACCATCCGGAATGGAGCGCCTCGGGGCGGGTCTGGCCACCCCGGACGGCAGCACCGTGTACGCCGCCGCCCCCGCGGGCGTGCACACCGAACTGACCGCGATCGAGACCCGCACCGGGCGGCGCACCGCGGGGCCGCGGCTGGCCGGGGCGTGGGTGCCGCGGGTCGCCTCGGCGGACGGGCGGCTGGTGGCGCTGGCCGCGCCGGGCGCCGGCGAGGTCACCCACGTGCCCTCGGGCCGGGCGCGCACCCCGCTGGTGGTCGCGGACGCGGCCCGCGAGGTGGCGCGGCTGGAACTGGCCGGCAACATCGTGCCCGACGCGTTCACGGCCGGCGGCGAGGGCCTGTTCGTGCTGGACTGGCTGCCCGCGACCGCGCCGGACCGATACCGGGTGCGCCAGGTCGAGGTGGCCACGGGCCGCAGTTCGGCGCTGCTGACCCGGGTGAAGACGGCGGTGCCGCCGGGGGCCGAGGAGGAGATGAGCGGCGAGGGCCGGATGGCGGTGTACGCGCCGAACCGGCAGGTCCTGTACACCCTCTACACGCACCAGCCGGACCACCGGCACACCCGTGACCTGATCGCGGGCCGCCCCGGCGACGTGCACGCCTTCGTGCACACGCTGCACCTGGCCGAGCAGTGGGCGTACTGCGTCGACCTGCCCGCGCCGTTCGGCGAGGGCCCGGGAGCAGGCCACGCCCTGGCGATCAACCCGGAGGGCTCCGAGTTCTACGTCGCCGACGTGACCGGCGGGCGGTTCGCGGTCGTCGACACGCGGGAGCTCACCATCCGGGAGACCGTCGACGGCCCGAAGGGCACCGGCACCGCGTACGCCGCCGCGACGTTCCGCCAGGTGCTCGTGGCGATCGGCGGCACCGTGCACGTGCTGCCCCGCGACGGCGCGCCGGTGTGGCGCAGCTGGGACGCCGGGGGCGTGGTGCGCGGCCTCGGCGCGAGCCCCGACGGCAAGCGGGTGTACGCGGCCCTGCCCGACGCCGTCGCCTGGTTCGACGCCGAGTCCGGGCAGCGCCTGGGCACCGTCGCCGTTCCCGGCGTCAACGCCCTGGATCGGGTGCTGTGACCTCGGCGTCGGGGAGCTCCGCGTCCGCCGGGTCGGCGGATCGGGCTTGCGCGTGCCGGCGCCGGGCCCGGCCGAAGGGCGCGATCCTCGCGGCGACCAGCGCCAGCAGCCAGGCCGGGGCGAGCAGCGCGGTCAGCCCGGCGTACCAGGGCAGGCGCCAGGTCCACGACGGGCCGGTGGCGGCGGTGACGTCGCCGCCGGTCCACGGCCGCGCGGCCAGCGACCAGGCCAGGAACGCGTCGCCGACGGGCAGCGCGCCGCCCAGGTAACGCCGCTCGCCGTCCCACTGCACGGCGAGTCCGGCGGCCTCGGCCAGGCCGGTGAGCGCGGCCGCCGCCTCGCGGTCGCCGTAGACGACGGCGTCGCCGAGCGCGACCGCGCTCGCCGACGTGCTCAGCCCCCGGATCAGCGGCCCCGAGTCGACGTCGCCGGCCAGGTCCACGCCCTGCGGATGCTCCCGCACGCCGGGCGCGCCCGGCACGGTCGAGGCGAAGCGCTCCCGGAAGACCGCCCAGTCGCGTGCGCCGGCCGCCGGGTCCACCTCGCGCAGGAAGCGCAGCACCATCACCTGCGAGGTGGCGCGGGCACCGCTGGTCGGCTGCCCGGTCGACGGGTCCACGGTGTGCGGCAGCAGCCCGGTCGCGGGGTCACGGCGGGTGTCCGCGGCGGCCAGCCAGTCGCGGACCAGGCCCGCGCGGTCGGTGCCGGTCAACGTGCCCGCCAGCCGCACCGCGGCGATGCCGACGGCGCTGTCACAGGGCCACGCCTGCCCCGGGTACGCGGTGAGGAACGGCGACCCGGTCGTGTCGAGCTGCCGCCGGAACGCCCCGGCCAGCGCATCGGCGTCGGCGGCCAGCCGGTCCCGCTCGGGCGCGCCCGGCCCGGCGAGCGCGACGACGCCGCCCCGCAGCCAGGTCGCCCAGCCCTGGTAGAACACGCCGTACGCCGGTTCGAGGGAGGCGTCGAAGACCGCGCGGCCGTCGTCGGAGTCCACGTGCGACAGCGCCCAGCGCGCCTCGGCCAGCGCCCGGTCCTTCAGCTGCGCGCTGCGTGCGCCGACGTCGAGCCAGGTCAGGCCGTAGAGTGTGTAGCTGAAGAACCAGCCCTCGGGGAACAGGTGCTGCATCCGGACGGCGCTGCCGCCGTCGAGCGCCGCGCGCTGGAAGGCCAGGCGCGGCAGCGCGTCCGCGACGATCTCCGCGTCGGTGCGTGCCAGTGGGCTCGACGTGTGCAGCCGCGACACTTCGATCACCGCCAGCCCGGTGAACGCCACCACCAGCAACACCGTCAACGACCGCACCAGCCTGCGCATCGGGAGATCGTAGACGGGCTTGCATGCGTAGCGTCGTCCCGCGGGCCTACTATCAGCCGGTGACCCAGGGTGTGGAACCAGTGGACCTGTTGCGGCTCATCGGATCCGCGGCGCACGACTACGACAGCATGGACGCGCTGGAGCAGGTGCTGCTGCCCGCCGACGGCCTGCATCCGCTGGCCGCGCAGCTGGTCGCGCCGATCCTGGCGTTCGCCGCGGACCCCAAGACGCGGCTGCCCGACCAGCTGCTGATGCTGGTCGGCGAGCTGGCCGCGCACCCGGACGGCGAGCCGGTGCGCCAGGCACTGCGCGCCTTCACCGTGACACTGCGTAATCTGTCCGATCTCGACGACCACAGCGTGGTGGAGGAGTCGACCGCCCTGCTCGGCTGGTGCGGCCCCGATCCGCGGCTGTCCGCGGTCCTGCTGACCAGGGCGCGGGAGTACGCCGACGACTACCGCCGGGTCACCCCGCTGGTGGCCGCCGCCCAGCTCGATCCGGCCGCCGCCGCGGGCTGGCTGCCGGAGTTCCTCGACCCGTCCCGCTCATCCACAGTCCGGGTCGCGGCCGTGCTGGCGATGCGGGAGGCCGGGCTCGCACCCACGGCGCAGGCGGGCGCGGCGCTGGCCGCGGGCTGGTCGGCCGACCCGGACGCGCTGCGCTGGACCACCCGCCGCGGCAAGCTGGCCGACCTGGTCGAGTACGCCGCCGGCGGCGACGCCCGCCGGGATGCCGACCTGCTCGCCGCGATCGCGCGGGACGGGCAGGCGCAGGCCCGCCGGGACGTCGCGCAGACACTGGCCGACCGGGCCGCGCGGCAGGAGCTGCCGCTGGAGTCGCAGGCCCTGCTCTGCTCGTTCCTGGACGACCCCGAGGAGCGGGTGCGCCGCTGCGCGTACCGCGCGGTGGTCGCCGACGACACGCTCACCCGCCGCCAGGCCGACTGGCTCGCCGACGCGGTGGCGCGCGGGGCACGGATGCGCCGCTCGGCGCTGGACGCGCTGATCCGCGTCGGCGACCCGCGCTGGCGGGAGCACGCCGAGGCCGCGCTGCGCGAGGGCTGGACGCCGCCCCGGCTGCCCGGCGCGCTGGCCGACCTGCCCGCGCCGGACGAGTCACTGCGGGCGGCGGTGCTCGGCCGCGTGGTGGACCTGGCCACCACGATCGACGTGAACCGCTCGCCCAAGGCCACGGCCAAGGAGCAGCGCGAACTGGTGGGGCTGCTGCGAGTGCTCGGCGACGCACCCGGTCCGGCGGTCGGCGTGCTCGCCCGGCACCTGGCCCAGATGACCTGGCCGGCGCGGCTGTGGGTGGCCGAGTTCCTCGCCGAGGCGGGCCGCGGCAACCCCGAGGTGATCGAGGCGATCGGCGCGATGGCCAACGGCGAGGTCATCTACCTGCGCCTGCTGTGGCTGGCCGGGGGCGACGACGCCCCGCTGCGGGCCGCGATCGCGGTCGCCCCGCGCCGGGACGTGCTGGCCGCGGTCGCCGCGGCCGAGGTGTTCGGCGACGCCGACCCCGACGTCGCGGCCCGGCTGCGCGAGATCCGCGACGGCGACGCCGACCTCAAGGACCGGTTCGCGGCCGCGGGCGCGCTGTGGGAGCTGACCGGTGATCCGGCGGAGGCGGCGGCGACGGTCCGGGAGGCGCTGGACGCACCGTGGCTGCGCACCCGGCAGCGGGCCCGGGAGCTGGCCGACCAGCTCGGACCTGAGCGGGCCTGACCGGGAAAGCGCTCCATAGCACAGTTGCCGCCACTCGGCGTCCACTGAGGAGACATATGCATCTCGATTGTCGACGAATGGTTGCGATCTCGTAACGGGCGTTATGGTGCCGGTTCGGAAGAGCGCCATGTCGACGTCGCCAGCGCGCCCCAGTGATCGGTCGAGCCACGGGAGTGCCCGGCGATGGACCAGCGCGACCAGGAAAACTATGCGGCCCAGGCGCTCGCCGTCTTCGAGGGATACGGCTCGGCGGAGGCGATCGTGCACGGGGCGCGGCGGCTGACGTACGCCGACCTGGCCGCCGGGATCAGGGACATGGCCGCGACGCTGTACGACAACGGCGTGCGGTCCTCCTCGGCGGTCGGCATCCTGGCCGGCAACCCGCCCGAGTCGATCCAGGTGCAGTTCGCCCTGCACCTGCTGGGCTGCCGGTCGGTGTGGCTGGCCCCGAACGCGCCCCCGCAGCTGTGCGCCGACTACCTGTCCCTGGCCGACGTCGACGCGTTCGCCTACGACGCGCGCACCCACGCCACGCTGGGCGAGCAGCTCGCGCAGGGGGCCGGGGACCTGACGGTGTTCTGCTTCGGCGCGGGCGCGGGCATCGACCTGGCCGCGCCGCGGCGCTCCGGCGCGGCTCAGCTCGGGCTGCCGCACTCGGTGCGCGAGCCGCAGTCGCTGTTCCAGACCGGCGGCACCACCGGGCGGCCGAAGCTGGTGCACCACCGGCACGCCTTCTTCAAGGCGGTGCAGGCGGTCGCGGCCAGTTACCAGGTCACCGACGGCCGCCCGCTGCGGCACCTGGCGGTGGCCGGCTTCTGGCACTCCAGCCAGCAGGTCGCCGCGATGATCACCCTGTTCACCGGCGGGGTGCTGGTGCTGCACGACCGCTTCACCGCCGAGGACTTCCTGGCCACCCTGGAGCAGGAGCGCATCACGAGCGCGGTGCTGCCGCCGCCGATGCTCTACCAGGTGCTCGACCACCCGCGGCTGGCCAAGACGGACACGAGCAGCCTGGCCACGCTGTCCTGCGCGGGCAGCGCCGCCGCCCCGACCCGCCTGGCCGAAGCCGTGGCGCGCTTCGGCCCGGTGCTGCGCCCGGTGTACGGCATGAGCGAGGCCACCTTCATCGCCGCGTACCCGAACCTCGAACACGACCCGGCGTTTCCGGAACGGCTCGGCTCGTGCGGGCGGCCCTATCCCGGGGTGCGGGTCGAGATCCGGGACGGCAACGGCACGGTCGTCGGGCCCGGGGAGATCGGCGAAGTGTGGGTGTCCGCCGCGCTGATGACCTCCGGCTACTGGGGCCAGGCCGAACTCACCAGCCGCACCATCGTGGACGGCTGGCTGCGCACCGGCGACCTGGGCCGCCTCGACGCCGACGGCTACCTGTTCCTGGTCGACCGGCTCAAGGACATGATCGTCACCGGTGCGACCTCGACGAACGTGTACTCCCGCACGGTCGAGGACGCCCTGCTGCGCCACCCGCAGGTGCGCGCCGCCGCGGTGATCGGCGTGCCGCACCAGAGCATGGGCGAGGCGGTCTACGCCTTCGTCGTGCCCGCCCCCGACGCCGAGATCACGGCCGCCGAGCTGCGCGAATGGGCCGTCACCGAACTCAACGAACTCTGGGCCCCCTACGCCGTCGAGTTCCTCCGCGACCTCCCCCTCACCGACGTCGGCAAGGTCGACAAGAAAGCCCTCCGCGCCCGCCGCGTCGCCGGCGCCACCGGCTGAAGCAAGGGCACCTTCTTATCGTTTTCCGTAGAAGAAGGTGCCCTTCCCAACCTCTGCCCCCGGCGCGGGCCGTGAAGATCGGCGTTTCCGGTCAGAAGCTGCGGTCCCACCCCACTTTCTGACCTCAAACGCCGATCTTCGCCGCCGCGCCGAGCCGCCGCGCCGAGCCGCCGCGCCGAGGCGGCCGGGTCAGGGGAGGGCGGACTCGATGAGGTCGGCGGCCAGCGGCGCGCCGCCGTAGGTGTGCAGGTCGGCCTGGAGGCGCGTGAGCGCGTCGCGTACACCCTGGTCGGTGGTCAGGGTTTCGACGGCGGTGCGCAGCGCGGCGGCGGTCGGCGCGGCCGGGTCCAGTGGGCGGCCGACCCCGAGTTCGGCCACGCGCAAGGCGTTGACCTCCTGTTCGGGGGTCTGCGGGACGGTCAGCATGGGCACCCCGGCGCGGATCGCCTCCAGGATGCCGCCCATGCCCGCGTGCGTGACGAACACGGCCGCGTGCGCCAGCACGTCGAGTTGCGGCACGCTCGCCGCCACGGTCACATTGCCGGGCACCGGGCCGAGTTCGGCGGGATCGGTGCGCTCACCCACCGCCAGCACCACCTGCCATGGGCTGTCCCCGAACGCCGCCACGCAGGTGCGGTAGAAACCGGGCAGGCGGTTGTAGACGGTGCCGAGCGAGATCAGCACGACCGGCCGCCTGGGATCGGGCGGCGTCCACCTCGCCTGGAACGGCCGCGGACCGGTGCACGGCCCGGTGAAGTGGTGGCGCTCGCCGAACGTCTCCGCCCGGAACTGCATGAACCGGGGATAGAGCAGCAGCTGCGCCAAGGGCTGGAAGGCCCGCACCGCGTCCGGGTCGATGCCCTGCTCGGCGACGAACGTGTCGAGCTGCACCTGGTGCTCGGGCAGGCCGGGCCGGGGCGTGACGGTGAGCCCCAGGTGACGGGCGATGGACCAGTGCTCGTTGGCGGCCTGGAAGCTCTGGAACTGCACCGCGGGCAGGTCGTCGCGGACGGCGATGAGCCGCCCGGCGAGGCTCTGCATGCCGAACACCATCAGGTCGGGGCGGTCGTCCCGGAAGTACGGTGCGAGCTGCGGCAGGGTGGCGCGGGCCTCACCGAGGAAGCCCTCCCGCACGGTCGTGATGTAGTCGGCGCGCTCGGGCCGGCGCAGTTCGCGGTCGCTCTCGGCGGGCAGGCCGGAGGTGTACGGCACCACCAGCGCCCCCGTGGCCGCCACCGCCTCGGCGCGGGCCGCCACGGTGGCGTAGCCGACCCGGTGGCCGCGCCGGACCAGCTCCGCCACGATCGGCAGGGTCGGATAGACCTCGCCGACCGTGGGCGCGTTGACGAAAGCGATGTGTCGACCCATCCGCACAGCGTCGGGGCGGCGGCGGCCCCGCTCAAGCCACCATCGGACCGTCTACTGTGGCGTAACGGTCGATGGACGTCGATCAGACCCGGCGGCCTAGGTAGGTCACCGGCCCCGCGTCGGGCACGTCGATGTCGTGCAGGCCGGTCCGGCGGTAGAAGGCGAGCGCGGCGGTGTTCGCGGTGGCGACGCCGAGGTGCAGGGCGGGCACGCCGGCTTCCTGCAGGGCGAGGACGAGGCGGCCCAGCAGGGCCCGGCCGTGGCCCTGTCGCCGGTGTTCGGGCAGCATGCCCATGTGCAGGTGCGCCGGGTAGGGCGCGAGCGCGGGCACGAGCATGTGTTCGGGGGAGTGCAGCAGGCGGCGGAGGGCCTCGTCGCCGTCGCGGGGGTCGGTGCCGTCCGGCGCGGGGTAGCGGCCACTGACCCGGGGCAGCCACTCGTCGCGGAAGCGCGCCGCGAAGGCGGCGGTGTCGCCGGTGGCGAGCACGTATCCGACCGCACGGTCGTCGGCGTCGGCGAGCACGAATGCGAGCTGCGGCTCCAGGTGCGTGTAGGGCAGGGCGAAGATCTCCGGGAGGATGTCGGGGTCGCGGAAGTGGGGCCGGGCGTCGCCGCCGCAGTGGGCGGTGCGCAGGCAGATGTCGTGCACCGCGTCGTGGTCGATCGGTCGGTACGGACGAATGATCGTCATGCGTGGCAGGATACCTGGAAGCGCTCCCACGTGCGCGCCCGTCGATCGCCGTCCCACCCGCCGGGCGTCCGATGTAGCAGAGTGCACATATGACCGCACGCCCGGAGGACTACGCGCCCGCGCTGGATCACGCCGTCGCCCATACCCTCGCCTGGCTGGCCTCGCTGCCCGACCGCCCGGTGCGGCCCCGCGCCGACGCCGACGAACTGACGGCGGTGTTCGGCGGCCCGCTGCCGGACGGTCCCACCGACGCCGCCGAGGTCGTCGACCAGCTCGCGCGCCGGGCCGAGCCCGGCCTGATGGCGATGCCGTCGGGCCGGTTCTTCGGCTGGGTCATCGGCGGCACGCTGCCCGCCGCCCTCGCCGCGGACTGGCTGGTCAGCGCCTGGGACCAGAACGCGACCCTGCGCTACGCCACCCCGGCCGTCGCCGCGATCGAACAGGCCGCCGCGGCCTGGGTGCTCGACCTGCTGGGCCTGCCCGGCCACGCCGACGTCGGGTTCGTCACCGGCGCGACGATGGCCAACTTCACCGGTCTGGCCGCCGGCCGCCAGCACGTGCTGGCCCAGGCCGGATGGGACCTCGACACGCTCGGCCTCACCGGCGCGCCCCGGGTGCGCGTGATCGCCGGTGCGGAACGCCACGCCACACTCGACCAGGCGCTGCGCTACCTCGGCCTCGGCGCGCCGATCCCGGTCCCCGCCGACGACCAGGGCCGCATCCGCCTCGACGCGCTCGCCGAGGAACTGGCCCGCGGCACCGGGCCGACGATCCTGTGCCTGCAGGCGGGCAACATCCACTCCGGGGCGTACGACGACATCGGCGCGGCCTGCGCGCTTGCCCGGCAGCACGGCGCGTGGGTGCACGTGGACGGTGCGTTCGGCCTCTGGGCCGCCGCCGCCCCGGCCACCCGGCATCTGCTCACCGGGCACGAACTCGCCGACTCCTGGGCCACCGACGCGCACAAGACCCTCAACGTGCCCTACGACTGCGGCATCGTCGTGGTCGCGCACCCTGCCGCGCTGCGGGCCGCGATGGGCACCCAGGCCAGCTATCTGGTACGCGCCGAAGCCGGCCCCGCCGACCCGCAGGACAAGGTCCCCGAGCTGTCCCGCCGTGCCCGCAGCGTGCCGGTGTGGGCGGCGCTGCGCTCGCTCGGCCGCTCCGGCGTCGCCGACCTGGTGGAACGGCTCACCCGGCACGCCCGCGCGCTCGCCGACGGCATCGGCGCGATCGAGGGGGCGACGATCCGCAACGATGTGGTGTTCACGCAGGTCTGCGCCACGTTCGGCGACGACGCCCGGACCCGCGAGGTCACCGCCCGGCTGCTCGCCGACGGCACCGCCTGGATGTCCGGCTCCCGCTGGCAGGGCCGCGACGTGCTGCGGGTGTCGGTCAGCAACTGGTCCACCGACGACGCCGACGTGGCCGCCTCCGTCGCCGCCGTACGCCGGGCCGCCGCCGGATGACCGCACCCGCCTGGACACCCGAACACGAGGTCGACGCGGCCCAGGCCGCCACGCTGATCGCCGAGCAGTTCCCGGCGCTGCGCGGCGCGCCCGTGACCCCGCTCGCCACCGGCTGGGACAACACCGTGCACCTGGTCGGCGGCGAGTGGGTGTTCCGCTTTCCGCGCCGGGCCGTCGCCCTGCGACTGCTGGCCCACGAGACGGCGGTGCTGCCGCTGCTCGCGGGACGGCTGCCGCTGCCGGTCCCGGACCCGCAACTGATCGGTGAACCCTCGGGCGGCTTCCCGTGGCCGTTCTGGGGTGCCCGGCTGCTGCCCGGAACGGAGCTCGCCGACACCGGCCTGCCCGACGAGCAGCGCCTGTGTGCCGCCACCGACCTGGGCCTGTTCCTCCGCGCCCTGCACGAACCGGCACTGGCGGCGCTGACCGCCGCGACGGAGCTGCCGCACGATCCGATGCGGCGCGGGGACCCGGGCGTGCGCGGGCCGCAGGCGCGGGAGTGGCTGGCCCGGCTGGCCGCGGCGGGACTGTGGCAGCCCGATCCGGCCGTGTTCGGTCTCCTGGACGAGGCGGAGCCGCTCGGTCCTGGCGCCGGCGACCCGGTCCTGGTCCACGGCGACCTGCACCAGCGGCATCTGCTGCTCGGCGGCGACGGGCGGGCCACGGGCGTCATCGACTGGGGTGACGTGTGCCTGGCGGACCCGGCCGTGGACCTGTCCCTGGCGTACAGCGGCTTCCTCGGGCCCGCTCGGGACGCCCTGCTGGACGCCTACGGCCCCGTGCCGGCCGAACGGGCGGCGCGGGCCCGGGTGCTGGCCGTGAACCTCAGCGCGGTGCTGGCCGAGTACGCCCGCGCCGAGGGCCGGACCGCGCTGCTGCGCGAGGCGCTGGCGGGCATCGCCCGCGCGGTCCGCTGACCGGGCACGACGTGTGGTCGCTTGTGGGGCGTGGCCGGGCCCGTGCGCGGCCTAGACTGAGGAAATGGCGATTCTGGGCATCGACATCGGCGGCTCCGGCATCAAGGGCGCCCCGGTGGACGTCACCAACGGCACCCTGGTCGAGGAGCGGTTCCGGGTGGAGACGCCGCAACCGTCCGACGTGACCAGCGTCGTGGCCGCGGTCGCCCAGGTGGCGGCCCACTTCGACGCGACGGAGCGGATCGGGGTCACCTTCCCCGGCGTCGTCCTGCACGGGGTGACCCGTACGGCCGCGAACGTCGACAAGTCCTGGCTCGGCGCGCCCGCCCGTGACCTGTTCAGCCAGGCCGTCGGCGTGCCGGTGACCGTGCTCAACGACGCCGACGCGGCCGGCGTGGCCGAGATGACCTTCGGTGCGGGCCGCGGCCGCAAGGGCGTCACCATCATGCTCACGCTGGGCACCGGCATCGGCAGCGCGGTCTTCATCGACGACCGGCTCGTGCCCAACACCGAGTTCGGGCACCTGAAGATCAAGGGTGAGGACGCCGAGGAGCGGGCGTCGGCGCACGCGCGCGAGGTGGACAAGCTCGGCTGGGCCAAGTGGGCCAAGCACGTCGAGGAATACCTGCGCGAGATGGAGAACCTGTTCAATCCCGACCTGTTCATCATCGGCGGCGGCATCAGCAAGAAGTCCGAGAAGTTCCTCCCGCTGATCGACATCCGCACACCCACGGTGCCCGCGGTCCTGCTCAACGAGGCCGGCATCGTCGGCGCCGCGCTCGCCGCCACGGGAGCGGAGCCCGCCGGCGAGGCCTGACCGCGAATGCCCGCCGCGGCGGGCGCCGGCGGGGGATGATGGCCCGGGAGGGGGCGGTTGCGGATGCGGATCGGCAACACCGAGATCAGGCCGCTGGGCGGGGCGTGGGGCTGCCTCGCCATGATCGCCGTATCGATCCTGCTCTCGCTCTTCTGCACGATCGGGCTCAACCTGATCGCCCGGTGACCGAGGAGGCGCGATGGCGTTTTCCGATCGCATGACCCTGCGCAACATGTACCTGTACCTGGTCTGCCTGATCACCCTGGTGATCTCGATCTTCGCGGCGGTGAACCTGGTCCGCAGCACGGTCGAGCTGCTCTATCCCGACCCGGGCTACTACGGCTATGTGCCACGCTGCGCCGAGAGCAAGCCCGGCCAGGTCTGCACGCCCGCCGAGGAGGCGGCGTTCGCCGCGGAGCAGAAGCGCATCGAGAAGCTGACCCGCGACTCGCAGCGCCGCCAGGCGGTGCTCAGCATCGTCGGCTCGGCCACCACGCTGGCCATCGCGGTGCCGGTCTACATCTACCACTGGCGGCGTATCCAGGACGAACTCCCACCGCGCACCCAGCTCACCGGCGGCGAGCCGCTGCCACCGGCCTGACCCGAGCACGGATCAGCTCAGGGTGAGCCAGAGCTGCTCGTGGCCGCGCAGCATGAGCTGGCGCGGGGTGCCGGGCGGTTCGGCGAGCCGGATGTCGGCGAAGCGCTCCAGCAGCATGGCCAGCCCGCGCTGCCCCTCCAGCCGCGCCAGCGCGGCGCCCAGGCAGTAGTGTGCCCCCGCGCCGAAGCTCAGCGTGGACGTCTCGGTCCGGTCGGGGTCGAACACGTCCGGGTGGGCGAACCGGTCCGGGTCGCGGTTGGCGGCCGCCAGCAGCACCAGCACCCAGCAGCCGGCCGGGATCGGCACCCCGGCGACCTCGGTGTCCTGCGCCACGAAGCGCACCGAGAAGTGCGTGGGCACCTCGTAGCGCAGGATCTCCTCGACGAACCGCGGGGTCAGCGATCGGTCGGCGCGCAGCCGGGCCAGCTGGTCGGGCCGCTCCAGCAGCAGGGTCAGCCCGTTGCCGAGCAGGTGGGTGGTGGTGACGAAGCCAGCGTTGAACACCACGATCAGGTTCGCGACCAGCTCCTCCTCGGACAGCTGCCCGCCGTCGGACTCCAACGCCTGCACCAGCGCCGTGACCATGTCGTCGCGCGGGTCCACGCGCCGCCGCGCCGCCAGCTCGGCGAAGTACGGCGTGATCTGTTCGGCGGCGGTGTTCGCGGCGGCGACGTTGTCGGGTGTCGCGCCGCCCAGTTCCAGGATCGCGCCGAGGGCCAGCGCCCGGGGGCGGTACCAGGCCCGGTCGGCTTCGGGCACGCCGAGCAGCTCGCCGAGCACGTTGGCGGGCAGCGGGAAGGCGAACTCGCTCATGAAGTCGACCTTCGCGCCGCCCGCGGCCTGCTCGGCGAGGCGGTCGAGCAGGTCCGCGGTGAGCCGTTCGATCGCGGGGTCGAGCGCGTTGACCCGGCGCGGGGTGAACGCCTGGTTGAACATCTTGCGCATCCGGGTGTGCCGGGGCGCGTTGGTGAAGAACACCGAGTTCATGAACACGGCGTGCGCCCGGTTGCCCTCCCAGCTGGGCTTCGCGCCGAGCAGCGTCTCGTCCATCACCTTGAAGGTCGCCGAGTCGCGCAGCACCTGCGTCGAGGCCTCGTACCCGTGCACGACGTAGCTGTACCGGTCGCCCGGCGCGACCTTGCAGACCGGACCGAGGGCGTGCAACCGCGCGTAGAACGGGTACGGATCGCGGCGCACCTCGTCGGTGTGCAGCGACGCCAGCGAGACCTCGGCGACCACGTCAGTCCTCGTCGGAGTCGTCGGCGAGGAGCAGGTCGAGCGGGATCGCCTTGGCCATCGCCTCGTTGCCCGCGTCGTTGGGGTGGATGTGGTCGCCGCTGTCCCACTCGGGGCGCAGCTTGGTCGGGTTGGCCGGGTCGCGCAGTGCGGCGTCGAAGTCGATGACCCCGTCGAAGTCGGTGCTGGTGCGGATGTACGAGTTCACCTGCAGTCGCACCGAGTCCAGGATCGGGGTGTACGCCACCACGCCCGGGGCGGACTCGAAGGCGTTCCAGGGGCTCAGCGTACAAACGATGATCTTCAAGCCGGACTGCCTGGCCACCGAGGCCATCTGCTGGATGCGCGCGATGATGTTGTCGGCGGTGTCCTGGCTCAGCCAGACGTCGTTGATGCCCAGCGCCAGGATGACCGTGCGCACCCCGGTCTGCCCGAGCACGTCGAAGTGGAACCGGGACGCCCCGTTCATGCCCAGCTCGTTGACGCCGAGGTCGGCGCCGTTGAGGGTGAGCCGGTTGCCGGACAGGCCCGCGTTGAGGATGCCCGGGGCCCTGCCGTCGGGGGCCTCCTTGACCAGCCGCGCGGCCAGGTAGTCGGTCCACCGGCGGTCGGCGTTGACGGTCGTCTTCAGGCCGTCGGTGATCGAGTCGCCGAGCACCACGATCGAGCCCTGCCCGCTGCGGTTGAGCACGTCGAGCCCGGCCAGGTAGTACCAGTTGTTACGGGTCTCGGCGAGCTTCGCGCCGCTGGCCGCGCTCGCGTGGTCGCCCGTGCCGATGTAGGCGGTCTCCCGGGCGTACAGGTGCCAGGTGGCGGGGTTCGGCTTGGGCTGCGCCGGCACGTAGAGGCTCACCGCGATGTCCTGCGACGCGGGGATCTCCATCGGCACGGGATCGCTCACCGCGCTGCCGCCGGACGGGATGGTGACCTGCTTCTGCCCGTTGAACGTGGCGTCGACGACCGAGCCGGGCTTCAGGTCGCCGGGCCCGGCCTCGGGCCACGGCAGGGCGAGCGTGGCGCGGCCGATGGTCAGCGGCGCGGTGCCGTACCGATTGGACAGCCGGATGCGGGCCTGGGTGCCGCCGACCGAGGTGTGCACGAACATCCGGATGGTCTGGTCGGAGAAGCCGTCCTTGGACTTGCCCGCCCCGGCCGGGGTCAGCGCCGCGGACCAGGAGCCGACCCAGGCCTCCGGCTCAGGGGCGACGGCCTGGCTGTTCGCGGTGGCGACCAGCAGGGTCGAGCCCACGGTCACCAGGGTGACCAGGGCCATCAGGAATTGCCGTTGCCGGGGGCTGTTCATCGGGGTGGGGCTCCTCGGTCGCGGAGAGGTGTTGTCGACCATCGGTCACCGGAACCCGGGCGTCGCCCATCGCGCCGCGTGCGCGGCGGTGCCGGGCTCCGTGGTGTCAGGTCGGCAGTCTAAGCCGATCGGAGCGCGCTTGGCACCATCGGAATCGATGTACCGTCCGCTCAAGACGTCTGCATACGCAAATGTCCCGATTGGAAAATGATGAGTGTACGAATCGACGACCCTAGGTGGTGGATGATTCACCCCCACGGCGGTAACCTCCTGCGCGTAGGCCGCTGCCACACACCCGGAATCGGCCTGCCACCAGCGAATCCGCTGCCTTCTGACCAAACTGGGGTGACTCGACCGTGGGCGACCGAACGTACGATCCGGCAGACAACTACGCCGCCAAGGCATTGACGCTCTTCGCCGGATTCGGTGACACTGAAGCGCTCGTCGCGGTCGACGGACGGCGCTACTCCTACGCCGAGGTGCGCGCCGAGGTGATCGCGATGGCCGGGGCGCTGTGGGCGCACGGCGTCCGCCCCGGACAGGCGTTGGGCGTGCTCGCCCGCAACCCCGCCGAGTCGATCTTCCTGCAGCTCGCGGCCGGACTGATGGGCTGCCGCACCGCCTGGATCGCCAACAACGCCCCGCCGCGTTTCCGGCGCGGCTTCCTCGACCTCGCCGAGGTCGACGCGTTCGTCTACGACGCCGGCAAGCTGCCCGAGATGGGCGCGGAGCTGGCCGCCCTCGCCGCGCCGCGGCCGGTGTTCTGCTTCGGGTCCGGCGGCAAGGGGCCCGACCTCACCGCCGGGACACCCGCGATCACGCTGCCGTTCGACCCGGCCGGCGTCACCCAGGAGCCGTCGTCGCTGTTCCAGACCGGCGGCACCACCGGCTCGCCGAAGCTGGTGCACCACGGCCACGGCTTCTTCGCCGCGCTGCACGCCCTGTCGGAGTACTACCTGCACAGCGGTCAGCCCACCCTGCGGCACCTGCTGATCGCTGGCACCTGGCACGTCAGCGCGCAGACCGCCGTGTTCATGACGCTGTTCACCGGCGGCACCGCGTTCCTGCACGACGGCCTCGACTACCCGCTGTTCTACGACACCGTCGAGCGCGAACGCATCAACAGCACGCTGCTCGCCCCGCCGCTGCTCTCCGTGCTGCTCGACGACCCGAAGTCGGCCGGGGTCGACTTCAGCAGCCTGCACACGCTGACCGTGTCCGGCGCGGCGGCCTCGCCGACCCGGCTCACCCAGGCGATCGAGCGCTTCGGCCCGGTGCTGCGCATCGTGTACGGCATGAGCGAGTCCCCGTTCATCTCGGCGCTGCCCGGACTCGACCACGACCCGGCGCACCCCGAACGGCTGTCCTCGTGCGGCATCCCGTACGGCGACGTGCGCGTGCAGATCCGCGACTCCGACGGCCAGGTGCTGCCGCCCGGCACGGTCGGTGAAGTGTGGATCACCGGTTCGCTGCTGATGCGCGGCTACTGGGGCATGCCGGAGCTGACCGCGCAGACGCTGGTGGACGGGTGGCTGCGCACCGGCGACGTGGGCCGGCTGGACGACGACGGCTACCTGTACCTGCTGGACCGCGTCAAGGACATGATCGTGACCGGGCTGAGCAGCACCAACGTCTTCTGCCGCCCGGTCGAGGACGCGCTGGCCGCCCACCCCGAGGTGCAGGCCGCGGCGGTCATCGGCGTCCCGCACGAGCTGGAGGGTGAGGCGGTGTACGCGTACGTCGTGCGCACGCCCGACGGCACCGTCACCGGGGCGGAGCTGATCCGGCTCGCCACCGCCGAACTCAACGCGATGTGGGCCCCGCAGCAGGTCGAGTTCATCGAGGCGTTCCCGCTGACCGAGTTCGGCAAGGTCGACAAGAAGGCGCTGCGGGAGCGGTACGCCGCGCGCACCGGTTCTGGAGGACAGTGATGACGATCCACGCCGCACCCGCGGTCGGCGACCCGGCACCGGAGCAGGCCGAGCAGGCCGCGGCGCTGCCCGTGCTGGCCGCCGCGGCGGTGTCGACACTGGCCACCCGGGTGTCGCTGCTGGCAGTGCCGTGGCTGCTGCTGACCGGGGAGGCCGGCTGGCAGGCGGTCGGGCTGGTCTCGGCGGCCCAGGTGCTGGCCTACCTGCTGGCCGGGCCGCTGGGCGTGGCGCTGGCCGACCGGCTGCGCCCGGTGCGGCTGGCGGTGTCGGCCGACCTGCTCAGCGCGCCCGCGCTGGCGGGGATAGCGTACTTCGCGCTGCCCGACTCGGCATTGGCCGCGAAGTCGGACCTGCTCGGTGCGGTCGGGCTGGGCGTGCTGGCGGCCCTGGCCGGCGCGTTGCGGTCGATCGGCGACCGGGCCAGGGACGCGGTACGCCGCGACGCCGCCGACGACGGTGCGCGGCCGCCCGGATCGGGCCTGGTCCGCGCACTGCAGGTGCTCGTGCTGCTGGCGGGGGGAGCGGCGGCCGGAGTGCTGGCGGTGCGCCTGGGCCCCGCCGGGGTGCTGTGGCTGGATGCGGTGCTGTGCCTGCTCGGTGCGGCGATGCTGGTGCAGGCGGTCACCGTGCGGCCGCGTCCCGACGCCGCCGTGCCGCCGTCCGAAGTGCTCAGCGGCGAGGTGCTGCCCGCCGACTCGGCATCGGGCTCCGCCGGAGTGCGATCCGATGACGAAACCCGGGCGGCCGACCGAGACGCCGCCGCAGACGATGCGGCGGCCGAGGGCCGAGTCGCCGCGGCCACCGGGGTGGTGGGCGATCCGCGGCTCAACGGTCGCGTCGCGGCCTCGCCGGAAGACGACGCTTCGCAGGCCACCGCCCGCGACCGGGCTGGCGAAACCGAGCGGGCCGACGGCGGTCCGGCCACGCGTGGGCGGCATGCCGCAGCCGAAACCGGTCCGGCCGGTGACGGCGCCCAGGCGCTCCCGATCGCCCGTACCCAGGCGCGTGACCTGCGGCGCAGCGCGATGGCCGAGCTGCGGGCCGATGGGCTGGTGCGCCGGCTGGCGGCCGTGCTGTTCGTGACGAACCTGCTGGTGCAGGCCGGTGCCGTGCTGCTGGTGGCGGCCTGGGTCGAGCACGTGCTGGGCGAACCGGAGCTGCTCGGCCTGGTCGGCGGGGCGTTCGCGCTCGGCGCGGTCACCGGGTCGGTCGTGCTGACCGGGCTGACCCGGGCGCCGTCCCGGCACCTGCTGCTCGCGCTGGCCTTCCTCGCCGGGGGCGGGGCCGCCGCGGTCGTCGGCGGGCTGCCGCCGGTGCAGCTGATCGTCGCGGTGGTGGCCGCCGTGTGCGGGGCGACCATGTCGTCGGTGACGCCGCCGCTGGGCATGCTGCTGTCGCAGCGGGTGCCGGTGCCCGTGCGCAGCCGGGTCGGCGCGTTCGCCGCCGGGGTGGCCTACCTGGGCGTGCCGCTCGGCACGGCCGCCGCGGCCTGGGCGCTGCCCCGGCTGGAGCTGCGCTGGGCGCTGGCCGCCGCGGCCGGGGCCTACCTGGTGGCGCTGCTCGCGCCGGTGTTCGCATACCGCACCTGGCGGCAGCTGAGCGCCGGTGCGCCGGCCGTGCTCACCGGCGCGGCCCGGCTGCCCGCCCGCCTGTCCGTGACGCTGGCCTACGCCAACGGCCAGTGGCTGGTGGAGGTGCGCAAGGGCCGCGCGCTGCTGGGCTCGCGGCATCTGGTGAAGAGCGCCGAGGCGCTGAACATGCTGGCCCTGCTGGACGTCCCGGGCGTACGCCGCAGCGTCGAGGAGGCGCTCACCGTCGACCAGACCGAGGCCACCCGGCAGGCCGAGCGCATGCGCAGCGAGCTGGCCGAGCTGGAGGCGAAGCTGGCCGGGCTGTCGGAGATGGCCGAACTGAGCGAGGTCCGGCTGCCGGTGCAGCAGACGCCGAACAGCAAGGCGGCCAGCCATGGCTGACGGGTACGCCGCCATGCCGGAGGCGGCCGACCCGTACTGCCTGCGCCCCGGCGAGGCGGCCGCGCTGCTGGCCGGGCACCCGTGGAAGCGCTTCGTGGTGCTGGGCGACAGCGTCGCCTCGGGGGTGGGCGACCCGGTGCCCGGATACGTGGAGCAGGCCTGGTGCGACCGCATCCGCAGCGAGCTGGCCCAGCAGCAGCCCGACCTGAGCTATCTCAACCTGGGCGTACGCGAGCTGCGCGCGGCGGAGATCCGTGCGCAGCAGCTGGACCGCGCGCTGGAGTTCGCACCGGACCTGGCGCTGATCTCGGCGGGCGGCAACGACGCGATGCGGCGCTCGTACCAGCCGGACGCGGTGGACGCGGAGCTGGCCGCGATGATCACCGCGCTGCGCGCGGCGGGCGCGGACGTCATCACCGTCGGCATGTTCGACGTCTCTTTCGCCCCGTCGTTTCCCGAGCCGGTGAAGCAGCAGGTGGGGGAGCGGATGCGGATGCTGTCGGCGCGCACCGCGGCGCTCGCGGCCCGGCTCGGCGCGATCCACGTCAACTGCACCGGCCACCCCGCCGAGCGCGACCCGGCCAGCTACAGCGCCGACGGCGTGCACGGCAACCTGCGCAGCCACAGCATCTGCGCCGCCCTCACCGTCCGCCGCCTAGGCCTCCACCTGGGCCGCCCCTGACGCGTCCGCCCACCGCCGCGGGTCGCGCCGGGGGTCAGAGGTAGTCGGCGGTGGTGCGGACGCGGCCGAAGCGGGGGAAGGTGCGGCGGACGGCCATCTCGTGTTCGTCGGTGGCCAGGCCGGACATGGCGTCCTCGACGAATTCGAGGTCGTAGCCGAGGTCGCTCGCGACGCGCGCGGTGGACTCGACGCCCATGGTGGTGACCAGGCCCGCGAGCACGAGGGTGGTCACGCCGCGCTGCCGCAGCCGCTCGTGCAGGTCGGTGCCGTGGAACGCGCCGATGGTGCGCTTGACCACGAGCACGTCGCCGGGCTGCGCCAGGCCCTCGACCAGGTCGCTGCCGGGCGGCTGGGTGGGCACGTTCGGCCGGTCGACGCGCACCAGCACCACCGGGCGGTCCGCCGCCCGGAACGCGGTCGCCAGCTGGACGCACCGCCGCAGCACGTCGTCGCCGGAGTGCGGCTCCACGGGCAGCGCCACGATGCGGGGCATCAGGTCGATCAGTACGAGAGCCGTCGCCATGAAATCGATCTTACTCCGTCGAGCCCTGCCTCGATCATCCGCCGCGGCCGGACGTTCCCGGCGCCGTCGAGGTTGCACGCTCGGCGTTGTTGGCACATATATTTAGCAAGCTAAATATTGAAGATTCTTGCAAGGTTTGGCATCGTGTTCCACGACTGAGCGCCTCATCCGGGCAACTCGGTCACCTCCGGCATGTCACCACATGCCACAACCCCGAGGAGGAACCCATGCTCCACACGAGCTCCATGACCCGGCGCACGGCCGTACGCGCGGCTGCCGCCGCCCTGCTCGCCGCGGGTCTGCTGGTCCCGGCGACGGCCCAGGCCGCCCCGGCCACCGAGCCCGTTCTGACCGCCGACGCGGCAACCGCTCTCGCGGCCCAGATCGACTCGGCCGGCGTCTACCAGGACAACGCCGGCAAGATCGTCGTCACGGTCACCGACGGGGCCGCCGCCGCACGGGTCCGCGCCGCAGGCGGCGTCGCCCGCCTCGTCACCCGCAGCGCCGCACAGCTCAGCGGCGCGACCGCCGAACTCGACCGGCTCGCCCGCATCTCCGGCACCTCCTGGTACACCGACCCGATCAGCAACCAGGTCGTGGTCACCGCCGACAGCACCGTCACCGGGTCGAAGCTGGCCAAACTGAAGGCTGTCACCGACCGCCTGGGCGACAGCGTCCGGGTGGAGACCGTGGCGGGCACGCTCAGCCCGACCATCTCCGGCGGCAACGCCATCTACGGCGGCGGCTCGCGCTGCTCGCTCGGCTTCAACGTGCGCAGCGCCAGCGGCGCTTACTACTTCCTCACCGCCGGCCACTGCACCAACCTGGCGTCGAGCTGGTACGCCAACTCGGCTCGCACCCAGCTGATCGGCACCCGCGTGGGCAGCAGCTTCCCCGGCAACGACTACGGCATCGTGCGCTACGACAGCACGATCTCCCACCCGGGCGACGTCTACCTGTACAACGGCAGCTACCAGGACATCACCAGCGCCGCCAACGCCGTGGTCAACCAGACCGTGTACCGCAGCGGCAGCACCACCGGCCTGCGCAGCGGCCGCGTGCTCGGCACCGGCGCGACCGTCAACTACCCGCAGGGCACCGTCACCGGCCTGATCCGCACCAACGTGTGCGCCGAGGGCGGCGACAGCGGCGGCTCGCTGTTCGCGGGCACCGTCGCGCTCGGCCTGACCTCGGGCGGCAGCGGTAACTGCAGCACCGGTGGCACGACGTACTTCCAGCCGGTCACCGAGCCGCTCAGCGTCTACGGCGTGAGCGTCTACTGAGCACTCCTCCTCAGGTGAGGCAGCCGCCGGGGTTCCCCCACCCGGCGGCTGCCGCCGTTCAGCGGCTGGACTTGTAGACCTCCTGCACGGCGGTGAGCAACTGGTCCTGCTGGGGCTGAACAGCCAGGTCGAGTTCGCTCGCGAACGGCAGCACCGCGCCGTCGGGCCGGGTGACCCGCTTCGGCGGCACCGTCAGCCGCATCTCCTCGGCGGCGGTGGCCAGGATCTCCCCGGCGATGCCGCACATCCGGTTCGAGTCGTCGACGACGACCAGCCGCCCGGTCTTGTTCACCGACGCCGCCAGCCCCGCCCAGTCGAACGGGAACAGCGAGCGCGGGTCGAACACCTCCACCGAGATCTGGTCGGCGAGCTGCTCGGCGACGGCCAGCGCGGCCTGCACCAGGTGCCCGACCGCGACGACGGTCACGTCCGTGCCCTCGCGGTGCACCCGGCCGACGCCCAGCGGCACCGGCCCGAGTGCGTCCATGTCCACGTCGCCACGCACCCCGAGCGAGCCCGCGGGCGCGAACAGCACCACCGGGTCGTCGTCGCGGATCGCCGTCAGGAACAGCCCGTACGCGTCCTCCGGCGTCGCCGGCACCACCGTCTTCACCCCCACATGGGCGAACAGCCCGTACGGGTGGTCGGAGTGCTGCCCCGCCCAGCCGCTGCGGGACCCGGAACCCGGCACGAAGTACGTCACCGGCACCTTCGCCTGCCCGCCGGTCATCAGCGAGAACTTGTGCGCCTGGTTGGCGATCTGCTCGAAGACCAGGAACAGCAGCGACGGGATCTGGAACTCGATGACCGGGCGCAGCCCCGCCAGCGCCGCGCCGGTCGCGAAGCTGGTGAACGCCTGCTCGGACAGCGGGGTGTCGACGACGCGGGCCGGGCCGTGCTTGGCCAGCAGGCCGGTGGTGACGTTGTTGACGGCCACGCCGATGTCCTCGCCGAGCACGCACACGTCGGCGTCGCGGGCCATCTCGTCGGCCAGCGCCCGCTGCAGGGCCTTGAGGTAGGAGAGTCTCGCCATCACCGCACCGCCGTGTCGAGTAGTCCGATTCCGTTGCGCCCCCGCATGCCGGTGGCGTAGAGGTGGTCGAGCGCGCCCGCCGGGTCGGGCCGCGGGCTGTCCAGTGCGAACGCGACCGCCTCGGCCATCAGCGCCTCGACCTCGGCGTCGATCCCGGCCCTGGTTTCCGTGTCCAGGCGGGAGCCGTGCACGTCCAGGGGGTCGCGGGACCGGCCGGCCGCCACCTCCTCGTCGCTGCGGTAGCGCACCCGGGCCTTGTGCTCCCAGGTGTGGTGGGCGTCGAAGCGGTACGCGGTGGCCTCGATGAAGCTCGGGCCGCCCCCGGCGCGGCCGCGGGCCACGGCGTCGCGGGCCGCGTCGAGCACCGCCGCCGCGTCGGCCCCGTCCACGCCGACCGCGGGGATGCCGAACGCCTCGGCGCGGCCGGTGATGGACCCGGCGACCGAGTTCTCCACGGTGAGGGTGGTGGCGTACCCGTTGTTCTCGCAGACGAACAGCACCGGCAGCCGCCACAGCGCGGCCAGGTTGAACGTCTCCAGCAGCACGCCCTGGCTGACCGCGCCGTCGCCGAAGAAGCTGACCGCGACCCGGTCGCTGCCCTCCTTGACCGCGGCCCAGGCCGCGCCGGTGGCGATGGCTCCGCCCGCGCCGACGATGCCGTTCGCGCCGTAGATGCCCCTGCTGAAGTCCGCGGCGTGCATCGAGCCGCCCCGGCCCCGGTTGAGGCCGGTCGCCCGGCCGGTCAGCTCGGCGAGCATGCGCACCGGGTCCGCGCCCTTGGCCAGCACGTGCCCGTGCCCGCGGTGGGTGCTGGTGATGACGTCGTCGTCGCGCAGCGCCGCGCACACGCCCGCGGCGATGGCCTCCTGCCCGATGTACGGATGGATCCCGCCGACGATCTCCCCGGCGTGGACCAGCTCGATCGCCCGCTCCTCGAACCTGCGGATCAGCCGCATGGTCCGGTACAGGTTCTCCGCGGCACTCATGCGACCCGCGCCTCCAGTACTCCCGTGCGGGCCGCGACGATCTCGAAGCCCGCTTTGCCCAGCAGTTCCCGGTACTCGTTCTCGGTGCGGTCGTGGCCCTCCAGGGTGACCAGCATGAGCAGGTCGACGAGCCCGGCCGCGGAGCGGCCCGCCGGGTCGGCCTCCTCGGGCAGGAACTCCTCCAGCACGATCACGCGGCCGTGCGGCGGCAGCGCCGCGTGCACCCGGCGCAGGATCGCGATCGCGTTGTCGTCGTTCCAGTTGTGCAGCACCCGGGCCAGTGTGTAGACGTCGCCGCCGTCGGGCACGCCGTCGAAGAAGCTGCCCTCCACGCACGCCGAGCGCCCCGCGAGTCCGGCCTCGGCCAGCTTGGCGCGGGCGGCGGCGGCCGCGTCGGGCAGTTCCAGCAGCACGCCCTGCAGTTCCGGGTGCCGTTCCAGCAGCTCGACGAGCAGGCTGCCGTTGCCGCCGCCGACGTCGACGACGATGCGCGCACCGCTCAGGTCGCAGGTGGCCAGTGCCTCCGGCGGGCGTTGGTCGCCCATGGACTCGTTGAACACCGCCGCGGCCTCGGGGTTGTCGCCGAGGTAGTCGTAGAACGGGCGGCCGTACACCGCTTCGAAGGCCGGGCGGCCGGTGCGCAGCGTGTGCATGATCTCGGCGAACGAGCGGAACACCTCGTCGCCCTGCATCAGCGCGTTCAGCCGCACCGAGCCGGGCACGTCGGCGCGCAGCAGCTCGGTGGTGGGGGTGAGCCCGTAGGTGTCGGGAGCGGGCCGGGTGAACAGGCCCATCAGCGCCAGTGCCCGCAGCAGCCGGCCGAGCGCGCGGGGGTCCGCGCCGCACCGGTGGGCCAAGTCGCCGACGTGCACCGGACCGTCCGCCATCAGGTCCGGCACGCCGAGCCGGACCAGCGCGTACACTCCCTGCGCGACCCAGCTTCCGGACAGGATGCCGAGGAGTTTTCGTCGGGCCAGTGCTTCGTTCATGGTGCTCTCCGAGCTGTGGTGAGGGTGTTCCGGAGCCTCGGCTCACAGGCGTGCGAGACAGCTTGTGAGCCAGGCCGCAGATGCCGAGACCGTGGCTCACAATCCGGCTTGGCCGGTTGTGAGCCACGGTCGAAAAAAGAGAGGGTGCTCAGCTCGCCAGGATGGCGGAGTGGATGCCGGTCCACAGCTTCTGGCGGGCGGCCAGCGCCGCGTTGACCGTCTGCGCCGCCTGCGCCCACTTCTCGTCGTCGTCGCCGCACAGGTCGGTGACCATCTGCATGGCCATCGGGGTGTGGAACTCGCCGTCGACCTCGATGTGGCGGGCCAGGTAGTCGACGAACGTGTCGAGCTTGCCGCCCTCCTGGTTGACCTTGATGACCTGCTGGAACATGTCCGGGATCAGGTCCTCGCGGCCGAACGCGAACGCCGCGGCCTGACAGTGGATCGGCAGCGTGTCGATGAAGCGGAAGGTGGTGCGCACGAAGTCCGCCGAGACCGGGTTGACGTCCGCCCCGGTCAGCGCCTGCTCCACCGTGCTGCCCTCACCCAGCATCTTGATCAGGTGGTTGATCGCGGTGGTGTCCGCGCCGGCCTGGTCCATGCCGCCGACGTACAGCTCGAAGTGGCTGATGAAGCCGCCCTGCAGCTCGTCGCTCTCCTCGACCAGCACGATGTCGTTGATCAGGCGCCGGCTGCCGGTCGGGCCGCTCGGGATCCACGGCACGGTGACGCTGGTCAGGTGGCGCTGCAGCGACTTCAGCAGCGACATGAAGTCCCACACCGCGAAGACGTGGTGCTCCATGAACGTGACGATGGCCTGGTGGTTGTCCAGCGCGGCGTACAGCGGGTGGGTGACGACGGCGTTGCGGGCCTCGCTCACCGCCTCTTCGAGCCGGGTGATGCCCGGATGCGTCTGGCCCCAGTCGTAACGCGACATTGCTCTCTCCTTGTCGATCGGGTGGTCGGTCAGTGCTGAGCCGAGGTCCAGAGCACCGGGCAGTAGTCGGGGTCGGCGTAGTCGGGGCGGCCGTCAGGGGTGCGGCGGACCAGCTCGTCGTGGTTGTAGCCGACGACGGTGCCGTCGCTGAGGGCGTACGGGCGGTACTGGTTCTCGCCGTCCTGCAGGTGGAGGGAGACCGCGCGGCGGGGACGGTCGCTGCGGTTGCCCGCACTGCCGTGGTACGTGCGGCAGTGGTGGAAGCTCATGTGGCCCTTGGGGATGATCATCGGCACCTTGGTGACGGTGGTGCCGTTGAACTCCGCGTTGCGGGCCAGCAGGACCTCCAGGTCCTCCTTGTCGCGCTCGGCGAAGTGCTTGGCGGTGGAGTCGTTGTTGCCGGTCTCCCGCCAGGCGTGGCTGCCGTCGACCATCGTGATGGTGCCCATCTCCTCGCCGCAGTCGTGGAAGGGGATGAACGCGGTGAGCATGCGCTCCGAGGTCGACGACGCCCAGTAGTGCCGGTCGAAGTGCCACGGCACGACATTGGTCGGCTCCTCCGGGCGCGGCGGCTTGAAGATCAGCGTCGACTGGAAGATGCGGATCTCGTCGGCCTGGGCCAGCCGGGCCGCGACCGCGCCGATCAGCGGCTTGCGCAGCAGCTTGGCCAGGCCGTCGTGCTCGTAGTGCACGTAGTCGTTGTGCCGCTGCACGTCGCCGTGCTGCGGCTCCCAGTACGCCAGGCGGCGCGGGCGCAGCGGCAGGGAGCGGCTGCGCTCCCCGGCGTAGAAGCGCTCGCTGGCCTCGACCAGCTCGTCGACCTCCGCGTCGGTGAACAGCTTCTTCGTCAGGTACCAGCCGTGCGCGGCGTAGAACGCGACGTCCTCGTCGGACGGGAGCAGCTCCAGCTCCTCGTCGGTCAGATTGAACTGCTCAGCCATGGGGGTAGCTCCTCGCCTGGATGTGGTGGGTGGTGTGGTGCACGGGGGTGTCCCGGTCTCAGGCGGCGGCCAGGCCGGCGGGGCGGGCGTCCGGCGCTGCCGCCTGTGCCGCCTCGGCGGGGCCCGCCAGCTCGCGCTCCTTGGCCTCGTACAGCGCCTTGATGTTGCTGCTGCCGAAGGTCAGCGCGCCGTGCCGCTCGATCAGCTCCAGGAACAGCGTCCGGCGCACGTGCATCGACTGCGTGAAGATCTGGTACAGCTCGCCGTAGTGGTCGGTGTCGACCAGCACCCCGAGCTGGCGCAGCTCCGCGATGGGCAGGTCGACGCTGCCCAGGCGCTGCTCCAGCGCGTCGAAGTAGGTCTGCGGCGTGCTGAGGAAGCCCACCCCGCGCTCGGCGAACGTGCGCACCGCGGTGACGATGTCGTTGGTGCGGAACGCCACGTGCTGCACCCCCGCCCCGGCGTGCCAGGACAGGAAGTCGTCGATCTGCCCCGGGCGGCGCGACAGGTCCGGCTCGATCAGCGTGAAGGTGACCTGGCGCGACGGGCTCTGCACCACCTTGGAGTCCATGCCCTGGCCGCCGACCTCGATGTACTCCTCGAAGATCTCGGCGAAGCCGAAGACGTCCTGGTAGTAGCGCGAGGTGGCGGCGATCTCCCCGGCCGGCACGCAGATGGCGAGGTGGTCGATGACCTGGAGCAGGTCGTCGGCGAACGACTGCTCGTCGGCGGTCATCTCGATGGTGGCGGGCAGGAACTCCCAGCGGGAGCCGTGCCGCTCGACCAGCCGGTGGGTGACGTCGCCGAAGCCGGAGACGCTCGCGGTCACGACGCGCCCAGCCGCGTTCTCGTGCACGGTGGGCGTCTCCAGGGCGGTCGCGCCCCGGCCGACCACGGTGTCGTACACGCCGGCGGCGTCGTCGGTCTCGAAGGCGATGACGGCGACGCCGTCGCCGTGACGGCCGACGTACAGCGTGGCCGGGTGGTCGGCGACCAGGCCCGAGGTCAGCACGATGCGGATGTCGCCGTGCTGCAGCAGCAGCGAGCGCTGCCCGGCCAGGCCCGTCTGCGGCCCGCCCTGCCCGCAGATCCGGAATCCGAATGCCGTGCACAGATAGTAGGCCGTCTGCCGGGCGTCACCGACGTAGAACTCCAGGTGGTCGATGCCGAGAATGTTCATTTGCTACCTACCCCTTGGCGTACGATGTCCTGTTTTGCACTGACTGCTAGGACTCGCTCCGCGCCAGGTGGATGGGCGTGGAACGGGTCACGGATCGTGGCTCGCCCGGTGCCGCCGCTGTCGCGGCGCACGCCGAATGAACCCACCACGCTCCGATTGGCCGTCGTGCCCCTGTGACGTCCGTTGTTCGCGACCCATCCGCCGGAGCTGAGCGCTCCGGCGAGGGCCGTCTGACTGTCACGCTAGCCGGTTGTGCTGATGTCCCTCAATACCTAACTACGCAAATATTTAATTGCGACAGTATGTTGCGTACGGCAAACGATTCGGTGACACCTCACTCAGCAAAACGGCTGAGTCTCGTGGTGGGTCGACCCAGGACAAGGCTCACATTATGTCCGCCGAATCCGAATGAATTGGACAGTGCAAAACCGATGGGACTTTGCCGAGCCTTGCCGCGAATATGGTCGAGATCGCACGCGGGATCGGGGTCTTCGAGGTTCACCGTCGGTGGCAGCAGCCCGTGCCCGAGCGCCATCACCGTCGCCGCGGCCTCGATCACCCCGGACGCGCCGAGCATGTGCCCGGTGACGCCCTTGTTCGAGCTGACCGGCGGCATGGCGTCGGCGAACACCGTGTTGACCGCCAGCGACTCGGCCACGTCGCCCAGCTTGGTGCTGGTGGCGTGCGCGTTGAGGTAGCCGATGTCGGCCGGCGACAGCCCCGCGTCGGCCAGCGCCCGTCGCATGCACTCGGCCTGCCCGTCGCCGTCGGGCCGGGGCGTGGTCGGGTGGTGGGCGTCGGTGGTCGCACCCCAGCCGTGCAGCGTCGCGTACGCCGGGCGGCCCCGCGCGTCCGCGTCCGCGGCCCGCTCCAGCACGAACACCCCCGCCCCCTCGGCCAGCACCAGCCCGTTGCGCCGGGTGTCGAACGGGCGGCTGGCCGCCGTCGGGTCCTCGGTCCAGCCCTTGGCCAGCGCCCGGGTGTTGCCGAAGGTGTCGGCCAGGGTGGGGAACAGCGGCGCCTCGCCGCAGCCGACCAGGACCACGTCCGCCTCGTCGTAACGCAGGATGCGCATGCCCTCGGCGATCGACTGCGCCCCGGCCGCGCAGGCCGTGCCGATGGAGGAGCTGTAGCCGCGCAGGCCGTACTTGATGGCGATGCGCGCGGTGGCCATGTTCGGCAGCATGCCCGGCAGCAGGTACGGGCTCACCCCGAGCCGGCCCTTCTGGGTGCGCGTGATGACCTGTGCCTCCAGCGTGGCCAGCCCGCCCGTGCCGGACACCACGGTCGCGGCCCGGTACGGGTCCACGTCGCGGCCCACCACCAGGTCGGCGTCGGCCACCGCCTGGGCCGCGGCGACCAGCGCGTGCACGATGTACCGGTCCAGCGTGCGGGCCTCCGGACCCGGCAGCACGCTGGCCGCCTCGATGTCCGGGCCCTTGCCCATCACCTCCAGCGACCCCTGCCCGGGGTGCCCCTCGGGGGTGACCACGATCCCGGACCGGCCGGTGCACAGCGCATCGAAGATCCCGTCCAGGTCCTGCCCGACGGGGGTGACCAGCCCGATGCCCGTGACGACGATGTCAGGACGGTTTCGAGTCATCGCGACGCACCTGCCAGGGCGCGCTCGCGCAGCACCAGCTTGCGCACCTTGCCGGTGGCGCCGGTGGGGATGTCCTCGTCGTGCACCGCGTTGACGTCGCGCAGCGTCGGCGCGGCGTGCTCGCCGAGCGCCGCGAGCACCGCTTCGCGGCGGTCCGCCCCGGCGTCGGCCCCGGCCTTGAGCACCAGCAGCACGTCGGTGACCACCTTGCCGTCCTCGCGCACCGCGACCACCGTGCAGTCGAGCACGTCGGGGCAGCTCGCCAGGATCTTCTCCTCGGTCAGCGAGGTGTGCAGCCACTGGCCGCCGTCCAGCACGACCGAGTCCACCGCCCGGTCCACGTGGTAGTAGTAGCCGTCCTCGTCGAAGTAGACGAGGTCGCCGGTCAGGTAGTAGCCCGACTGCCGGGTGCGGTACTCGGTGACCGAGTCGTTCCAGTACATCAGCTTCACCGTCGGCGACTTGAGGCCCAGGTGCCCGACCACGCCCGCCGCCACCGGCTCGCCGGCGTCGTCGAGCACCGCCACGTCGGCGAACACGTGCGGGCGGCCGATGCAGCGGTCGTAGCGTTCGGTGTCGACCCGGTGGGTGATGTGGAACGCGGAGTGGCCCATCTCGGTGGAGCCGATGCCGTCGATGAACATCGAGCCCTTCACCCGGGTCACGCCCTCCCTGGTGACCGTGTTGTGACTGCCCACCGCGACCAGCGGGCGGATGTGCGCCTCGTGCGCGCAGTCGCCGGTGTTGAACCAGATCGCCACCGAGTCCACGGCGCGCTTGCTCAGGTCGTGGCGGGCCATGTCGGCCCAGGTCACCGCGAAGCCGAAGACTCCCGTCGGCCGGAACCGCTCGATCGCGTCGAGCACGTAGTCGCCCCGCTGCGAGGACAGGAACACCAGCTCGGCGCGGTTGCACAGGGCCTGGTTGATGGACAGGATGCCCGCCGTGTGCGCCGACGGCAGCGCGCAGACGACCCGCTCGGTGCCCTGCGCCCGCGGGCCGGACAGCCGGATCTTGCGGGTCGCCGCGAACAGCGTGGTGTGCGAGTGCACGATCGCCTTGGGCAGGCCGGTCGTGCCCGAGGAGTGCGTGATCGAGATCGGGTCGTCCGGGTGGTGTCGGTACGGCGGGGGAGCGGCCGCCGGGTCCGCCGAGCCCATCTCGGTGATGTCGCCGAGCAGGCGCGAGCCGAAGTCGCGGCCCTCCAGCAGCGCGGCGTGCTTCGGGTCGGTCAGCACCGCCTCGGCCCGCAGCCGGCGGATGTATTCGGCCGCGATCTCGCCGCTGAGGTTGCCGTTGAGCAGCGCCGGAATCGCCCCGATCCGGTTGAGGGCGAGGAACGACAGGATGACGTCGGCGGACGTGCTGGCGTACACCGCGACCGGGTCGCGCCAGCCGATGCCCCGCTGGTGCAGCCACGCGGCGCGGGCCGCGACCCGCTCGTCGAGCTGCCCCAGGGTGAGCGGCTCCCACGCCGGGTGGCCGTCGACGTCGACGTCGAAGGTCAGCCCCGGCCCGGCGGGGTCGGCCCCGTGCGCCAGCAGCCTGGTGATGACGTTGCCCGCGCCGAGGTCGGCGTCGGCGGCGAGGATCGCCCGCAGATTGGTTCCCATCGCTGCTACTCCTTCGGTCGGTTCACTGCGCTGTCACGCACGAGCACGGCCAGCGCGCGGTCGCGCTCGCCGTCGGTCAGGGCCTGCTCGGCCACCACGATCAGGGCCTCGTCGGCGTCGCCGTCGCGGATCAGCAGCGACGCCATGGCCAGGCCCTCGGCCAGGGACTCCGCGACGGGGTCGGCGCCGCCGCCGGGGCTCAGCGAGACCACGGGCCCGCCCAGCTCCCACCGCGCCGCCACGTACCCGGCCACCGCGTTGGGCACGGCCTGGAAGAACAGCAGCGGCCCCAGCCGCCGCCCGCCATCCACGGCCCGCGCCACCTCGGCCGCCGTCGCGGCGTCCCCGGTCGCCGAAGAGATGATCACCGCGGTACGCCGTCCGCGCTCGGGTGCGACCGGCGGCTGCCCGTACGCCCGGCTCAGGCACCGCCGCGCCGCCTCCGCCACCAGCGGACTGAACGACGACATCACGAACCCCGCCAACACCGGCGGCTCGACGTCCCCACCGGACTCCGGCCACGCCCCCCGCGCCACCTCCACCAGCGCACTCATGGGAGGCCGATCAGGAGGGCGGTGTTGGCGCCGCCGAAGGCGGCGTTGAGGCTGAGGGCGTACTGCGGGCGGGCTGCCGCCGTTTCGGTGAGCACGTGGAGCGGGCAGTCGGGGTCGGGGCCGAGGTAGCCCGCGTTCACCGGCAGGAAGCCCTCGCGCAGGGACAGGACCGTCGCGACGAGTTCCAGCAGCGGCGAGGCTTCGAGGGCCTGGCCGTGCAGGGACTTGGTCGAGCTGATCGGGACCGTGGAAGCGTGTCCGCCCAGGGCACGCAGCAGGGCGGCGGACTCGGCGGCGTCGCTCTGCGCGGAGCCGGAGCCGTGCGCATTGACGTAGCCGATCTGCTCGGGGGCCAGGCCCGCCCGGCCGAGTGCGGCTTCGATGGCTCTGGCCAGGCCCGCGCCGTCGGGCCGCGGCTGCACCACGTGGTAGCCGTCCCCGGCCCGGCCCCAGCCGTGCACCCGGGCCAGCGGCGTCGCGCCCCGGGCCTGGGCGGCACGGGCCGACTCCACCACGACCGCGGCCACCCCGTCGCCGAGCAGCAGGCCTTTGCGGTCCGCGCTGAACGGGCGCACCGCACCGTCGGCGGCCAGCGCCCGGCCCGCGTCGAACAGGGCGAACTGGTCCGGTTCGACCAGGTAACCGGCGGCCACCACCAGGCGCTCGGCGTCACCGGCGGCCACCGCCGCGGCGGCGTCGGCGACCGCGGTGCTGGCCGCGACACAGGCACTGGTGTACGTGCGCACGCTGCCGGACAGCCCCGCCTTCTCGGTGACGGTCCTGCCGAACGCGCCGGTGCGGCCGGGCCGGTCCGGCAGGCCGCGGGACCCGTCGGGCTCGCCGTGCACGGCCAGCAGCAGGGCGGTCGCGGCCCGGTCCGCCGCGGACAATCCGGCCGATGCGGCCGCCTCGTCCACCACCGTGAGCAGCTCGTCGAGCAGCACCGGCACGCCGGGCAGCAGCGCCCCGACGCCCACCCGCCGGGCGCTCACATCGAAACGGGTGACCGGCGCGAACGCCGGCCGCCCCGAACGCAGGCCGACCGACAGCGCCGCGGCGCCCCGGCCGTACGCGCTGACCGCCGACAACCCGGTGACCACGACCGGCACGCGGTCGGGCCGCGGGGCCGGGGCGGGGCGCGGTTCAGTCACCGGCAGGCTCCGCCAGCACCTCGGCCAGCACCTCGACCGCGCCGGTCACCGTGGTCATCCGGACGAGCACGTCGTCGTCGAGGTCGAGCATCCGCCCGTGGCGCTGCTCGACCTGGTGCACCAGCCAGGCCAGCTCCAGCGAGTCGATGCGCTCGCGCACCTGCTCCGGGCTGCGCTCGCCGTAGCTGGCCAGCATCGCGACGACCTCGTCCCGGTTCGGGGACTGCGGTTCGCCGTCGCGCTGGCGCGGCACGCCGAGGGACCCGGCGGCCGCGACGGGGGTGTCCATCACGCGCTCGCCAGATTGCCGCGCTCGCGGATCGCCTCGGCGAACTCGCCGACGGTCATGGCCGCCATCTGCTCGGCCTCCTCGTCGCTGAACTTCACGCCGTAGGTGTCCTCCACCCGCACCGCGAGCTCGGCGACGGCCAGCGACTCCAGGTCCACGCCCGCCGAGCCCAGCGGAGTGTCGGCGTCGACGTCGTCGATCGGGTAGTTCATGTCCGCGATCGCGTCGATGATGAACTGGCGTACGTCGGTGCTCATGTTGACTTCCTTCCATGGTGGACGGCCCAACGGGCCCGGATCGGGATGGCAGTCGGGGGACGGGTGGTGCGCGTCGGCTACGGAGCCGCCGTCGGGTCCGCCGTACGCAGCACCGCTCGGTCGCGGACGAGCTTGCCCGTCGCGGTGCGGGGCAGCTGCTCGACGATGTGCAGCACCCGCGGCCGCTTGTAGGGCGCCAGCCGGATCGCCAGCTCGCCCTCCAGGGCCGCGGCCGCGTCCGGGTCGGGCACCACGGCGAACGCTTCGATGCCGCCGTCGTAGACGACCACCGCGCTCTCCACGCCTGGCAGGGCCGCCAGCGTGTGCTCGACCTCGGTCAGGTCCACCTTGAGGCCGCCGACCGAGACCTGCGAGTCGAGTCGGCCCAGCACCGTCATCAGGCCGGTCGCCGGGTCGACCCGGCCCGCGTCCTTGGTGTGCAGCCAGCCGTCGACCCAGCGGGTCGGGTCGGACAGCCCGACGTACGGGCTCTCCGGCGTCGCGATCAGCAGCTCGCCGTCGGACTCCCGGACGGTGATGCCGGGCGCGGGCATGAGCGAAGGGCGGTGCTCGCCGAACAGGTCGGTCGCGATGACCCCGACCTCGGTCATGCCGTACATGTTGCCCAGCACGATGCCGTAGCGCTCGGTGAAGCGCTGGGCGACCTCGGCGCGCACCAGCTCGCCGCCGGTGGTCATGCGCTTGAGTTGCGGCAGCTTCGGCGGGTTCGGGTTGGAGGCCAGCAGCTCGGTGTGGAACGGCACGCCCAGCAGCGTGGTCGGCGCGTCCCCGGCCTCGACGGCGCGCAGGATGGCGTCCACGGTCAGCCGCTCCGGCAGCACCAGCTCGACACCCGCGTGCAGGCAGTAGAGCAGGCCGCCGACCAGGCCGAGCACGTGCACCACCGAGGCCAGCAGCACCACCCGCTCGCCGGGCAGCGGCACCCCGTCGATCCGGGTGTACCGGTCGACCTCGGCGACCAGCTGCTCCGCGGTGCGGGCGATGACCTTCGACGGGCCGGTGGAGCCGGAGCTGAGCTGCACCACGGCGTGCCCGGTCTCGGCGGGCCTGCCGTCGCGGGCCTCGGCGACGTCGGTGACCTCGTAGAAGGCGCGCAGCCCGCCCGGCAGGGCGCCGCTGAAGCTCACCACGACCTGCGGCTGCAGCCGGTCCAGGGCGCGATCGGTCTCGTACGCGGTCAGCCGGTGGTCCAGCAGCGCCACCTGCGCCCCGATCCGCCACGCGGCCAGCAGGTTCGCCACGTACGCCAGGGACGGCGGCAGCCGCAGGGCGATCGAGCCGCCCCGGGTCAGGCCGAGCCGGCGCAGCGTGTCGGCGCGGTCGGCGACGGCGTGGCGCAGCGCCGCGCGGTCCACGGGGGAGCCGAAGTGGAGGCAGACGTCGCGGTCGTCTCCGGCGAGCAGGAGCTCGTCCACCCAGTCGGGGGTCGCCGCCAAGGGCGCGCCGGTCGCCCATCCCGTATTGCTCATGATTTGCTCCGCCAGGTGTCGCAAGTGTGCTGGAACCTGGGCCGTGCGCCCCCGACGGACCCGGTGAATCCGGAGACTAGCAAGGAGATCGATGCACTTGCAATGCTCGCTTTAAGTCTGTCGATACGTGAATGGACCAGCCAAAATTCGGGCTTTTCATGGCAGATGAGAGGGCCGCAATCCGACATTTATCTGACTCATCGCGAATTCCATCCGGGCGAGTTCGGCACGCAGCCGGGCCGCCTCGCGCCCCGCCCCGTCGTGCTCGTGCCGCGCCAGTTCGCGGACTGCCTCGTGCACCGCCGGTGCGTCGAGCTGTGCCAGCGCGTGGGCCGCGGTCTTGGCGCGCAGCACCCGTCGCGGGGCCAGCCGGCGCAGCCCCGACCTGGCGTGCAGCGTCCACTCGCCGTCGCTGTAGCGCAGCGTGACCCGGGGGCCGAGCGCGGTCGCGGCCAGCCCGTACCCCCGCGGCAGCGCCACCGCCGGATCGGCCGTCGGGCCGCGCGCCCCGGCGTCGTTGAGCTCGCGCCACACCCGGTGCCGGATGACCGGGGTCAGGGTGACCGCGAAGTACAGCACCGACGACAGCAGCACCCCGTTGACGAAACCCAGCCGCTCCACGACCAGCCCGGCCAGCACACCGCCGAGCGGGATCCCGGCCATCGCCACGGCCATGATGATGCCGCCCGCCCTGGCCAGCATCGGGCCGGGCACCCGCTGGTAGATGACCGCGCCGACGGTCGGGTTCACCGAGCACATCACCATGCCGCTGATGAAGGTCACCACGACGATCACGGTCAGGTTGTCGCTGAGCGCGAAGACCAGGAAGCGCGGCGCACCGCCGACGAAATACCCGAAGACCAGCGCGCTGTACCGCGGCAGGTACGGCGCCAGAGTCGCGAACACGACACTGCCCACGATCATCCCGATGGCGTACGCCGCCGCGACCGACCCCAGCGCGACCGGCGAGTCCAGCACCGTCAGCACCCACATCGGCACGAAAACCACGGCGCTGGCCTGGTTGAACAGGTTGGTGAAGAACAGCATCCCGGTCACCGCCCGCAGCAGCGGCTCGGAGGTGAAGTAGGTGAACCCGCCGCGCAGCGCGGTCAGGTAGGGCTCGGCGGGAGCGGGTTTCTTCGGCTCGCCGTCCTTGCGGGCCGGGTCGGGAACGAAGAAGGCGACCAGTGCCGCGCCGATCAGGAAGCTCGCCGCGTCGACCCAGATCGCCCCGATCGCGCCGAACGCCGCGATGGCGACCCCGCCCACCGAGGCCCCGATCAGCCCGGACGTGCGCAGCACGCCCTCCCGGGCCGCCGAGACCCGGGTGAAGTCCGTGCCCGCGGCGTCCATCAGCGGCTTGAGCAGGTTGTTCTTGGACCGGTCGGCCTGCGCCCGCAGCGCCCCGGCCAGGCTGGACAGCACGATCAGCACGCCGAAGCCGAGCTGCCCGGTCAGCGCGATCGCGCCCATCACCACCGCGCTGCCGACATCGGACAGCAGTGAGGTCGCCCGCGAGCCGATCCGGTCCTGCAGCGGCGCGGCCAGTACCCCGCTCAGCACGTACGCCAGCGTCTCCGCGCCCGCCACCACGCCGACCTTGACCGGGCTGCCCGTGGTGACCAGCACCAGCCAGGGGATCGCGAGGAAGGACATCCGGCCGCCGATGACCGAGATCGCCTCCGCGGCGACCAGGCCGGGGATGGCTGCTCGGGTGCGCCAGGGCGACGGCGGTGTCGCGATGGACAACGGAACTCCCTCTCAAGCCGGTCGGGTTCTTTGTACCAGCAAGGAACGCAGGCATTGAAGTATCCGTAGGTATCGAGTGGTGGTGCTCTGGACACCCACCGTCGCCGTCGATACGGTGACCTTCGATCCGCGGGCGGTGGGCCGCGGGCGGGGAGAGGCGGTCGGCCGATGCGGTTGCTGATGGTGGGTGCGGACCTGCCCGCCCTGGCCGCGCTCGCCCCCGATGTCGACGCCACCGTGCTGCTCGGCGCGACCACCAAGGACGGCTGGCTGCCGCTGCCCGCCGGCGTGTGCACCGTGTTCGTCGACGACCACAAGAGCCTCGACGCCGCCGTCAACGGCCTGCTGCGGGCGGGCTTCGGCCCCGGCTCCTTCGACGCCGTCTACGCCTACGACGACCCCGCGCTGATGACCGCCGCCGCGCTGGCCGCCATGCTCGGCGCGCGGGGCGTCCCGCCGGGCACGGTGGCGCTGTTCCGCGACAAGTACCTGCAAAAGCGGGCGCTACGCGAGGCCGGGCTGCCGGTCACCGCGTGCGAGGTCATCGAGGACATCCGCGAGCTGCCTGCCGGTTACCGGCTGCCGTTCCCGAAAGCCGTGGTCAAGCCGGTGGCCGGGATGGCGACGCAGTCGACGTTCGTCGTCGAGGGCGACGCGGACCTGGCCCGGATCAGCGCACAGTGCCGCGCGAACAACACCGCCGCGCGCACCTTCGTGGTCGAGGAATTCGTCGCGGGCGAGGAGTGGTTCGCCGACGGCCTGCTGTCCGAAGGGGAGTTGCGCTTCCTCAGCCTGGGCCGGTATGCCCAGCCGTGCCTGAGCGCGGTGCTGGAGAAGGCGCCGGTGCAGACCTTCTGCCTCGACCCGGTCGCCGACAAGCAGGCGTACGACCTGGCCATGCCGCTGATCACCGGAGCCCTGCGGGTGCTGGGCCTGACCGACGGCGTCTTCCACATGGAGCTGTTCCACCTGTCCGAGACCGGCGACCTGGTGTTCAGCGAGTGCGCGGCGCGCCGCGCGGGCGGCCCGATCAGCGACCAGATCCGCTACAAGCACGGCGTCGACCTTGCCGCCGAGGGGGTGCGCGCCCTGCTGGGGCCGGTCGGCGAGCCCGAGGTGCGGGTCCGCGACGGCGTCGTCGCCTCCACGTTCCTGCCGCTGCGTCCGGGAGTCGTGCTCGGCTGCCCGACCGTGGCGCAGGTGCTGGCGCAGCCCGACGTGGTGCACGCCCGGCTCTTCGTGCCCAAGGGCATGCGGGTGCAGGGCGGCGCGGCGAACACGTTCGCCCGCATGGGCGAGGTCACCGTGCACACCGCCGACGCCGCGACCGCCCAGCGGCGGCTCACCGAGCTGGCCGACTGGTTCCGGCAGCACATCGAGGTGCTGCCGCTGGCCCCGACGCTGCGGGAGCTGTTCGCCGACCCCCGAAACGCCGACTTCGTCCACGCCGCCGCCGCGGACGGCTGAGCGCAGGAGATTCCGATGCCACTGCACCCGCAGGTCCAGGCGATGCGCGCGCGTCGCGAAGCCAGCGACACCCCGCAGCTGTACACGCTGTCGGTGGACGAGGCCCGCGCCGCCGACCTGGCCTCGATCCAGGCCTCCGGCGGCGACCCGGAGAAGGTCGCCGAGGTGGTCGACCGCGAGATCGACGGTCCCGGCGGGCCGCTGCCGATCCGGATCTACCGCCCGGTGCTCGGCGGCGAGCTGCCGGTGCTGGTGTACTTCTTCGGCGGTGGCTGGACCCTGGGCACCATCGACACCTCCGACGCCGTGTGCCGCAGCCTCGCCAACGCGGTCGGCTGCCTGGTCGTCGCCGCAGGCTACCGGCTCGCCCCGGAGCACAAGTTCCCCGCCGCGGTGCACGACTGCCACGCCGCCGTGCGCTGGGTCGCCGCGAACGCCGCGGAGATCGGTGCGGACCCGGCCCGCATCGCCGTCGGCGGCGACAGCGCGGGCGGCAACCTGGCCGCCGCGGTCACCCTGCTGGCCCGCGCGGACGGCGACCTGCCGCTGGCCGGGCAGCTGCTGGTGTATCCGAACACCGACCACCGCTCGCACACCGCCTCGCTGCGCGAGGGCACCGACCCGTTCCTGTTCAACGCCACCTCGGTCGCCTGGTACTGGGCGAACTACCTGGCCACGCCCGAGGACGGGCTGAACCCGCTGGCCTCGCCGCTGCGCGCGGACAGCCTGGCCGGGCTGCCCCCGGCCCTGGTCGTCACCGCCGAGTACGACCCGCTGCGCGACCAGGCCGAGGAGTATGCCCGCCGGCTCGGGCGCGAGGGCGTGCCGGTGACGCTGACCCGATACGACGGCATGGTGCACGGCTTCTTCTGCATGGGCGGCGAACTCGACGCCGGCCGCCGCGCCCTCACCCAGGCCGCCACCCAGCTCCGCACCTGGTTCACGGTCTGACCCACCCCCCGCCTTACACAGACGTTGGGCTAATAGAAAGAGAAGGATATGTAACACCTCGCTGTGATATGCCCAACTCGTTTATAATCGGGGGGGGGGGGGGAGGGGTTCCCAGCCAGGT